>NZ_CP016753.1:1200000-1517393 GCF_002240055.1 Leptotrichia sp. oral taxon 498 | reverse complement strand
CATCAACAATCCCAGCTACTAATAATTCTTCGCTTCCAACAAATGTCAAATCAATTTTATTATTTTTTGCAAATTTTACATATTCTTCAATATTGTTTGACAAATTCACATTTTCAGCTTTTTCCAATAACTCCGCTCCCGCATTTCCAGGTGCAATAAATATTTTTTCAACTTTTTCATTTTGTGAAATTTTCCAAGCAATTGCGTGTTCTCTTCCACCTGCTCCTACAATCAGTACTTTCATTAAAGCCTCCTAAACTTTTTTTATTTTTTCATATTTACTTTTTTATATTTATATTTTAAATTTTTTTAATAAATTTATAAATTTTAAGCAATTTTTTTTATAGAATATAACTTGCGAGTAAATAATCTATTTTTTTTACATCTATATCTGCTCCAAGTTTTATTTTAAATTTTCCAATTCTTGTCCAAAGCACAACTTCAGAATTAAAATCTACAATTTTCCCAGCATTCTCAATTGACCACATAATTATTGATTTATATGGCAATGAAAAAATTTCAGATTTATGTCCAGTTATTCCTTGTTTATCTTTTACAATTAATCTTTTATTCGTAAATACCGCTAAATCCCGTATTGTTTTATACACAACCGTGGCACTTTCGCCATCCACCAAAATATTTTCTATATCTTTTGAAACTTTACACTCTCTAAAAAATGTCCATTCCAACACTTTTAATTCCATTTTTGCTCCCGCCTATTTTAAAATCTCTTTTAATTCTCTCACAATTTCTTGTACATAAAAATTTACATTTTCATTATTGACGGCAATATTTTTTAATAAATTTTCTATATTTTGAGAAAAATTTTTCGGTAATTTTTTACATTTTTTCAAAGAAATTTCCACAAGTCTTTTTTCTCCTGGATGAGTTAATTCATTTAATGCAAAAATAATATCAAAATATGAAGCCAAAAATTCTGTTATTCTATGATTTATACTCACAACATCAGCTCTTCCAGTAGCCTTTTTTATTTGACCCTTATACGCTGGAAGAGCATCAGACAATAAATTCATATTTCGTAAAATTATATTTTCTTTCAACTTTTTAGGATAATCTATGCTGTACTGTTTTTGATATTTTTCAAGCTTTTTGTTTTTGTCAAAAAGAATTTTACAATTTATCAGATTATGCCACATACAAGTTGTATATCCGTTATGAGAATTACATTTATCGACTACATAAGAAATTCCATTTATAAAATCGTCTAGTTTTCGGTAAACCACATCGAATTCCACTCCGTTATTCAAAACTCCATTATCTTCATATTCCCAATAATGATTGCCAATTTCAATTTTTGAACAGACTTCCAAATAAATTTCTTTACGCTCTTTTTCAGGTATCATTTCGTTGTAATAAACATAGATATCATAGTCCGACTTTTCATCAAAATTTTCTCCCGCTCTTGAACCTCCAAGCGCTATTGCTTCTACTCTTTCGTCATTTTTAAATTTTTCTAAAATTTTTTCTATCATTTTTTAAACTCCTAGTTTCTTTATTTTTAAGATTAAATTATTTTATAAATGATTTGACTAATTTAGAAAATAACATTGGTTTTTAATATATTAAAGCTATGCAGAGAAACTAAACTTTTTTAATCTCCCTGCATAAAAAATTAATGTTTAAAATGTCTAATTCCAGTAAATACCATTGTTATTCCATGTTCATTACAAGCGTCAATTGATTCTTTATCTCTAATTGAACCACCAGGTTGTACAATTGCTTTGATTCCTGTTTTTGCAGCTGTGTCTACGCAATCTCTGAATGGGAAGAAAGCGTCTGATGCTAATACTGCTCCTGTCAAGTCTTTTCCGACTTTTTCTTGAGCGTGCTGTAATGCATGTTCTGTTGACCAAATTCTGTTAGTTTGACCAGTTCCCACACCGATTGCCATTCCGTCTTTAACGACTACAATTGCATTTGATTTTACATATTTTACAACTTTCATTCCTAATTCCATATCAGCTTTTTCTTTTTCAGTAGGCTGTTTTTCAGTAACAACATTCATTTCATCAATCATCTTGTTATTTGTTCCTTGAACCAAAATTCCGCCGTCAACTTTTACATAATCGAATTTATCTTGAGGTTTTGGAGTTTTACATTCGATAACTCTCAAGTTTTTCTTAGTTTTCAAGATTTCCAACGCTTCATCTGTAAATGAAGGTGCAATTACGATTTCCAAGAAGATTTTTTTCAATTCTTCGGCAGTTTCTTTATTAACTTCTCTGTTAAGTGCCACAATTCCACCAAAAATTGATACTGGATCACAATCGTGAGCTTTTTTGTACGCTGTGAAAATATCATCTGCAACAGCCACACCACAAGGAGTTGAGTGTTTTATCGCACAAGCTGCCGGACCATCAAATTCTCCAACCACTTTCCAAGCGATGTCCATATCCCTAATATTGTTAAATGACAATTCTTTTCCGTTCAATTGCTTAATATCTTTCATGCTTCCATTTTCAGTAGTTGAAACATAGTAAGCTGAAGATTGATGAGGATTTTCCCCATATCTCAAGTCAAATTTTTTCTCATAAGAAACATTCAAATATTTTGGATAATCTTCTTCTAACAAGAACGCAGAAATTGCCGCATCATAAGCCGATGTCAAGTTAAATACTTTCCCAGCCAATCTTTTTTTAGTTTCATAAGAAACTTCTCCATCTTTTTCCATTTCTTCCATGACTACTGAATAATCTTCAGTTTCACAAATAACTGTTACATCTTTAAATGATTTTGCAGCTGAACGAAGCATTGTAGGTCCACCTATATCAATAAATTCGATTTTTTCGTCAAAAGTTTTGTCCGTCTGAACTTCTCTAAAGAACGGATAAAGATTAACAACAACAAAATCAATTGGTTCAATCCCTTCAGCCTTTATTGTTTCCATATGCTCCTTATTATCTCTAATCGCCAAAATTCCACCATGAATATTCGGATGCAAAGTTTTTACTCTCCCATCCAGCATTTCTTTAAAATTTGTAACTTCTGAAACATCAATTACAGAAAGGCCATTTTCCTTCAAATATCTGTAAGTCCCTCCTGTCGAAATAATTTCCACACCTTTTTTATCTAAAAACTGTGCAAATTCTAAAATTCCCGTTTTATCAAAAGCGCTTATTAATGCTCTTTTTTTCATTTTTTTGTTTTTCCTTTCTTAAAAATAAAATTTCTAATCTCCTATCCTATTTAACATCTGTATCTAAAATTTACTTTTTCACATTGTCATGTTTTTGCATAAAAAGTGTTGCCACACATTCATTCTTATTGTATTTTACGCCTCCGATTTCCACTTCTCCTGTCACATCTTTCAAGTCAGAATATTGATTATATTCCCAGCCGTTTTTATTTGTCTGCTCCAAAATTTTAGCATTCTTTTGATACGACAACTCAATCACTTCAACTTTACCTCTGTATCTGTATTTTTTTAATACCTGTAAAATTTGAACCATTGTATTTTCTTCGTTTTGCTCTATCAAAAAAGTTAATTTATTAGGAAGAGTTTTATTCATTTTCCAAATTTCTTCAATCAATTTTTCTGCAAATTTCTTATCGTCACTTTTGTATCTAAAAGAAAGCATATCCCCTAATGAAAGGGCCTTTGTCAATATTCCACTTTGCTCCACAGCTCTTGTAATCGGATTTTTAAAATTATCATCCATTACAGTTATGACTACTTTAGGCATATAAACTTTTTTTTCCTTTGAAAAAGATAAAATTCCTAACATTAATAACAATAATAGTATTATTTTTTTCATTTCTGCTCCTTTAATTATTTTATTTCCCTAGTTTATATTACAAATTGATAAATTGATACTAAACCCCATTAGAAACTAGAAGTTTTAATTCCTAGCTAAATAATATGTAATTCAAAATTTATTAAACATTCGCTATTTAAATGAGGAATAGTATCAAATAAATTATTTTCCATTTTTATCCTTTAACTTTTTCTGAATAAATTTTACCATCAAAAATCCAGTCAATCCTCCCACAATCATCGCAATTATCACTAATACCTCTTCCAAATTATTGTTCACCTCCAAATCTTCTAAAATTCATCATCTAATTTTTCTTCTTCTAATTTGTCTTTACTTTCAATTTTTCCTATTTTTCTAATAAATAAAAATATTATTCCTATTCCAACAGCTCCTCCAATAATCATCAAAAGATATGTTACTATTGCCAAAAAATCTTCTAAATCCATATTTAGCTCATTCCTTTACTTTTAAAATTATTCTCCTAGTAACTTCTTAATCCCTTCAATCAATAAAACATGTTCCTTCTCAAGCACTCTCTTCTGCAAAACTTCCGGCGTGTCATCACTAAGCACAGGCACCTTTATCTGCAAAATAATTTCTCCTGTGTCAACTCCTGTATCAACAAAATGAATTGTGCAACCACTTTCAGTTTCTTTTGCTTCGATAACTGCTCTATGGACATTCATTCCATACATTCCTTTTCCACCAAATTTTGGAAGTAATGACGGATGAATATTTATAATTTTTCTTGACCATTTTTTTATAAATTCTGGCGATAAAATCGACAAATATCCTGCTAATACGATATAATCTGTCTTTTCGTCATCATTTTCAAGCACACTGCTAATTTTGTCAGACAATTTTTCTTTTAATACTTTTCTGTCAAGCAAAATATTTTTTATGCCATGTTTTTCTGCTCTTTCCAATCCATGACACTTTCTATCTGCAATTACATAAGAAATTTCACAATTCAAGTTTCCACACTCAATGTTATCAATGATTGACTGTAAGTTTGATCCTCCACCAGAAACTAAAACTGCTATTCTTTTTTTATTTTTATTAGACATTTTTTCACTCTCTTTAAATTTATTTTTATCATCTTTATTTTTAATATAAATTAATTTTTTCGTCACCTTTAACAATAGTTCCTAATTCATAGGCTTCTTCTCCATTTTCAGCTAAAATATCAATAACTGTTTGAGCATCATTTTTATTTACGATAACAACAAATCCAACTCCCATGTTGAATGTTCCCCACATTTCTTCTTCTGGAACTCTTGAGAATGTTTCGTGTTTAAACAACGGATGAACTTTTACTTTCGCTTTTTCGATGTTTGCACAAAATCCGTCTGGTATAGTTCTTGGAACATTTTCAATAAGTCCTCCACCAGTTATGTGAGCCATTCCGTTCACTTGCACTTTTTCCATAACTTTTTGAATTGGTTTTACATAAATTTTTGTTGGTGTCAATAAATGTTCTCCAATTGTTTTTCCATTGAATTCTTCGTTAAAATTAGTGAATAATTTTCTTAACAATGAGAATCCATTACTGTGAGCTCCACTTGAAGGAATTGCAACAATTACATCTCCTTCTTGAACTTTACTTCCATTAACCATTTTTTCTTCTTCAACTACACCAACTGCAAATCCAGCAATGTCATATTCTCCGTCTGCATAAAATCCTGGCATTTCAGCAGTTTCTCCACCTACTAAAGCTGAATCTCCTTGAAGACAACCTTCTACAACACCTTTAATTATTTCAGAAGAAACATTTGAGTCCAATTTTCCACAAGCTAGGTAATCTAAGAAAAATAATGGTTGTGCTCCGTGACACAAAATATCATTTACACACATCGCAACACAGTCAATTCCAACTGTATCATATTTATTTGTTTCAAATGCAACTTTTAATTTTGTTCCAACTCCATCAGTTCCAGACACTAAAATTGGTTTTTTGTATTCTCCTAATTTGTATAAAGCTCCAAAACTTCCCAATTCGTTCATAACATTTTTGTTGTAAGTTGCTTTTACTCTTTCTTTTATTTTTGCAACACTTCTGTATCCTTCTTCTTTATCTACTCCTGAATCTTTATAAGAAATTGACATTCTTTATCCTCCTGTTTTAAATTAAATCTCTATTTATTTTACAAAATTTGCAAAATCTTCTGCATATTTTGTAGGGAAAAATTCTGTAATTTCATATTCCGCAATTCTATTTATATTAAACGGATCTTCTGAAATTATTTTCTTAACTTCTTCCAAATTTTCTGCATTTAGCAAAATTACACCGCCTGTTCTAGGATTTTTTCTTCCTGAACAAATAAACTTTCCCATTCCATAATATTTTTCCAAAAATTTTATATGTTCTTCTAAATATTTTTCAACTTCACCTACTGCTTTTACATAATTTAAACTCACTATATACACTTTTTCTCCTTATTTTTCAATTCTTTATTTCTTCAATTCTTTCAAAGCCTCTTTTTGAATCGGTGTCAACAAAGCGTAAAATTCTTCCTCATAATCTCCTAATCCAGCTGGATAATCTCCATTAAAGCATTCCATGCAAAGTCCAGTATATGGTGCATCAAAATTAAGTCCAATCGAATCAATTAATCCGTCAATAGTCAAGAAAGCCAATGAATCTGCACCAATGTACTCTCTCACTTCTTCAACAGTTTTATTTGCTGAAATTAATTCCGATGAATTCGATGCATCAATTCCATAAAAAATAGGAAACTTAAATTCTGGCGAGGCAATTCTTACATGAACTTCTTTTGCTCCAGCCTCTTTCAATAACTGAACGATACGGCTTGAAGTTGTTCCACGAACTATTGAATCATCAATCATAACGACAACTTTGTCTTTTACAACACCTTTTACAGCAGAAAGTTTCATTCTAACACCTTGTTCTCTCAATTCCTGAGTTGGCTGAATAAATGTTCTTGCTACATACTGGTTTTTGATTAATCCCATTTCATAAGGTTTTCCGCTCTCTTCTGCATAACCACTTGCTGCCGACAATGAAGAATTTGGAACTCCGATTATAATATCTGCATTTTCAACAGGTGCTTCCTGTGCCAATCTTCTTCCGCATCTTTTACGAGCCGAATGTACATTTACTCCTGAAATATCCGAATCAGGTCTTGCAAAATACACATATTCCATCGCCGCAATCGCAGTTGAAGTATTGTCAGTATATTTTTCAATTTTATATCCATCTTTATCAATGATTACAACTTCTCCAGATCTAATATTTCTAACAAATTCTGCTCCGACAATTTCCAACGCACAAGTTTCACTTGCCAAAATATACGCTCCATTTTTTGTTTTCCCTAAAATTAAAGGACGAAATTCAAAAGGGTCAACTGCGCCGTATAATTCTTTTTGAGTTTGAACTAAGAAAGAAAATCCACCTTTTACTTGTCTTAACGCATCTTTCAATTGGCTCAGAAAATCTTTTTCTTTACTTCTTCTAATCAAATGAACCAACACTTCTGTATCTGATGTAGAATGAAAAATCGCACCATGCTCTTCCAATTCTCTTTTTAACGTTTTCGCATTAATCAAATTTCCATTGTGTGCCAAAGCGATGCTTCCATCAAAAAATTGAAATAGGAATGGCTGAATATTACGACCGCTGCTGCTTCCAGAAGTCGCATATCTAACATGTCCAATAGCGCTGTTCCCTTCCAATCTATTAAATATCCTGTCATCATTAAACACTTCTGACACAAGTCCAGGCCCACGATGACCATTTACACGAACTCCATCACTTACCACAATTCCCGCCGCTTCCTGTCCTCTGTGCTGTAAACTGTGAAGTCCATAATAAGTAAGTCTTGCTGCATTAGGATGTCCAAAAACTCCAAATACTCCGCATTCCTCATTCAAACTCTTAATCATTTTGTTAGTTTCCTCCATTTTTTATCATAAACTATTCTAGCTTATAATTTTATCAATATTTTTACCATAAAAATTACTTTTTAATTTATTTTACGACAAGGAGTTAATACCCCTTGCCGATTTAAAACTTATAAAAAATTTTTTATTTAGATATGAACCATAAATTGATTTTAAAAATTTATTCTGCCAATGCTTTTTCTAAACGTCTTAAAACTTCACGATATGCACCCATTACATCTCCCAAATCTTGTCTAAATCTATCTTTATCCAATTTTTTAAGTGTATCTTTATCCCAAAGTCTCATTGAATCTGGACTAATTTCATCTGCAAGTAAAATATTTCCATCTTTATCTCTTCCAAACTCAACTTTATAATCCACCAAAATCAAGTTCATTTTGTCAAACAATTTAGACAACAAATCATTAATCAAGAAAGTTTGTTCTTTAATCTTAGCTAGTTCTTCTTCAGTAACTAATTCCAACGCCAAAGCATGATCATCATTTAGCAACGGATCTCCCAAATCATCATTTTTGTAAGATAATTCAAAAGTAGGTCTTTTAAAGATTTTTCCTTCTTCAGCCGCATATCTTTTTACAAAACTTCCAGTTGCTCTATTTCTAATAATTACTTCCAAAGGCACAATTTCCACTTTTTTACAAAGTTGTTCCCTTTCATTCAAAGTTTTAATCCAGTGAGTTTTTACACCATGTTTAATCAAATATCCATAAAGTAATGTAGAAATTTTATTATTCAAAATCCCTTTATCTTCCAGTTGATCTTTTTTAACTCCATTAAATGCAGTTGCATCATCTTTAAAATACATAATTATTTCATCCGCATTATCTGTTGCAAAAATTGATTTTGCTTTTCCTTCGTAAATTTTTTCTCTTTTTTCCATTTTTATTTCCTCCATTTTTTTATTTTTAAATCATATCAAATAAATATTATATTGTTCAATAACTTGAATTTTTTTTATTTCCACAAGGGGTCAATACCCCTTGCTTCAAATATTTTTTTATTCATAGATGCATATAACTTCCAAATAAGTCTATTATAAATTATAATTCAACTTTCTTCTCATTATCAGCAATAAATTTAGCTTTCATTTGTTTTCTAAATGTAACCAATTTTTCTCTAATTTCAGGATATTTTACCGCAAGAATTTGCACAGCTAGCATTCCTGAATTGTATGAATTATTAATTCCAACAGTTGCCACTGGAATAGATTTTGGCATTTGAACAATCGAATAAAGTGCATCCAATCCTTCAAGTGCTCCATTTAAAGGAACTCCAACTACTGGCAGTATGGTTTTTGAAGCAATAACTCCAGGTAAATGTGCCGCAAGTCCAGCTCCAGCAATAATCACTTCTGCACCTCTTTTTTCTACATCAGCTAAAACTTCTTCCAATTTTTCAGGAACTCTATGAGCCGACAATACATAAGCCTCAAACTCAATTCCAAATTCTCTCAAGCAATTTGCTGCACCTCTCATTTTGTCAGTATCTGACTGACTTCCAAAAAATATTGCTACTTTCATTTTTTATTTTCTCCTTTTCTCTATTTAAAAAATTTAATTCCATTTCTAAAAATATTCTGCTCTTTATTTCCATAAATATTTTTGTAAACATTCTTTCCTTTTCTTTCAGAATGTCCCATTTTACCAAAGATTCTACCATTATAAGCTAACATTCCTTCAATTGCGTAATAAGAACCATTTGGATTAAATTGCGAATCCATTGTAACTTTTCCATTCAAATCCACATATTTTGTTGCAATCTGGTTATTTTCAAACAATTTAATGTACTCATTCTCAGTTATAACAAGTCTTCCTTCCCCGTGAGAAATCGCCACAGAATGAATATCTCCTACTTCCATATCTGATAACCAAGGCGAATTATTTGTCATAAGTTGAGTTTGAACGATTTTAGACATATGTTTTCCTATTGTATTAAATGTTAATGTTGGCGAATCTTCATTTAATTCTCTGATTTCTCCATATGGCAGTAATCCTGATTTAATCAACGCTTGGAATCCATTACAAATTCCTAAAATCAACCCGTCTCTCTTCAGTAAATTTTCCACCGCTTCTTTAACTTTTTTATTTTTTAACACAGCTACCATAAATTTCGCCGATCCATCTGGTTCATCTCCCGCACTAAATCCACCAGGCAACATCAATATTTGAGAATTATTTATCTCTTTAACAAAAGTATCTATTGAATTCAAAATATTTTTATGTGTCAAGTTATTGAACACTCCAATTTTTGATAGTCCTCCTTCTCGGTTAAAAGCTCTCTCCAAGTCATATTCTGAGTTTGTTCCAGGAAATACTGGTATAAATACTCTTGGTTTTGCATAATTATTTGCGATATTGCTTATCACATTTTCATGCTCAATTCTCTTCAATTTTTCATAAATCAATCCGCAAGAAACTTTTTTATTTTTAATTTCTTTTTTAGTTGGGAACACTTTTTCAAGCGGTTTTTCCCATTCAGCAATCAATTCATCCAAATCCATCACTGTGTCATTATTTATAACAATTTTCGCTTCTTCAGTAACTTTTCCTAACAATGTAGCATTTTTATAATCAATCTTTTCAGGAGTTTCAATTATAAATGCTCCATAATTAACTTTAAACCATTCATTTTCTGCATTTTCTGCAAAGTTTACATTTACACCTAACTTGTTACCAAATGTCATTTTTGCTATGCTTTCAGCAATTCCACCATTTTTAACAGCTACTGACGCAACAATTTTCTTATCTTTAATATTTTTTTCGATGAAATCAAAGTTTTCTTTCAATTCTTTCAAGTCTGGCAAGTCATTTTCATCTAATTTAGTCGTAATCAAGTAAATATTATCTCCTGCTTTTTTAAATTCACTCGAAACAACATCTTCAGCATTTACAACACTTACAGCAAACGAAACTAATGTTGGCGGAACTGAAATATCATTAAATGTTCCACTCATTGAGTCCTTTCCACCAATTGACGACAATCCAAAAGATTTTTGAATGTGTAACGCTCCTAATAACGCTGATAATGGTCTTCCCCATTTTTTAGCCTCATTTCCTAATCTTTCAAAATATTCTTGGAATGTAAATCTTACATTTTTGTAATTTCCTCCAGCTGCCACAACTTTAGCTAAAGATTCAATTACCGCATAAGCTCCTCCGTGGAATGGAACTTGTTTTGCAATGTAAGGATTGTATCCATATCCAACCATTGATGCAACATCTGTTTCAGCGTTCATTACCGATACTTTTTGCACGGAAACTTCAGCTGGTGTCAATTGATATTTCCCACCAAACGGCATTAATACTGTACTTGCTCCAATTGTCGAATCAAAAGTTTCAACCAATCCTCTTTGAGAAGCTACATTCAAGTCTTTCAAGTTATTAACAAATTTTTCTTTAAATGTATTTCCAGCAATTTTTCTATCCAACACCAATTTATCAGAATTTTCAATTTCAATATTGATATTTGAAGACGCTCCATTTGTATTCAAAAAATCTCTTGAAATGTCAACAATTGTTTCTCCATTGTAAGTCATAACCAATCTGTTAGAATCATTGATTTCAGCAACTTTGTAAGCCTCCAAGTTTTCTTCAGTCGCATATTCAACGAATTTATCTAAATCTTCTTTTCTAATTACAACAGCCATTCTTTCCTGTGATTCAGAAATCGCCAATTCAGTTCCAGTAAGTCCAATATATTTAACTCTAATTTCATTCAAGTCAATTACCAGTCCATCAGCCAATTCTCCAATCGCAACTGAAACTCCTCCAGCTCCAAAATCATTACATTTTTTAATCAATGTCGTAACATTTTTATTTCTAAATAATCTTTGGATTTTTCTTTCAGTAACTGCATTTCCTTTTTGAACTTCAGCACTTGATTTTTCTGATGATTCTGTAGTATGTTCTTTAGACGAGCCAGTAGCTCCACCAATTCCATCTCTTCCTGTTCTTCCACCTAAAAGTACTACGATATCTCCCGCTTCAGGTTTTTCACGAATAATATTTTCAGCTGGTGCAGCTCCTACAACAAGTCCCAATTCCATTCTTTTCGCTTTATAACCTTCATCATAAATTTCATTTACATGAGTTGTCGCAAGTCCAATTTGGTTTCCATAAGATGAAAATCCATGTGCAGCAGTTTTTGTAATAACTTTTTGAGGTAATTTACCTTTTATCGTATCTTCAATTCTTTCAGTTGGATCCCCAGCTCCACTTATTCTAACCGCTTGATAAATGAAAGTTCTTCCTGATAACGGGTCTCTAATTGCTCCCCCAATACAAGTTGCAGCTCCTCCAAATGGTTCAATTTCTGTAGGATGGTTATGAGTTTCATTTTTAAATTGTAAAATCCATTTTTCTTCAGTTACTTCTGCTTTTCCATCTTCATTAATTCTTTCCACAGGAACATCAATGTAAATTGAACAAGCATTAATTTCATCAGAAACTTCTAAATCTGGAAGTGACCCATTTTTTCTCTGCTCTTTCCCAAAAACAGTCGCCAAATCCATTAAAGTCATCGGTCTTTTAGCTTCTCTTTCCTCATAAACATATTTTCTACTTTCAACATATTCATTTATTGCTTTATTAAACAAATCTCTGTAAACTTTATTCTCAACTTTTATATCATCAATAATTGTTTCAAAAGTTGTATGTCTACAGTGGTCTGACCAGTAAGTGTCAAGCACTCTTATTTCAGTTTCTGTCGGATTTCTCTTTTCTTCATTTTTAAAATATTCTTGAATAAACAGTAAGTCTTTTGCAGTCATTGCTAATTCTAAATCATTTCTCATTTTAACAATTTCTTCTTTGTTTTTTTTGATAAATCCATCATAAACAATGACTTTATCTTTATTTGGTAATTCAACATTTTCAGACAAGATATCTAAATTTTTTTCTCTGGCTTCTACATTATTTATACAATGTTTTTTTATTTTATTTAACTCTTCTGAAGAAATGTTGCCATATAAAACTATTAATTTTCCACTTTTTACATTGATGTTATTATCTTGGTCAATCAGTAAATTTATACATTGAATTGCAGAATCTGCCCTTTGATCGTATTGCCCTGGCAAAAATTCAACAGAAAAGTACACTTCTTTTGAATTTTTATTTTTATGCGCCCCTAAACTCTCTTCCAATGATTTGTAAACATTGTCAATATTTATTTCTGAAAATACAGTTTTTTCTAATTTTTGCAAATCATTTTTACCTAAATTAAAAATATCATAAATGTTTAAAACTCTCACATCCAAAAGTCCAGCAAGTCCGATATTTTCTTTTAAATCACTAAATAAATTTTGTGCTTCCACTCTAAAATCTTCTTTTTTTTCAACAAAGATTCTGTAATTCATTTTTTTCTCTCCTTTTGTTTAAATACAATTTTTAAAATTTTTTTACAAAAAAAATCCAAGCAAACAAAAATGCTCAGATTTTAGTATATATTTTCTCCATAACAAAGTAGACAATGTAATAATTTGTCTGACAATAAAATTTATCTTAGTTGTTGCCCTTTTGATAAAAAAATTATTTTTCATCTTTTCCTCCAAATAAAACTAATTTTAAGTATTTTACCAAAGATAAAAATTTTTGGATAAAAATTATTATGGATTTCTTTTTTTGCAAAAAAACTTATATATAAAAAGTATAACAAAAATTTTGGTATTTTTCAAGAAAAAAAAACTTTAGAGAATCTGATTATTTTTTTATTTCTTTAATTAAAAGTTTATTTTGTCAAATAACTTATTTAAAAAAATTTGATTTTCATAACTTTTATAGTATAATTATTATATATTATTATATAAAAGTGATGAAAAATAGGAAAATCAACTTATGCTTTTAAATTGGACGATAATTTAAAATCTGGCTTTGAAAGCATCTGTGATAAATTGGGAAACATTTCCATTTTTTTTACTATGGCATCAAAAAAGATTAATTCAAAGAAAAAAAGCATAAATTGACTTGTCACAGGGAAACGATTATTTTTATAGTGAAAAAATCAAGAAATTAAAAAAATACTAGAATAAAATAAATAATTTGATTTTTAAATCCAAATATTGTAAAATACAGAGACATACTACTTTAATAGATATAAAAAATTTAGGAGGTAAAAATGGCTACACCACATATTGGGGCAAATAAAGGAGATATTGCACAAACTATATTACTACCAGGAGATCCACTTAGGGCAAAATATATTGCAGAAACTTTTTTAGAAAATGCTGTTCAATATAACAATGTTCGTGGAATGTTGGGATTTACTGGAACTTATAAAGGGAAAAAAATCTCAGTTCAAGGGACTGGAATGGGAGTTCCTTCAATTGGAATTTACTTGCACGAACTTATTTCTGAATTTGGAGTGAAAAACTTAATCAGAGTTGGAACAGCGGGGTCTTATCAAAAAGATGTAAAAGTGAGAGATGTCGTACTTGCCATGTCGGCTTCAACTGATTCAGCTATCAATAGACTTAGATTTAACGGAGCAGATTACGCACCAACTGCAAATTCCGAAATGCTTTTTAAAGCGTATGAAATTGCAAAACAAAAAGGGCTTAATGTAAAAGCTGGAAATGTATTTACAAGTGACACTTTTTATGGAGATGACCCTAACGCTTGGAAAAAATGGGCAAAATTTGGAGTGTTGTGTGTAGAAATGGAAACTGCACAACTTTACACAACCGCTGCAAAATTGGGAGCAAACGCACTAACAATACTCACAATAAGTGATTCGTTTATAACTCACGAAGTTACCAGTGCTGAGGAAAGACAGACAACATTTAACGATATGATAAAAGTCGCACTTGAAACCGCAATATCGCTTTAAGGAGAAAAAATGGAATTTTATAAAAGACTGATTATAAAAATTTTGGAAAAAAGTTCGGTTGGATCTGACAACAGACTTTTAGAAAAACTAAAAAGTGGCTATGATTTGACTCAAAGAGAAATGAATGAATTAGAAGAATTATTGGATAGTATTTTATAGCCAAAATTATAAAAAAGGCAGGAATTTAAAATGGAATTAGAAAATTTATATCCTCAAAAAGTTTTTCACTATTTCAGTGAAATTTCAAAAATACCAAGAGGTTCAAAAAGAGAAAAAAAAATCAGTGATTTTCTTGTAAATTTCGCAAAAAAAAGAAATCTTGAAGTTATACAAGATAAAGCATTAAATGTTTTAATAAAAAAAGAAGCCACAAAAGGCTACGAAAACTTTTCTCCCCTTATTTTACAAGGGCATATGGATATGGTCTGGGAGAAGAACAAAAATACTGACTTTGACTTTGAAAATTGTGGAATTGAACTTGCTGTAAAAGATGGATTTTTAACAGCGAATGGAACCACATTAGGTGCCGATAATGGAATTGCTGTTGCGATAGCTCTTGCAATTTTGGATAGTGATGATATAGCTCATCCAGCACTTGAAGTTATTTTAACAACTGATGAAGAAGAAGGAATGACAGGAGTAAATAATTTGGATTTCAGCCTTTTTTCAGGAAAAGCTTTGATTAATCTAGATACTGAAGAATACGGACAAGTGTATGTAAGCAGCGCAGGTGGAGCTAGAATTGAAAACGAATTTAATCTTATCAAAAAGGACTGTGAAAATGATGACACAGTTTTCTCAATCGAAGTAAAAGGCTTAGATGGAGGGCATTCTGGGGCCGAAATTCATTTGGGGCTTGGGAATTCAAACAAGATATTAAATGAAGTGCTGTATCATTTAAACAAAAGATATTTTATGGAATTAATTGACTTTGATGGCGGTGAAAAAACTAATGCAATTCCTCGTGAAGCGATATGCCATATTAGCGTAAAATTAGATGAACCAGGACACAGACTTGAAGAATTGGCAAATTTAGCTTTTAAAAATATTTTAACTGATTTTGGTGTAATTGACAAAAACCCAGTTTTAGAAATAAAAAAAATGAACAATGTTAAAAATTTCAAGAAAATATCAACTGCTGACACAAACAGAGTTCTTTCATTTTTCCACGAATTTCCAAATGGCGTAATTTCAATGAGCAAAGACATCGAAAATCTTGTGGAGACATCAATTAATTTAGGCGTTATAAAGTCTGAAGAAATTTCAAACCAATTAAGAATAAAAATTCAGTCGCTACCTAGAAGTTCTGTAAATCATTCACTTGAAAAATTAATCGAAGAAATTAAAGAACTTTGTAAAAAATATGATGCGAAAATGAAAGTTAGCGCTCCATATCCATCTTGGGAATACCGAAAGGATTCAAAAATACGAGAACTTATGATAAATTCATTTAAAAAAATTAATAATTCTGAGCCAGAAATAAAAGCGATTCACGCTGGACTTGAATGTGGAATTTTTGACGCAAATATGGATGTGGACATCACTTCCATTGGACCAAATATTTATGGTGCTCACACGCCTGAAGAAAGAATGGAAATAAGTTCAGTTGGAAAAACTTGGGATTTACTTTTGACTGTTTTAAAAGATTATAATATTAAATAATTAAAATTTTGAATTTAAAGTTTGAAGTTTAAAAAAAAGAAAAAAAGAAGCAAAGAAAGAAAAATAAAAAAATGGAAAAGATTAAAATAAAAGAAATTATAATCGTGGAAGGAAGAGATGACATTACGGCGCTAAAAAGGGTTGTTGACGCACACATTATAGCATTAAATGGATTTTCTGCTCTCTCAAAAAAAACAATAAATAAGATTGTAAATTTGTCTAAAGAAAATGAACTGATTTTATTTACCGACCCAGATTATGCGGGAAAAAAAATTCGAGATACGTTAAGAAAATATATTCCGAATATAAAACATGCTTTTATCTCAAGAAAAGATGCAACTAAAAATAAAAATGTCGGCGTGGAAAATGCAAACGACAAAGCTATTTTAGATGCACTGAAAAATTTAATTACAGAAAAAAATGAAAATAACGGTTACACATTTACAATGCAAGATTTGATAGAAAATGAGCTTTGCTCGGGAAAAAACGCTAAAGAACGTCGAATAGAACTGGGAGACTATTTAAAGATAGGCTACTATAATTCAAAACAACTTTTAAACGCACTAAATTCCTTTAGTATCACAAAAGAACAATTTGATTCCGCATTAAAAAAATTAAAGTAGTTATTTTTTTACAAAAAATAAAAAAGAACTGTCTCTAATATGAAACAGTCTTTTTTATATATAAAATTTTTTTATTTCAAAGTTTTATTTAAATTAACGAGTTCCTTTTTTGTTGTAGTCTTTTTGTCTTTCTTTATATTTTCTAACTTGTCTTTCCAATCTGTCAGATAATTCATCAATTGCTGCATACAAGTCTTTGTCTTCAGCTTCAATTTTTATTTTTGTACCACTTGCATAAACTAAACCGTCAGCTTTGTGAACTGGTCCTTCAGATTTTGTATCTTCTACAGTCAGAACAACATCGACTTCTGTTATAGCGTCTGAATATTTAGAAATTTTATTAATTTTTTCCTCCGCATATTTTCTGATTGCATCTGTAACTTTAAGTTGTTTTCCGCTAATAATGATTTTCATAAAATCACTCCCTTTCATCTATGTCAATAATATTTTACCCTCAAAAACATAATAAGTCAATAGAAAAATTTAAAAAAAATTAAATTATCTTTTTTTATTTTTTCTAAAAATCTATTCTCATATCGTACCAAACTGCGCCGCCATGCAAAGATTCTGAAATCCCGTAACTTCTAAATCCAAATTTTTCATAATAATTGACCAATTTTTCTTTACAAGTAAGTACAACTCCTTTTCTTTTCTGTTTTTTTGCATCTTTTATAACTTGTTTTAAAAGTAAACCTGCATATCCATTTTTTCTATATTCAGGCAGTGTATTTACTCCAAAAATCATTTGCCAGTCCCCATTTTTATCATGTAAATTAGGATTTTCAAACATTTCATCTATCAAATTTTTGCTACCCGCTACCATTCCATTCACAAATGAGATTATTTTCCCAAAATCATCTTCTAAAATCCAGAAATAATTTGGATAAACTTTTAATCTTGCCTTAAAATCTTCTTCTGTTGCTGCTTCTTCAGAAGGAAAACACTTTGCCTCAATTTTTGTCAATTCTTTCAAATCGTTTATTGTCGCATTTCTAATTTTCATTTTTTCTCCTGATGTTTTTTTATTCTGTTTTGCAAACTTTTTTATTTATATCTTCTTCTTTTAAACAATCTACAAATTTTTATTTCACGTCAAAAACCGCCATATAAGGCAAGTGATCTGACAATTTTGTCCAATCTCGAGAATTATCATTGATGTAAAAACTTTCTTTTACCTTGTAATTAGCATCTTTCCGAGCCATTATATAATCAATTCTTGCCGTTTCCAAGTCCCTTGTCGCTTCGTTTTTGTTTCCATGTAAATCTTTTCCTTCAAAGTAGCTATCATTCCAAGTTTCTCTAATTTTTCCGTAATGTTCTGTCGTTGGTAAAAGATTAAAATCTCCGCACAAAAACTTCACATCTCCTCTAAATTTATTAATTACTGAAAACAAGTCATCCAATTCCTCATGTTTATTATCCATTTTATTGTCCAAATGAGTATTTACAACCAAAATTTTTCTTTTAAATTTCCCTAGACTTAATTTGGCTGCCAAAACTTGTCTTTTTTCCTTGCTTTTTCCCGGCAATTCGTGAATATATATAATTTTTACATCATATTTTGAAATAAAGGAAATTCCATACTCTCCTTTATCAAAATCCATCACTTTTTGAAAATAATAATAATTGTATCCCAATTCCTGTGCCATTTCTTGAGTAACATCTCGAAATTTACTTCTTTTTGTATTTCTATCCACTTCCTGTAACCCAATAAAATCAGGTTTATACTTTTTTATGCTTCGTGCAAGTTCTCGTCCATCAGTTAATCTCGCTCCAAAAATATTATATGTCATAAGTCTAAATTCCATTTTTTTTCCTATCCTTCTTCAAATTTTCTTTTTTTTACAATATTTTTATTTTAATAATTTTTATTTTTTACCAAGAACCCACTTATTATTCCAATTTCAAAAAAATTATAATAATTTTTTTGATTTACGATTCAATATATTTTTTAAATACAATCTAAATAATTTTTTATCTCCATTTTCATCACCCCTTTCAGAAACTTTTCAATATTTCTAAAAATTATCAAAATAATGAAATTTTACATAAAATTCCAATGTTCAAAATAGCAAAATTTTAATTCTTTAAAATTATAACTTAAATTTTTTTATAAAGCAATCTTTTTTTTAATTTTTTTAAATATTTTATTAAATTATATTTTATACAAAATTTATACAACTATTATTATAATTTTTAAATATTCTTCTCTATTAATTATACCTTATTTTTCTTCATTTCCCAACTTTTTTTGAAATAAAAAAGTACAAAGATTCCTCCTCATACTTTTTCTATACTATAAAAAATTTCCAAAACTAATTTTTTTAAGTTTGCACAAACAATTTTCCGTCTTTTATGTACATATTTTTTACCTTTACTTTTTTGTCCTCATCATAAGTATAAACTTCGTTAGTTTCCAAATAATTTGAAACAAGTGCTTTTAGCGACTGTGCCATGACTGAATCATCTATTTTATTACCTTTTTCATCAGTAATTTTAGTGATGTCTAAATCTACTAAATACAATTTATTTGTTTTTGGATCAAATTTTACTTGGCTGTTTAAAAATATTGAACCTTTCGCTTTTCCTGCCAAAAGTGAAACATCATAATCAGCTGAAAAATAAAGTCTATTACCTATAAAACTCATCGCAGGACTTTTAAGTCCAACTTTTCCAAGTAAAAAATTTTTTTCAATTGGAAATTTTTTATTTAATTCCTTTGTAATCATAGAATTTGGTATTCTTAATGTCTTATTTGCCAAAAAATCGCAAGATATAATTCCAGCAACTACAATTACCACAAGAAATATTAATTTGAAAAATGATTTTTTCATTCTTACCTCTTTTCATTTTAAATTAACGCTTTAACATCAGATTTTTTTACTAAAATACAATTTTTTTTAAAATCCTTCTACTCTTATAATACCGTATTTTTTTTATTATTTCAACTATTTTTTATCAATAATTTCATTTTTTTATAAAAAATTTTTTTAGAAAATTTAGCCAGTCAAAAACTCAAAATATTTAAGTTAATTGCATTATAAATACTTCTTCAAAAACTTTAAAGTTAATATTCTCTCAATAAAATTTTTAACTATAATAATAATAATAATAAATTTTTTTATTTTTTTTCAAGTATTTTTTTCTAATTTGATGTTTCTTCATTCATTGAAATAGATTTTGATTTTTCTACAATAATTTCATATTTTTTCTCAGTATTAAACTCAAGATTTTTTATTTTTTCAGAAATTTCATCTGTCATTGTTTCATTCCCAACAACTAAAACAACAAAGTTCTCATTATTATTTGCATCTATCAATTTCCCAATTTTAACTTCACTAATATTATTTGAAAAATTTTTATATAAAATATTTTCAACAGTTTTTAAATCATTTTCCAAAATTTCTCGATTTTTATTTTCAATCGGTAATGAAACATCTTCAGCATTTTCTTTTATTTTTTCTTCGTTCAGATATTTTGATAAGTCCTGTGCTGTTAAATACTTTTCATTGGATAACTGCTGTATTTTTAATTTATAGTTTTTCAATTTATATTTTTCCAGTTTTTTTTCTAATTTCTCAATATCCTGTTTTTTAAAGGCATCTCCTACAATTTTTAAAGTAACAGTTTTATCTTTTTTATTAATAGAATTATCAAAAACATAATGATTTTTTAATTCCCTTGAAATAAATTTTTTTAATGAATTTTCTCTCGCTGTATCTTGAACTAAAGTTGTTGCTGTATATATACTTGGAATAATTATGATTAAACTTACTATATAAAATATTATTTGTTTTTTTATTGAAATTTTATTTCTTGCTTCAAAAATATTTCCAGAATAAACTATCAAACCAACTAATGTTGCTATCATTATAAAAAATACATTTATTATAAACAAATATCCTGCTCCAAGAAAAATTTTCAGATTCCCATGAGCAATCCCAAATCCTACTACACACAAAGGAGGCATTAATGCTGTTGCAATAGCTACTCCAGGAACTACATTTCCACCATCTTCTTCAGTTTTTCCAATTACTCCTGCAGTTCCACCAAAAATTGCGATTAAAACATCCCATAAAGTAGGATAAGTTCTTGCTAGTATCTGTGGTGTTGCATCATTTATAGGGCTTACTAAAAAATAAAAAGTGGAACTTACTACACTTATTAATATAAAAATTCCCAATCTAAAAAGTGACACATAAACTCTTTTTAAATTTCCATTTGATAATCCCAATCCTAGCGACTGAATTGGCGACATTAGCGGCGAAATCAACATTGCTCCAATAATTACTGCAACAGAATTTGTATTTAATCCTATTGAAGCTATAATCATTGCACAAATCAGAATAAACATTGTTTCCTTTGTAAAATCAGAATCTTCAATAATATTTCTTTTTAAAATCTTGTATTTCTCATGTTTTATTTTTTCCATTTTATATTCTCCTTTTGATCTTAAATTTTCTAAAATTTATTTTTCATAATACTTAAAATTAATAATATAAAATAGCTGTAACCATTACCATTTTTCTAAATAAATCTAAAATTTCACTACTTTTATATTTTTTAAGTTTGAACAAATAATTTACCATCTCTAATGTACATATTTTTAATTTTTACATGTTTTTTTATTCTATCTTTATTTTTCTCTTCATGTTCTTCACCATATTTATACACTGGCGTAGTCTCAATATAATTACTCAATAAAGATTTCAACATTTTTGCTTCCGAAGAATCTGCCACTTCCTTACCATTTTCATCTAAAATCTTATCAATCGACAAATCCACTAAATATAATTCTTCTTTATTTGTATCATATCTGACATTTGTACTCAAATACATTTTTCCACTAATTCCACTTCCAACAAGTGAAGCTGAATAATCAGCGTCAATATACATTTTATCACCTTTGAAATCAACTTTAGGATTTTTCAAAGTAACCTTTGCAAACAAGAAATTTTTTGTAATTGGAAATTTCTTATCCACTTTTCCTTGTATTATAGACTTTGGAACACTTAAAGTTTTATTTTCCAAAAAAGTGCAAGAAACTATTCCTAATGCAACTACAAATACTAGAATCATGATTAATGCCAATTTTTTTTAGAAAACTGTTTTTCTTTTTTCCCATTTTTACATCTCCTTTTTAACGTTTATCTTTGTTTATTATATCACACAACAATTAAAATAGTATGAAAAAAAATATGTATTATCTTTTTTAAACACTACAAATACTTCTTTAAAAATTTCCCAGTCCAAGACCCTTCATTCTCTGCAATTTCTTCAGGAGTCCCTTCTGCAATAATCTGTCCACCTTTATAACCACCTTCAGGTCCTATATCAATAATGTGATCCGCAACCTTGATTACATCCAAATTATGCTCAATTACTAAGACTGTATTCCCTTTATCAACCAATCTATTTAATACTTCTAATAATTTTCTGATATCTTCAAAGTGAAGTCCTGTTGTAGGTTCGTCCAAAATGTAAATGGTTTTTCCTCTTGACATTTTTGATAATTCAGTCGCAAGTTTTATCCGTTGAGCTTCTCCACCTGAAAGAGTTGTCGCAGGTTGCCCTAATTGAATGTAATTCATTCCTACATCCATCAATGTTTGCAGTTTTCTCTCAAGTGATGGAATATTTTTAAAAAATTCGTATGCTTCTTCAACTGTCATTTCTAGCACATCTGCGATACTTTTGCCTTTGTACTGAACTTCCAGTGTTTCCCGATTGTATCGTTTTCCTTTACAAACTTCACATTCCACATAAACATCTGGCAAAAAATTCATTTCAATTTTATTAATTCCAGCACCGCTACACGCTTCACATCGTCCACCTTTTACATTAAATGAAAATCTTCCTTTCGAATATCCACGCACTTTCGCATCGTTTGTCTGTGAAAATAAATCACGAATATCATCAAAAATTTTCGTATATGTTGCAGTATTCGATCTCGGAGTTCTTCCAATTGGCGACTGGTCAATATCGATCACTTTTTCCAAGTTTTCAAGTCCATCAATTCCACCATTTTCAAGCGGATACAGTTTCCCTTTATTCAGC
Source organism: Leptotrichia sp. oral taxon 498 (assembly GCF_002240055.1). Classification (NCBI taxonomy): domain Bacteria; kingdom Fusobacteriati; phylum Fusobacteriota; class Fusobacteriia; order Fusobacteriales; family Leptotrichiaceae; genus Leptotrichia; species Leptotrichia sp. oral taxon 498. The sequence continues at coordinate 1,494,532 of NZ_CP016753.1, read as the reverse complement.
CTGTTGTGAAGCTCCGTGAACAATGTCTGATTAATCAATGTCGACTTCCCACTTCCTGAAACCCCCGTTACAACCGTTAAAACTTCAAGTGGAATATGTGCCGTCACATTTTTCAAATTATTTCCTTTTGCATTTTTCAAAACTATCTCTTTTGTTGCTTTCCTTCTTTTTTCAGGCACTTCAATTTTAATTTTTCCGTTCAAATATTGTGCTGTCAATGATTTTTTGTTTCTCATAACTTGTTTTGGCGTTCCTTGTGCTACAACTTTTCCTCCATTAATTCCAGCACCTGGTCCTATATCAATCAAATAATCAGCTTCTCTCATCGTATCCTCATCATGCTCCACGACAATTAGACTATTCCCAATATCACGCAAATCCTTCAAAGTCGCAAGTAACTTGTCATTATCCCTTTGATGAAGTCCAATACTCGGCTCATCAAGCACATAAATCACGCCAGTAAGCCTACTTCCAATCTGAGTCGCAAGTCTAATTCTCTGCGATTCCCCACCAGACAGCGTTTTCGTCATTCTAGCAAGACTCAAGTAATCAAGTCCGACATTTATCATAAATTTTAGCCGCTCTTTTATTTCCTTCAAAATTTCAGCTGCAATCTGCATTTGTTTTTCCGTAAGCTGAATTTTTTCATAAAAATCAAGTGCATCAACAATACTCACTTCAGTTAAGTCAATAATACTCTTGCCATTAACCGTTATCGCCAATACAACATCTTTAAGCCGTTTCCCGTGACAAGTTTTACAAGTTCTCTCTGTCATATATTTGGCTTCCATCTCTTCTTTTGCCGACTCCGAAGCAGTTTCTCTATATCGACGCTCAATACCATTCACAATTCCCTCAAAATCCCTATTTCCATTATAACTAAAACTATCTCCGCTCCAAGAAAACTTAAATTTCTTATTACTTCCATAAAAAATTATATCCTTCTCTTTCCGGGTCAATTCAGACACCTTTTTATCCAAGTCGATTTTATGTGCTTTTGCCATCGCCGTGAATAAATCCCAGTTCCAGCCCTTTTTCGTAGTCGCTCCTGGAAACACAATTCCACCTTCATTAATTGATAAATTTTCATCTACAATTAATTTATTTTCATCCACTTCCAGCCTTGAACCAAGTCCATTACAAATTTCACAAGCTCCATAAGGTGCATTAAACGAAAAAAGTCTTGGTACAACATCTGGAAATACAACATCTGGATGGTCTGGACAAGAAAAATTCTCACTAAATTTGTTATCTTCTCCATTAATATTCACAATTATTTTTCCATCAGAAAGCTCACTCGCAGTTTCAATCGCCTCTGTCAATCGACTCAAAAACTCCTTATTATCCGCCTTAAACACAACTCTATCAACAACAACTTCAATATGATGCCTTTTATTCTTATCCAAAACAATTTCATCACTCAAGTCAAGAATATCGCCATTCACTCGAACTCTTTGAAACCCTCTTTTCTGCAAATTCAAAAACAAATTTTTATGAGTTCCCTTTTTATCAATCACAACTGGCGACAAAATTATCATTTTATCCTTTTCTTTCCTAGAACTCATCAAATTATCGACAATTTCCTGAATCGACTGTTTTTCCACTTTTCTATGACAAATCGGACAATGTGCCTCTCCAATATGTGCCCACAAAAGCCTCATATAGTCATAAATTTCAGTAGTTGTACCAACAGTCGAACGAGGATTTTTTGACACACTTTTCTGTTCAATCGAAATCGCAGGAGAAAGCCCTTCAATACTATCCAATTCAGGCTTCTGCATCTGCCCAATAAACATTCTCGCATAAGCCGACAAGCTCTCAACATACCTTCTCTGCCCTTCTGAATAAATCGTATCAAACGCAAGCGAAGACTTCCCACTTCCTGAAACCCCAGTAATTACAACCAGTTCATTCTTTGGAATCTCAATATCAATATTTTGTAAATTATGCTCTCTAGCTCCAGTAATCTTTATTTTGTTGTCTTTCATTTTCTTCAATGTTCCTCTCTAATTTTTCTCCTCAATTAACTTAAATCCCTCTAAATCAGCTTTTTTAAATTCTTCAATCAATTTTTTTCCATATATCCCAAACTTTATCATATTCTTCATCATCTAATATTACCATTTTTTTATACTCCAGTCTATAAAAATTTTTACACAAAAAAGTCTGTCCCATAAATTATTTAAAAATCTATGAAACAGATTTTTTAAATCACAATATTTTTACTAAAATACTTTCCTTATAATTCTTTATCTTCTAAAACTTCTACTTTCGGCTCATCCTTAACTAAAGCTACTTTCATTTTCTTGCTTCCTTCAAACATTCCACCTTCCTGAATAACTAATGTTAATGAAGTAATATTCGATCGAACTTTTCCTTTTGAACCAATTTCAACTTTATCAGCAACTATATCTCCAGAAACTTCGCCTTCAATAAAAACTGATTTTGCTGTGATATTCCCTTTAACTCTTCCTTCTGTTCCTACATGAACTAAACTTCCAGCTTTAATATCACCTTCTAAAACTCCATCGATTTGAAACATTGAATTTGTCTCAATTGTTCCTTTTATTGAAGTTTCCATCGATATTATACTCACTCCGTTTAAATCATCTTCTTCTGAAGTGACAGAACTTGAAGCTACAGACTCTAAATTTTTTTCTTTTACCTTTTTTCCATTATCAAATAATCCCATTTTTCAACCTCTTTTCTAAAAATTTATTTTTTATTTTTCATACGGCAAACCAGATGCCTTCGGCGCTCTAGCTTTTCCAACAAATCCTACTAATGCCAATATTGTCAAAATGTACGGTATCATCGTCAAAAATTGCTGAGGTATTGGAATTCTTGTCGCTTTGGCATAATCAGCAAATGCTTGACCAAAGGCAAATAGTAAACTTGCTAATATTGCTCCAATTGGATTCCATTTTCCAAAAATCATCGCCGCCAATGCGATATATCCACGACCTGCTGACATATTATTTGAAAATGATGGAAGCAGTACAGTTGTCAAATATGCTCCACCAAGTCCTGCGAGTGCTCCCGACAAAAGTACACTTATATATCTTATCTTGTAGACACTTATTCCAACTGTATCCGCTGCAAGTGGATGCTCTCCAACCGTTCTTATTCTAAGTCCTAAAACTGTTTTATACAGAAAAAAATGTGTCAAAATTGCGATTGCATAAATAATAATTAACATCAGAGGCTGGTTTGCAAGAATTGGATTTCCAGCGGCATCTTTTGCCATTGGAGTACTTCCAGCTGTGTTATATAGTGCCTTTATTAAAAATGAAGTTACTGCGACTGCAAATAAATTTATTGCAACTCCGCTTATAATCTGATTTCCTTTTAAATTTATACTAATTACTGCATGAATTAACGAGATTAAAACCCCTACGGCCATTCCTGCCACAATTCCTAAATATGGATTACTTGTGGCTATATTTACAACTGCTGCGGCAAAAGCTCCACTTAACATAATTCCTTCAAGACCAATATTTACAACACCACTTCGTTCTGAAATACACGCTCCAACCGCTGTTATTAAAATTGGTGGCGCAATAATTATTGTTTGCTGTATTAAATTCCCTATTTCTTTCATTTTTCTTATTTTTTCCTTCCTTTTAAATTTAAATTTTAATATTTAAAATTTTTAGTTACTTTTTCTTTTTTTTTATAAAAAACTTAAATAAATTTTCTGATGCTACAAATATAATAATTAATGCTTGAATTATATATACAATGTCCTTATCAACTTGATATCTTTGCTGCAACATCTGTCCACCAACTTCAAGCGCCGCATAAAAAATTCCCGCAACTAAAATTCCAAAAGGATTATTTTTTCCAAGTAAAGCCACCGCAAGTCCAGTAAAACCGTAGTCTCCCATAATTAACTCTGTATAGGCATACTGGGATGCTCCACCTAAAACTCTTTCCGCACCACCAAGTCCAGCACAAATTCCTGCAATTCCCATTGCTAAAAACATTATCTTCTTTGGATTAATTCCAGCATTTTCAGCGACTGTTTCACTTTGTCCAACAGCTTTTATCTCATAACCTTTTTTCGAATATTTGAAAAAGCAGTAAAGTGCGATAATTAATAAGATTGCCAAGATAAATCCAAAATTTAAATTTTGTTTTGTAACTTTTGCAAAAAGCAGTGGAAGTCTTGCATTTTTCACAACTTTTACAGTTTGAGGAATCTGTGATAACGGATCTTTTAACGGTCCATTTATCAAAAAATTCTGAATTTCAACAATTATATAATTTAACATTATTGTACTAATTACTTCATTTACGCCAAATCTAGATTTTAAAAACCCTGCGATCCCCGCCCAAATAAATCCTGCAACCATCGCAACAATTATTACAATTACAACATTTCCCAAAAACTGATTTTTAAACGCAACAGCCCAAAATGCTGCAGTCAGTCCTCCAGCAATCATTTGCCCTTGCATTCCTATGTTAAAAAGCCCTGCACGAAAAGCTACCATTGCCGACAGTGCCGAAAAAATAAGCGGTGTCGCTATAAATAAAGTTTTGGCAAGTCCACTAAAAAATGGTGAACGAGGTGAACTCTGATAAAAAGCTGCCTTTACCATATCAAAATATGCCACAAATGGATTTAATCCTTTTGAAATCATTATTATTCCACCGATAATTAGAGCAATAAAAACTGAAACTATTGTTGGAATAAAATCTATTATTTTTGATTTTATCTCATTACTTTTCATCATTTAATTTCCCTCCTGCCATTAATATCCCAATTTTTTCCGCTGTTGCTTCACTTCTGTTCAAAATTCCTACAATTTTTCCTGAATACATAACTGCAATTCTATCGCTTAATGCCATTATTTCCGATAATTCAGCTGAAACAACCAAGATTGCTTTCTTTTTAGTTTTTTCCTGCAAAATCGTGTTGTGTATCATTTCAATCGCACCAATATCGACTCCTCGGGTTGGCTGTGCCGCAATTATAAACTTATTTTCCCGCTCTAATTCCCGTGCAACTACAACTTTTTGCTGATTTCCTCCAGAAAGTCCGCCAAATTTAATTTTCCCATTATTCGGACGAATATCATATTTTTCAATATATTTTTTAGTTTTAGCTTCAATTTCTCCATAATTCATCAAAAACCCTTTTGAATATTCATCTTGAAGTCCAAGCGCCATATTTTCTTCCATGGTAAAATTGTCAATTGCGGCTCTTTTATGTCTGTCTTCTGGGATATGTGCAAATCCCGAGTTTTTAATTTCCTTTGGTGTCTGATTTTCCAAACTCTTATTTCCTATCGAATATTTTCCATCATCAATCTTTACAAGCCCAGCCAGAGCTTCAATTAACTCAGTTTGTCCATTTCCTTGAACTCCTGCAATTCCTAGAACTTCTCCTTCCCTTATTTCAAAAGAAACATCGCTGACTTTTTCAATTCCATCTTTTCCGCCCTTTTTATCTTTTACAGTTAAATGTTCAACTTTTACAAGCACATTCCCAAGTTTTACTTCAGGACGCTTTACTTCAAACAAAACGACTCTTCCAACCATAAGATTTGCAATTTTTTCTTTAGTTGCTTCACTTGTTGCAAGTCTTCCAACATCGCTTCCTCTTCTGATAACCGTGATATTATCCGACAAATCCAGCACTTCCTGCAATTTATGCGAAATAAAGATTATAGTTTTTCCTTCTTTTACCAAATTTTTCATAATTTCATAAAGCTCTTTTACTTCTTGCGGCGTAAGTACGGCACTTGGCTCATCAAATACTAGAAGTTCTGCTCCTTTAAACAAAACTTTCAAAATTTCTATTCTCTGTTGAATTCCAACCGATAAATCTGAAACTTTTGCGTCAGGATCAATATTTAAACCATATTTTTCAGAAACTTGCCGAACTTTTTCCCTAGCTTTATTCAAGTCAAAAAATATTCCGTCTTTTTTTGGCTCAAATCCAAGCACCATATTTTCTGCAACCGTTAAAGTGTCAACTAGCATAAAATGCTGATAAACCATTCCAATTCCAAGTTTTGCTGCCATTGTTGGACTAATTATTTCAGTTTTTTTCCCTTTGTAAAAAATCTCACCTGAAGTCGGTGCATAAAGCCCATTTAATATTTTCATAAGTGTTGACTTTCCAGCTCCGTTTTCTCCAACTATTGCGTGAATTTCCCCTTTTTTAACCTTCAAGGTAATGTCATCATTTGCAACAATTTTTCCACCCAAAAATTCCTTTCGAATATTTTTCATTTCCAAAATATAATCACTCATTTTTCCTCCTGTTAAAATTATTTCATTCACAAAATTTACTTATTTTTTAGAAAAAATCTGAAACATAGTAATTAGAATCAGTTTTCAGCAAATCCAAAACTTCAATTGGTTTTTTCACAACATTAATTTTATAGTCTTTGTAATAATATTTCGGCTCCTTTCCACCAATAAACACGACTGTGTTATCTTCATTAAACATATACCCATGATAATCACTATTTTCCAAAAGTAACGGCGTTCTTTTCAACTTTAGCTTATTTTTTGCAAGTTCTTCTATAATATTTTCAGGAAAGCCCGTCAAATAGACATTTTTTTCCATCTCTGGCAAAATTGCCTGATCTTCCAATTTATCCGAAATCACAACATCTTTATCAAACTTATAAATTGAGTCATCTTGCAACTTTCCAATTCCTGAATTTTCATAACTTTCTTTTATAAAATATTCCACTTTTGACTTTTCAAAATTTTCAACAACTTCTTTCCGATTTTTTTTCAGCTCTTCAATCAAAAACTCCTTGTCCAGCTCAGAATAGACATTGTTTGGATTAAATTTAGGTTTATCCAAAAGCTGATATAACACATAAATTTGTCTATTTAAAAATTCCTGATCAGTTCCAGCGTATTCAGTTGCACCCATTCTACCTGACATTGAAGTCAATTGCTGTCTATAATAGTCTTCCAATGAAGACGCTGGAAGTTCTAAGATTTTTTCTTCATCAGATAAAAGATCTTCTTTTATTTGCTGCATCTCTTCATAAAATCGGCTTTCTAAAAGTAACGAATATTTTCTAGTTGCTCTTATATTTACAACTTTTGGCTCTCCGCTCTTCGTTTTAATCGGCTCAATCCCCTTCAAAAAAGTATTAAATTCATTAAAAAATCTATTTTTCCCAAATAAATCACTTGGATATGTTATTTCAAATAATTTTATCTCATATCTTCCAGGAATCACTTTTCGCATTTTTTCTTCTCCATCAATGTTGACTTTTACTTTTTTAAATTTAGGTTCTTCTTCACTAGCCCATTTAATTTCTTTTTTTATTTTATCAAACATTGAAAAACTAATCAGACTGCAGCCTAAAAGCATAAGAATTATTCCTTTTTTCAAAATTTTTCCTCCTTTTAAAATTTTCAAAAATTACAGTTTTTCTTTAATCAAAATTGCCACATTTTCTGGAACAACTTCCATAAGTTCTTCAATTTTCGCATTTTTTATATTTTTTATTAATCCAAATTTTTTAATCAATTCTTTTTTTCTTTTCGGTCCAATTCCCAAAATACTATCTAGCGCACTTTTAACATTTCTTTTACTTCGCAATTTTCTGTGGTGCGTTATTCCAAATCTATGTGATTCATCTCTAAGTCTTTGTAAAATTTTCAAAGTTTCATCGCTTTTCTCAAAAATATATGGCTCACTCTCATAACTTTTAAAAATTTCTTCTTCTCTTTTTGCAATACTGATTATATCCAAATATTCAAATTTTTTCAATTTTTCCAAAACATCTACCGCAATTCCCAGCTGTCCTTTTCCCCCATCAATTAAAATCAAATCAGGCAATTCTTCCATGCCTAATTTAGAATATCTTCTTGTAAGAGCCTCTCTCATCATAGCAAAGTCATCTGGCGTATCTTTTACTGTAATCTTAAAATGTCTGTATTCCTTTGGCGTAACTTCTCCATCAATCGCAACTGTCATCGCAGCAACAGCATCAACTCCCTGAATATTGGAAATATCAAAGCATTCAATCCTATGTGGCATTTTTTTTAATCTAAGTTTTCTTTTTAAATTTAACAATCCTTCATGCACTAACCGTTTTTTTCTGAAAAACTTTTCCACTTCTTCATCCAAGTTCAAATATCCCATTTCCAAAAGCTGTTTTCTGCGACTTTGAATTTTTGGAAAATACATCTTAATTTCCTTCTTTTTCTCAATTTTAGCCCATTCTTTAATAAGTTCTTCCTTTTCCAAATATTTTTCATCAGAAATAATATTTTTTGGAATATTTCTTTTTTCATAATAAGCTGTAATCAGGCGCTCAAAAATATTTTCTTGATTTCCTGCGACTTCTTTTATAACAATATGATTTTTCCCAATAATCTTACCATCCCGCACATTTAACACGCACAAAAATATATTTTCCAGTTTTTGTGTAAATACAAATATATCTTCATCTATTTCACGGCTGTATTCAATAATCTGAGTTTGCAGCATTTTCTTTAATACGGTTATTTTTTCCCGCTCGACAATTGCCCGCTCAAATTCCATATTCTGGCTTAGCTCATTCATTTTATTTTCTAGCCTTTTTAATACTTCATCACTATTTCCAGAAAGAAAATTTTGAAAATTTTTAACATTTGTATTGTACTCAGAAGAAATATTTTTAAATTTACAGGGAGCAGGACAAGTTTTCATATGATATTTTAAACATGGTTTAGTTACTTTGTCCATATTTCTAGCACAATCCCTTACAGGAAATATCTTTATCAAAGACTTTAGCGCAAAATAAATTCCCATTGGATATGGTCCAAAATATTTTGCATTTTCATTTAATTTTCTTGTACTTCTCACGACTTCTATTTTAGGGAATTTTTCTTTTGTAAATTTTATGTATGGATAAGTTTTCTCATCTTTTAACAAAATATTATATTTTGGCATATTTTTCTTTATAAGATTATTTTCCAAAATAAGCGCTTCAACTTCAGTTTTACAAATAAAAAACTCAATATCTTTTATATTTTTCACGAGTTCCAGCGTTTTCGCATTATGCGACTTAATATTCATAAAATATGACTTTACCCTGTTTTGCAAATTTTTTGCTTTTCCGACGTAAATTATTTTCCCCCGAGAATTTTTCATCAAATAAACTCCAGGATTTTTAGGAATATCCTTATATCTTACAGGTGAAGTTATCTCTTCCATCTTTTGCCTTTCCAATTTTTCAAATAAACTTATTTCATTCCCAGATAATCCCCCGATTTCTTCACTAAAAAATATCAAATTTTTTCATTTTTTATTTTAAAAAAATTTTTTACAAAACCACAACTAAAATTTAATTTTAAATTTTAATCCGAATTTTTTATTATAAAATTTATTCAATTTCTGTTTTTTCCCCAACTTCCCTATGGTATTTACCAATTTTATAATCTTCTCTTTTTGTAAGATCTTCAAAAAGTTTATTTACAAAAGTTACAGAACGGTGCTGCCCTCCCGAACATCCTATTCCTATTCTAAGATGTGATTTTCCTTCTTTTTCATAGCAAGGTATCAAATAAATAAGCATTTGCAATAGCATCTCATAAAATTTTTGACTTTCAGAAAGTCCCATCACATAATTTTGAACATCTATATGATTTCCAGTTTTTTTCTTTAAATTATCAATATAATAAGGATTCGGAAGAAATCTCACATCAAACATCAAATGTAAATCTAGCGGTATTCCATACTTAAATCCAAACGAAGTTAAATTTATATTTATTTTTTTCAATTTTCCTGAAAACTCTTTTTCCAAAAGTTTTTGTAAATCTTTTACTTTAAGAGTGCTGGTATCAATTACCAAATCCGCTAAAGACATAAAATTTTTAAGCATTTTTCGCTCTGCCTTTATATTAGAAAGCAAAGTATCGTACAAATTTAACGGATGTTTTCTTCGGGACAACTCATATCTGCTAAGCAGCACATCGTTTCTTGCATCCAAATAAATCATCGTATGGGATATTTCTTCTTCGTCTAATATTTTCAACTGCTCTGTAAGCTGTTCCATAAATTCCTGATTTCTCACATCTATCACAACAGCAACTTTATTTCTTTTTTTGCTGCTTAAGAAAATTTCATTCAAATATTGAAAAAGATTTATAGGAAAATTGTCAATACAAAAATACTCTCTGTCTTCAAAAAAGTTAATTACTTCCGATTTCCCAGCTCCACTCATTCCTGTTATTATAATAAGTTCTTTTTTTATTTCTTCCATTTTTTACTTTCCTTTCAAATTTTTAATTAAATTTGTTTTCACTCTCAATTCTATTATAGCAAAAAATTCCTATCTTTTGAAAAAAATTCTTAAATAAATTTATTAATTTTTGATAACGTTTTACATATTTTAATTATTATACCACATCTAGTATCAAATATAAATATTTTTTCTAATATATGGATAAAATATGCAAGAGTAAATGTCATTTTTTATGAAATATATTGTTTTAGTTCAATATTATACATTTCATTTGAATTTTTCCCATCAAAAAGTTTTCACTCAACCTTTAAAAATCCTTTTTTAAGGAAAATTTCAATATTTTAAAATTTTTATTTTAAAAAATCAATATTTAAAAATAACCGTTGTCTTTTACAACAACGATTATTTGGAAGTATAATTAAACAATATATATCTTTTCTCTTGAGGAAGTATAGACTCCGAAAAAGTTCCATTTTGAATTCTATTTCTCATCTCAATAACTTTATCAGTTATATCCGTTATATTTACAATCCAGTCATTTATATATTTTTTTACTGTTTCTCCCTTTATACCTAACTGTATTGCTCTTCTTCCTATTGGATTGCCATAAATATCTCTATCTGGATCCCATTGACATCTTACTTCTGAATTTTCCAGTTTTTCTTTCCATTCTTCCTTAGATAAATCAGAAACTTCTCTAAAAGATGAAAGTACAGCATTTTTTACTATTTCATCAAATCCTTTCCTTTTCAGGTCAATTGCCAGTATTCTTTCCTGTCCTTGTTTAGCAGCCCAGCCACTTCGGTACATCATCTATAATAGTTGGATTTAATCTAAACATTTCATTTATGGATTTTTAAAGTATTTATAAAGTATAAAAGTACTAAAAAGGTACTAAAATTCAAAAAGAGGCATATTTCAGTCTCTTTTACTTTATCCTGTATTTTCTATTAAAAATATAACATTATTTTCTTATTTGTCAATTTTTATTTTATCATATTTAGTTTCTGTTTTTTTTCATTTCTCTATAATCACTTAAAGTATTTGCCATTACAGTTTGTATAATCTCATTATCTTTAGATAGTATTGTTTCTATTAAATCGTTTCTATATTTATTTAAAATATCTAACATTTCAATACTTCCTGTCATTTTTAATCCTGTTTCCAGCACTCCTAGTTCCCAGTCTACATATTTTTTAGCATCATTTCCAAATTCCTTTTTTACTTCGCTTACTAAAAAATGTCTATAATCCTTTTTTGTAAAACTGTTCTTTTGTTTTATTTTTCTCATTTCCTCTCCTTTCACAAGACTATTATACAACATGTTTTATATTTTACCAACAATTTTTTATAAAATATAGATAAGGTATTTTAATGATGTAGGAGATTTTAAATTTTCGTATTTTTTCATCACTTTATTTAAAAAATATTGTGACTTTTTCATTCCACAAAAAAAGATAGCCATTTCTGGCTATCTTCCGAATATTTTGACAACTATCTTTTTCTCTTTATCTTCATCAACCATTCTTTGCCTATCAAATCCAGCAATAATTATCAATGCCGCCATATTTGTTCCGATTAATAGCAACATATCCTCTTTTTTTGATTTTTCTTCGATATTATCAAAAATCTCTTTATTGCTTTCACTTTTTAACCTGCTTCTTAATAAATTCAAGTTCTGATGTCTTTGATAATTTCTTAACTTCAATGTCAAAACCGAATTTAAAAATATAACGGCTAGCATAATAAACGCTAATTTTCTACTTTTGCGATGCTTTTCCATTATCATCACCTTTATCCTTTTTGACAAACCCCAGCTTTTCCAGCAGCAATTCTAAAAAGCCTGTACTAATGCCATATCTTTTTTGGTTTATCGTTTCCAGCAATGCCTCTCCAAAAAATCCAAAAACTGGACTCCACGGATATAAGTATTCTGCCGAAAAATGTCCTATTATCTTGTTTAAAGACAATGTTATTGACATAGTCATTCCAGCAACTGCTATTCTTTTCAAATATGGCTTGACAGGCTTGTTGTCAACCATTTTTTGAGCCACTACACCAAATAATACTCCGCTAAAAAATAAGATCAAGAAAAGTCCGTGATTGTCAATTATTATTTTTAAGTCCTCTATCATTTATGCTCCTACAATATGTTTTTGTTCCCTGCTTTTTCCTCATCGAAAATTTGTTGCAGTATAACTTTTAAGTCAAACGTCTTTCTGGCTTCTTTTAAAACTTCTGTTAGAACTTCTTCACCAATTTCTTCTGCAAAGTCAGGAATCCATTTTCTGTCAATTGATTTTTCTTTTTTTAACAGATCTTCCAGCTTATCCCAGAAGCCTTCATATACCTGCTTAAATTTTTCTGCTCCAGCTTTTCCTTTTGCAGCTATTTCTGTTTTATAGATTAAAGTCTTTCCTAATTCTAAAATTTTTCCTGTCAAATATATTTTTGCTGCTAATTTATCCATTTTTATCATCTCCTATTTTATTCTTTTTCTTAAAATGTTTGCATATTTAGTCATTATTTCCCTTTGTTCTTTTAACAATTCTTGTTCTTCCGAATCTATTGTTTTAAAAATATCATTTTTTTCAATGAAGTTATTCAATTTTTCGATTTTAAAATTCAAATCTTCCAGTTCTTTTCTTAATCTTGATTTATAATCGTTCATTTTTATTGCTCCCTTTTCCTTATCTTTCTTAATATTCATTCTAAGCCACCTAACAAGCGTTTTAAGACAAATCAACTCATTAGGTAACTTCAACATCAAAAGTATTCCTTTTATGCTCTTATTTGGCTTATATCAAAGCTGTTTTTAGATTGATTTTAAATAATTTTCTTTTCTATCCACTCTGTTAAGCCACCCTTTCAAAAAAACTTTTTGTGATGGTCTGTTTGCTGCTATTACTTTATAATATCTTCTCTGCAAATCGTGATATTTTTCCAAAAATTTATTTTCATCAACTTCATTTAACGCAGCTAAACTTTTTTCTCCTAAAATTCCGTCCACTCTCAAATCAAATCCTAATTCATTAAGTGCAGCCTGTGCTTTTTTAGCTCCCCATTTTCCAGCGTTTACTACAAAGTCGCAAATTGATAAAGCTATCTTGTCTGATTTTAAAGTATCAAGCCCATTTCTATGATAGTATTTCTTATTATAAATATCTCTTGCTATCTCAAGCGGTATATCTCTCATTTCACCTTTGTATCCATATTTTCTAGCTTCTGATTCTATAATTCCATATTTTGTTTTACCTCCTCTATCATTTTTGTCGTTTGAGTATCCACCCTCAACTTTCAGCAAATAATCAAATATTTTCTCAAATCTGTCCATTTAAATCACTCCTTTTAATTAATTTTGAAAAAAATCACTTACATTAAGCTCTAACATCTGTTCAATAGTGTATCTGCTGATTCCCGCTACTGCCATTTGTTCTGCTACATCTGCAATCTCAATAATATCTTGAATCTTTTTAGCCAAACCCTTTAATTCCGTTCTGTTCAACTCAATAAATTCAACCATTTTTTGCTCATTTAAGACTTTTACTTTTTCAATTTTTTCTTGCTCTAAAGCCCACATTAGCGATATTTTAAGAGACAAACTGTTTCTGTTTCTTTCGTTGTTCTCAAAAGTATATTTTTTGCTATCTTTTTCGATTTCAAGCGGCTGGTTCAAAAAGCTTGATTTAGCTTCGGCTAAGTCTTTTAATGCTTTTTCTCTTAATTCTTTTAATTTTGCATTTAATAAATCATTGTCAACTTTCCAAGTGTGAGAGTCTTTATCCCAAATGCTCCACTCATTTGGTTTTGCAATAGTAACAATTGTTTCATTAACCTCATCCAAATAACTTCCGTCTGATAAAATTAATATTCCTGCTTGAACTCGTTCTGAAATAGTCATTTCTCTAAGTTCTCCAGTTTTTTTGTCCAAGATTGGATTTTTAATTTCTGTGTAGGATATAAAATTTTCCCCTTCTATATATTCACTACAATATTTCAATTTATCAACCTCAAATTCTTTCTGTGATGGTGCTAGAAATATACCTATTATATTCCCATTTTTATCGTATAAATATATTCTAAATCCTTCCATTCTTATCACTCCATTTCTTTAATTTTATTTTGTGCTAACTTATGAATTTGCACGAAATTTAAAAATACAAATACTGATTTTTAAAGACTTTGAAATGATTTTAATTTATGCTTGCATGCATTTTTATTAAATTATTAAAATCTAAAATATGCATAAAGTCAATAAAATCAATAAATATTTTTTAAAATTCTGCACAAATTCATAAATTTATTTACTTTTTACTGTTAAAATCCTGCTTTTTTGCGAATTTCTAATAGTTTGTTTTTTCTATCTCTCGCACTTGTTTTCTTAACATAGTGCTTTTTAGTTACATCTGTTCCGCTATGATTTGCAAATTCACTGGCTAGGTCAATCCCAGCTGTTTTTGCAATAAGATTAATGCTTGTTTTTCTTAGTGAGTGCGGATATAAATTATCTATTCCGACTAACTTTCCAATTTTTCTAACTCTATCTCTTATTGTGCTTTTGCTCATTTGCTTAAATACTCCGTTGTATTTAGTCACTAGTAAGTATTCAACACTATCATTTCTACATCTCAACCACTCCTTTATCAGTTCTGTTGTTTCCTCGAATATTGCAAACTCCACAATCTTCTGTTCCTTTTCCACGATTCCACTTATTATCCCATTCTCCAAGTCAATATTTCCCAATTTTATCGAATGCAATGCCGAAATCCTACAAGCCGTGTCAATAATCAAATTAAATATGATTCTGTCTTGCAAATCAAATCTTTTATCCATTTCCATTTTGACATTAATTTCAATAATCTCTTTATTGCTCAAATAATAACTATTTCTCCGTTTCTCCACATCTGTAACCTTCAATCTATCCAATTTATCCCTAAACGGATGTGTTGCTATTAAATCACGCTTAACTGACCAAATGTAAAAGCTACTAATCGCTGTTATCTTATTATTGATAGTTCTAGCATTATTCCCTTTCACTTCCCTGCAATAACGAATATATCGTTCCAATACGCTCACAATAATTTTCAAAGTATCTTTACTAAGCAAGTAACGATTGTTTTCATACTTCTTGATATACTTAACAAACTGTTTCATGTTGTTAAGATATGTCTTGTAAGTCGTGTTTTTAGTTGCTTCGTTCTTTGCTATGCTACTGTTAAGATACTCTAAATATATCTGTGCATTTCTCCCTTTGATTAATTTCAATTCCATTTTTTATCATCTCCTCTATAATATTTACTAATATTATAGAATAGAAAATTTATTCACATTTGGAAAAAATTGGATAAAATTTCCTTTTGGGCTAACGATACAATGGGGAGCTAATACAGCACCGAATGGAAATGATTTAATAAATCTAAACACACCTTTTGAGTCAACAGATTATCAGATTGTTGTGTCTGATGACGGTCCCGGAACACATGTAATTGGAACAGTTCCTGTTACCAATGAAGTTTTCAGACTATTTGGAACAGACCCTGGCAGTTTAAAATACACGAAAACTGGATTTCGCTGGCTGGCAGTTGGATTTTAATATCCTATAGCAAGCCACCAGAATGTTGTATCAGAAAAAATTCCATCTTTTTTTGCCCACGAGCTGAATCCGAAGTTTCCGTCATTTTTAAGACTTACTGAATTTGCTCCACCGCCTATATCTGTTGCTGAAAGAAAAATAGTGGCGTTAGGAAACGGCACGCTGTAAGAAAATGGTGTTGCTCTAATTCCGTCTCTTGCATAATAATTTGTAATTCCAAATTTAAAAATTATGTTTCCAATTTTAAACTGTCCGTTTTTAAATTCAAACAAATTTTCTACTTTGTCCGAAATACCAACGTTTGTAATATCCACAAATTTAGTAATGTCAAAACTTTTACTCGTATGATTTTGGATACATTTATAAATTTTCCCATCTGTCAAATCATTTATGTACCATTTCCCAGCTTCTTTGCTTTCAACTTTACTTATATATCCACCTAAAGATTGTCCTATTGCTTGTTTCCAAGTTTCTGCATCTATCACGTCTCCTGTTTCTATGCCGAATTTAACAATTCCTGCTTTTTCTGTTGTTGCGCTCGAAGTTTGATCATCGAGATGTTCCAATATCTCATACAACTTCATAAAATTCCTTGATACTTTTCTCAAATCAGCAACCGTGTCTAACTGAAATAGCTCAAAAAGTTCGTTTTTAGTATTTGCCGGTATAAAAGTATTTTCATCTACATTTTTTATTAAATCTAATGTCGCTTGTTTCATTTTATCTCCTTTCAACTAATACACAATTTTTACATCATACCAAACTGGAATGACTTCATAAATCAATTCTAGCCAGTATTCTAAATATTCTTTATCTACAACGGATGAATGGAAATTTACTACATATTGGAAATTATTCTTATCGTTTGTTATTGTTACACTATCATTGAAAATAAAATACAGCTTCATTGTATCTTCAAAATACTTTAGAGTGGTCGATCGCCTTAAAATTCTTTTTGCTATAATTCTGTTTATTTTAAATATTGTTGCCAAATTTTTACTTGAGACTAATCCATATTTTCCCTCTAATTTTTCCAAAATTTCGCTTCTTGCCGTTGTAAATCTTCTGTTTTTTATTAAAGTTCCTATTTTAAATTCCAATGATTTTAGCTCAACATCTGCAAAATGAAATATATCCTGAATGAGAGATGAATTTCTGAGTGCTCCTGGAAGCGATTTTATCATACTGTTATAATAATCATTTTTAGCAAGATTATACATAACATCCGCATAATCGTCATCATATACAAAGAGTACCGGGAATTGCTTTTCAGTAATCTTTTGCTTGAAATTTACATAGTCATCTAATCCTACAAAGAATGAAAAATCGCTTACTGTATAATTCAATAGCTCTAACGCTGTCATTTCAGATAATTTTTTAGTATGTTTAACAAAATTAGCTGTTTTGGGATTACTTTTAATCGTAGCAACCTCTTTATCTCTACCATCATTTACAAAATCCCTCACATAGAAATTTGATAATTCATTTTCATTAAAATTATCTTTAATATATTCAGTTGACTTTTGGTGTACATTTTTTGCCATTAGTTTCTAAATCCAATCACATAAAAATTTTTGGCTATCTCATATTGCATTAAAGCATGAATTATAACTTCATCTCTTGCGTCAAAAGTAGCATAATTTATTAAATTTCCATCAGTTATTGAATCATAAATTCCAATTCCTATTACACGCCCCCAGTCTTCCCTTGCTTCAGGAAATTTTACTGAAGCCAAGTTACTTGTTTCATTCGATGTTGTTGACCCGAAATTTATAGCCCTTCTTGTATACGAAGCTGAAACAAGCTCCGTAGCATTTTCTTTTCCATTTTCTCCCGTTGTAACTGCTGTCAAAAGCCCAGCATAATATGTTTTGCCTTCAAACAGTGTATTCAATATTTTAGCTTTTGCCCCTAATGTGAATCCGCTCATTTTTTCCTCCTAAAATTAATCTAAAGTTTTCAGTGTTATATTTAAAACACTTATTAAATCTTCATCTTCCAATATAATATCCTCTTTAGTGTTATTAATATCTATATTTGAAATTTTCTTAAATGCTTTTATTTCTAACAACTTATCAATTACTTCCGCATAATAAATTCTATTCTCTTCAAACAATTTATCTAAAAACACTTGATTTAAAATATTTTTTGTAAGTTCAATCGCACTTTGCTCATTGTATTCTTTGTTTAATATAGCTTCAAATGTGAGACTTATACTTTTCTCTTTGATAGTTTTTACCGTAAATTCCGCGTCTGTTATAATTTCATTATCCAAATATGTTTTTATATCGTTCAGCTCTTCATCTTTTAATTTCATCCCAGCTTCACCAATTCCAATAATTTTAGCTGTCCCTTTACCATTCCATCTTGGAATTACTCTTAATTTCTTCACATTCTTAAATTTATTTAATATCATTTCTTTAATCATATTTGTGTTGTAATTTACACTTGGGACCGATAATATTTTTCTTCTTCTCTCTCGCAATTCTGCATCATTCTCTTCATCTGTTCCATCCGAAATAATATTAAGATTTTCTACTTTTTCAAGTCCGACATAACTTTCAGGGAATTTATTTATTTCCCCGATTCCACAATTTCCAATTATTCCAGCGATATTTGCAACAACATTAACATCACTATATCCAACTGTTCCAGTTTCTTTGTATGCTACTATTTTCGATTCAGCAATAGTGTATACGCAATTATTACTTGCTACTAGCATTCCTTTTTGAATCAATGCTCCACTTGTCCCATAAATTCTAACTATTCCAGTCGCCGTAGTTGCTTTTTTCCTAAAGATATAGTCTTCTTTACAAATACTGTCAAGATAAATGCCTTCAGCCGTATCGGCATTGTAGTTCTTTGACATTTCATTATATAATTTCTGTTGCACAATTAATTCTGTTGAAAATGCTCTCACAATATCTGCCGTAAAACTTCCAGCGGTGTCACTATACTTAATCATAAATTCACCATTAAATATATCCGATACTAAACTGTTTATATCATTTTCATAAATATCTATATCTTTTCTAGTTACCATTTCTTCACCTTCTTCCGATTAAAAATCTTTAAATTCAATTGTTTCAGAAATGTTGAGCATTTCTTTTTCTCCGCCTTTTAACACTATATCGAACTCAAAACTTAGTTTATCTTCTTTAAATTCAGAATAATAATTTATAATTGATTTTATATAATCGTGTTCTTTCAATGCAGATATTATCTCTCTTTTAATCTCACTTTGAGCATAATCTTGATACAGGGGATTTATGCCTTTGTACTTGTTAATTCCTACACCAAATGGAAATATATCCTTATAGTACACTCTCCAAGCATTTTTAGTAACAATCAAACATTTAATAACCCATTGTTTGACAATTTCCTTTTTTGTTGTTAAAAGAACCGGGGTTCCTTTTTCATAAACAAAATCACCTTTTTTAAAATCCCATTTCAAATCAAGATAAACTTCAGAATTGTCGTATTCCAAATTTTTAGTACTAGAATACACATCAAGAGCTGTAATCGCTGAATTAGGTAACATCTTATCCACCTGCCTTATAATAATAAGCCTTGTCTACCAAATAAAACTTTTTCTGATTTTTAAATTCATTTAAGATGACTTCATCCCCAACTTTTAACTCATCAGTCCACTTATTTGTTCCACTAGCTTTATATGTCCCTTTTGCTGCTATTTTATTATGTGTGTTTCCGCCAGAATCCTTGTTCTCACTATCAGTCACATCTATTTCAATATTCCCTTCAACTTCAAATTCTCTGGTATATCCTGCTACTTTTTCAAAAGCTACAACAATTCTATCCGCCTTTAATATTATTCTTTCATCAATTTGAACTTCTAAATTTGGAGGTGCTTTTACAACTTTTCCCAAAAAAGGTCCATTCCAATCAGGATTGCCAAAATTTTTCCTTAAAATCCGAGCTAAATTATCAAATGCCTTATTAGGTTCTGAATGTTTTGCTTCTTCAGGTTGCAACATTTCTTTATCCATAAAAATCACTCGCTTTCTTCTTCATTTTCTTCCAATTCTGCTATTAAATTTAAAGTTAAGCTCATAAAATATATCCCCATTCCGTAAAAACTGTATTTTTGACTAAAATTATGATTCACACTTTTAACTTCAAAAATTCCAGCAATACCGGTGCTATTTTTAGGAACCTTAACCAAATCTCCTGCTCTTAAAACTGGTACTCCAGGAACTGTCAAAGTAAATGTTTTCTCAAGTTTATTTTTTTCTTTTAAAACATTTACAGCTTTTATGGGTTTTTTCTCTTTTTGCTTCTTTTTCGATTTTTTACTATCTTTTGCACTTTTACCAGATTTTTTATTAGCTTTATTATCTTTTTTACTAGAACTTTTGCTACTTTTTTTATTTCTTTTTGTGTTTTTAGCCATTACTTCTTACCCCTTACTTTATTTCGTTTAGAAGTTTTAACCCTAGTTTTTTCAGCTTTTTTATTATTTTTCTTATTCTCTTTTTTATCAGTTTTATTGCCTTTGGTCTTTTCTCTACCTTTTTTAGCTGACTTATCCTGGTTGTTCTTCTCTTGTTTAACCATATATTGTAGCAATCCATATTTTTTGATATTTTCTTCATCTCTCGCTGTATCAACTTTATTCATTTTTTCATCATCTCCGTCTACGACAATGACACTATTTCTCATATTTTCAAAACTTACTGAATAATTAGGATCTTTTATAAAATTAAAAATATTTACAAATCCATCACCAATAGAAATTTTATATTCTTTGGGCTGTATTTTGCCATCTAAATATTTGTCGCTATTTCGTTTAGCAAAATGAAAAGCATTATCTGCAAAATAAAAATACCAATTTTCCTCGGAATCCTCTTTTATAGTTTCTATTATTTTTTTAATAATATCGGCGATACTTTCCTTGTAATAATATTCATCAATTTTCACACTACAGGGTTCGATAGTTCCAACAGGCATATCAAATTCATTTAACATCTTTTTTACACATTTGTCCGCTTCTAAATTATCAAATTGAAAGATTTCAGATATTCTTGAAATATAAAAAGCGGGGTCATAAGCTGTAAATTTAGGAGCCTTGCTGTTTACACTAATTTTAGGAATTATCCCTTGAAATATCAGAGTTTCCATATTGTCATAAAGTTCCACAAAATAAGCTCCTTCATCCAAATCAATTGTGTGATATGGCATATCTTCCCTATAATTGTAAGCGAGTTCAAACTCCATTTGTGCTGTAATATTGTCGATACTGCTTGATAACTGAATATTATCTTTTACAATGCTTGTCAAATCATATCTTTTACTGTCCGGATCAGTTACTATTATTTTCATCTTTACCACTTACCTTGTAAAATAATTTTTCTTCAGTCGCCTCAACTTCTTCTATATCCGAAAACTCTGGAAACTCTTCAAATTCAATATCAAAATTTAGTGTTCCGATAGCGTCAAAACTGCACTCAAATTTATTCACAGTTGCAAGAAAATTCAAATCAACAGGATTTAAAATAGAACTAAGAGTTCCTTTCCCTAATTTCCCTACTAAAATAACCCGTATTGGTTTATCAGATATTTCCAGTGATTTAAATAATAAAAATGTTGTAAACGGGTCAAGCAAATGGTGCGCCGCAAATTTATATTTTTGTTCCGGAATAAAAGAACTAAAAGCTAGAGACTGTAATTTCTTCTTATTTTTAAGTTTTAATATGCCATTTACGGTATCTATACTTTCCCATCCACCGATACTTTTAAATTTCATTTCACTAGGCGGAACTGGGAAAAGATAAAATTCTTTCAATTCTGATAGCTTATTATTTATCTGTGAAAATAAGGCATTTCCGCCTGCTATACTGTCAACTTTTCCTTTTAGATCATTCAGACCACCTGCCAACATTCCTTTCGCTTTTTCAATGAAATTATTGTCACCAAGTTTTTGAGATAAAAAATCCATTGTGTTAAATGATTTATTTCCTAAAAATTCCAGCTCCTTATAATCAACATTCTCGTCAAATTTAATAAATATTTTATAATCCAGTAGTCCCATAACCTATCCTTTCTGCAAACTTGCTGCAATTTTATTCGCTATCGCATCTCCGCT
This sequence comes from Leptotrichia sp. oral taxon 498, assembly GCF_002240055.1. Taxonomy (NCBI): domain Bacteria; kingdom Fusobacteriati; phylum Fusobacteriota; class Fusobacteriia; order Fusobacteriales; family Leptotrichiaceae; genus Leptotrichia; species Leptotrichia sp. oral taxon 498. The sequence continues at coordinate 1,472,625 of NZ_CP016753.1, read as the reverse complement.
TGGAGCCGCTGGAACATTAACATTAATTTTAATAGCCCTTACTGCTCCTACAACTTCTCCTAACTTTCCAACAATTGAACTTCTAGTGGAAGCGATTTCACCTTTCAATGCGCTAATCTGACCTTTGATTTCTCCCAGAATACTGTTTCTAGTTGTATCAAGCGGATTTCCTTTAATATCTGAACTCAATTGTCTTACCGCCTGCTGCAAATTATTAAAAGCCGCGGGATCTATTTTCATTTGCGTACCTGAAAGCGACATTGGGTCGATTTGAACCTTTGCTGTTGGATCAAGTTTTACTGTCTGTAATTGTGTATTTGCCATGGGTTGCTGCTGTGGAATTTGTGGCATCTGCATACCTGCTAATTGACCATTAGCACCCATTTGCGCCATTTGGGTGTTAATTTGAGCATTTATATCGACCTGTTTTGAGTGGGTTTCGATGCTTCGTTATTCAAGTCCTCCATACCCTTTTTGACCTCATTTATTGCTTCAGTAGCTTTTTGTGCATCATCTTTTCCAAATAACTTCTTAAAGAAGCCGCCAACTTTAGAAATAACATTCCCAAAAAATAAAAAAGTTTGTGTAATCGCTTTTACTGCACCTCCAAGTACAGTACCAATTATTTGTGCCAAACCAACTAAAAGAGGCATTATGAATTGCAAGGCTCCTCCAACTACACTAGCTATTGTGCTGAAGGCACCTGATATAGTGGCGGAAAAAGTTTGCCCCTGTGCTCCAGCAAGTCCTGCTGCACTTGCAAAACTTCCAAAAAGATTAATGATAACTGCAAAAACTGCATTAAAAACAGCTCCTAATATTGATATTCCAGCTCCAATTCCAGAAAATACCGCCGTTAATACACTTCCAAGCCCTTGAAAAGATGCCCCAAATTGACTTGCATTTGCTTGAATTGTTTGGAAAAACCCACCAATTACACCTGACCAGCTGCTAATTAACGGCATAAAGGACTGACCTATACTCGAAAAAGCCGTCCCTATTGCCGGAAGAGCTCCTTCAAAACTTTGAACCATTTGTGTCGCCATTGGAGTTATCGCTTGTCCTGCTTCTATCATTCCTTTTGCCATTGAAGCCTTCATCCGATTAATCGAAGGCCCTATTCCTTGGTCCATTTGCTTATACGCCTGTTCAGTTGCACCATCAGAGTTTTGCATTTCTTTCATATTTTCTGCAAAATCTTTAGCATTTTTTCCAGTAACAGACAAGGCAAATGACCCCGCTTCAACACTTCCAAAAAATTCATTAATATTCTTACCACTTTTTTGTGCATGCTGATCCAATGCCTGCATAGCAGTCTGCAAATTTCCGCCTTGTGCTATAAAATCTTTAAACGATTTACCTGTTGCGGCTTTAAATTCTTTAGAAGCTGTTGATGAACCTTTTGAAAATTCACTAAATGCAGCCTTCATTTGTGTCATTGTCTCACTTGTAGGTGTTCCTTTTGCTGTCATAGTTGCTACTACAGCAGTCAAATCACTAAACTGTACCCCTAAGCTACTTGCTACAGGGGAAACTTGGGCAATACTGCTCGCCATTTCGCCAAAAGTAGTTTTACCTTTTCTTACCGCCGTAAACATTAAATCACTTGCTTTTTTGGCACTTATATTTTTAGCACCAAAGGCGTTTACAACCGAACTTATACCATCCACAGCAATTGCTGTATCATTCAGACCAGAGGCTATAGTTGCTTGCTGTGCTACATCCAAAAATCCCTTAACATCATTAGCCGCAACACCAGCGGATAAAGCCTGATACATCGAAGCGGAAATATTATCAGCCGCTTGTCCATACTTTTGAGATAAATCCAATACATCTTTGCTTAATTTATCTTTAGTTTGCTGTGAAGCATTCGGCAACATCGTGTAAACCATGTTCATTCCTTTTTGAAAATTTCCAGAAGCCTGTACAGCTTTTACAGCAAAACCTGCTGTTGCGGCAGTAAGAGCACCAATCGCAACAACAGTTGCTCCAACAGGACCAGTTGCAAGTCCTGCAATTCCTTTTAATGCAGAACCTAATGCTCCTACTCCACCACCACTTGCACCAGCTTCAGCCGATGCCTTCGCAATATTTTTTAATTTAGTGGCAAAATTTCCTATACTCCCACCAAGACTTCCAGTCAAAAAAGAAAAAGCCTTTTTTCCAAGACTTCCTATTTTTTTCAAAGGTTCTATTAAAAATTTAAGTTTTCCGCCTATCACACTTATAAGCGAAGCCACTTTACCACCAAAAGCTTTCATTAGTGAATTTCCTGTTCCCTCGGCAGCAGGTTTTACTTTCTTGATTTGCTCTCCACTTTTTCCCGCTTCGTCCCCCAGTTTTTTCACATCATCGGAAGCCTTTTTAGAATTACTGGAAAGTTTTTCTGTATCTGTTGCGGTCTTTTGTGCGTCATCCCCTAGTTTTTTTACTTTTTCTCCTGAAGAGTTGGCACTGTCCGCCGCTTTTGATAAACTTTCTCCTAATTTTTCATTACTAGCTGAGCCCGTTTCAGCCGCCTGTGACAATTCTCCGAAACTTTTTGCAAGTGAACTGAATTTTGATATAGCTTCGTCTATCCCGTCAACCTTGACTTCCATAGCCACGACATTTCCACTATCCGCCATACAACATCACCCCCATTTTAGAGTATTCGGAAAATCTCTCATTTTCTTTTTCCTGTAAAATCTCATAAGCCGCTATGTAATAATCCCAAATATAGCCGTCATGTATTTGATTAAAATCAGCAGGTGTCCAGCCCTTTTGCATATAGTAAATAATTGCATTAAGTTCAGAATCAAAAATATTTTGATTTATTTTTTTTTTAATTCTACAACATTTGGATTCTTACTGCTTTCAAAAAGAGCGGTCTGTTTATTTATAACTAAAATTAATATTTCCATAATTTCGTTGTCAGTAAAAAAACTTTTAATAATCCCTGCTCTGCTTTGTGCTTTTAGTTCCACCATCAGTTCCCCTGCCAAATCTGTAAAATTAGGTTCCACGAAAGTATCAAATAAATAATCGCAAATAACAGCATTTGATTTTGTAATTTTTTCGGCAAATATTCGTTCTATTTCTTTTTTTGAAATAGTAAAATCCGTAATTCCAATTTTACCGCAAAGCTCTATAAAGGCTTTAAAGTCAGGAACTTTTAATTTAAAGACAGTGTCTTTGTAGCTTTCTAAAGTAAATTCTACCAATGATTTTTCTTCACGAATTTTATTCGCTTCCTCACGCCTTTTCAATAATTCCTTTAAATTCATATTGAATCACTTCTCCCTTCTAAATTAATTCAACCGCTTTAAGATCTTTTGGAAGATAACCAATTTTCAATTCCTCGTCCATTTCTTCCCCACGCTTAGCTTCTATAGAAAACCCATCCTCATTCCAGCAGTCAGTAATTCTAATTGCTTCAGCACCCGCAACATCAGGGTCGTCAACTTGGAAATATAATTCAAAATACACTTCATTTCCCTTAGCTAATTTTGTAAATTTCTTAAACCAGTTTGAATTTAACTTATATCTTTTAATAGTGCCTTCCCCACTAGCACCGACAATCTTTTTACCTTTCTGTCCTCCAGGAAGCCAAACTTCTTTTCTCTCTATTTTAGTCTCTATTTTCACTTCAGATACTTCCGCAAATACTTCACCATCAATCATAAGTGTTCCATGTGATCCAGAGATTACCTGATTCGCCTTAAATATATCCATTCCTTATCATTCCTTTCTTAACTTTGAATTATAGCTTTTCCAAAAAAGTCTTCCATACAGTCAAGCGGCATTAATTCATCACATCTTGCATAAACTACATCAACCGTATTAATTCTACGAAGTTTAGCTTCACTCATTTTATCCACTTCTTCCTTCGATATACCTTTTTCTGTCATCAAATATAATTTGTGCCGCTCCACATCAATATCAAAAGAATTTGAATAATCAGGGTCTAATATTCCTTGATTCATAAGACTTTGAGTGTAGGCATTGACCGCATTTAGAAAAGCTATTTTATTTAAATAGCCATTTAATCTTGCACCTTTATAGTCATTCCAAGACTTTTTCAAATCCTCGATTATCGTGAATAAACTTCTTACGACTTTAACCTTGCTGAATCTACGCTGTCTAGTAGTATCAGGCGTTATAAATGAAGTAACTCCACGATTAATCACATAATAGCTGATTCCGCTGTCATCTTTTTGAACATTGACCGCTATTTTTCCTTGTTTAGTTATTTTACCCGGTTCTGCTGGAACATCACATTTTTCCAAGAATCCCATTTTCATATTTGTAATACTTCTTGAAATAGGACATCCCGCTTCCATACTAGCAATAGCGAGCGCAAATTCTTTATCACTATATGTATGACCGCTCACAGTTGCTCCTGTTATGCCGCAATTTACCACTGCGTGATGATCCGGTACTTTATCCGAAGCAACAAATACAAAAAAGTGGGCCTGGTCAAAATCCAGTGCTAATTTCCCCAATTCTGTGTTATGTCTACTTTTAGCGTAGCTTATTAAATTATCTGTCTCGCTTTCTGTTGCACTTGGTATAACTATACTGTCAACTCTATTTTCCAAATCGCTCAAAACATCTGTTATTTTTATTGATTCCCTTTCATCTTCCTTTACTCTTTTAACAATAACTTTATAAGGGCTTCCAACAAATGCCAAATCTTTTAACAAGTTAAAATTTTCAGTACTCCAGTCTGTCTGTCGCACATCCCCTCTGCTGTTAAAAGTGTAATCCCTGTCATCTTTTGTACTGTCAAACAGCACTACTCCTATGACTCCTTGCTCACTTCTGGCAATGGCAGTTCCTGCTCTTTCTTCGATTTCCAAAACAAATTTTGGACTCCCGTTCATTATTCATCACTCCTTTTACTTAAATATATATTCTTAGCTGGACTATATTCCTTCATATTGTCAATTGCATATTTTATTGGAAAACTTGTATCAAATGTCCCAGTTATAAGACATATCCTCAAAGTTTCTTTTGCTTCTACCGATTTCAGTTCTCCAAATTGTAAACTCATTTTTTCAGAAAAGAATATTCTCCTGTTCTCATCTAAATCTTGTATTTTCTTTTGAATATCCAGCGCCTGTAAAATAAAGTTCCCCAAGTCATCCTGTACTTTAGGCTTTATAATATAAAAATTCAGTATAGCACTGTATTCTTTAGCATTTTTCACAATAATTCCGTTTATTTCACAAATTACTGAATTTATCACAAAATCCTCGGCTTCCAAGTCATCTGTTATATAAAACGCATAATCAGGATAATCTTTTTCCAGCTCTTCCTTAAATTTTTTAAATACTATGTCAAACATCACATCAGCTCCTAAAATCTATAAATCCGTCCATATCTATTGTCGTTCAAAAGACTTGAACCGCTGCTATCTTCAGAACTCCCTTTCAAACTTTCCAGCAGCTTATAGAGTGTATCTCTCTTATCTTCTGAAATTTTTTCTTTCTCTAGGCTTTCATATATTTTCCAAGCCACATAAAGCTCATTTAATACTCTTTTTGTTTCGGAATCCAAAAATTTATATTTCTCATCGCCTATAAAAATCGTTACAAAAATTTTACAATCTGGGACAAGCTGATTATTTATATAATCAATGAATTCTTGAGCCGTCCTTTTGGAATATCTGCAAACTTCAATAGATACGACTTTAGGAATATAAGATATTTTTTCTAACAACTTTTCATCAAGTTCAGGAGCAGCTCCATTTTCAGAAGTCCCTCCCACCTTTTCCAGCATAATCAATCACTTCCTATTTTGAGTTGGGAACAATGGCGATGCTGTCCACATTAGAAATTTCATATCTGACAATAAAATCTTTAATAGCAACTACTGGAGCAAATGCTGATTTGCAGAACATTTTAGCTCTTGCAGTCTCTTTATTGGCAGCTGTTTCATCCAGTATTTCCTGTCCAACAAATACAAAAGGTTTTCCTGTCGCATCCACCGCTTCAAGTGCCGCAAATACAGGAACTAAAGCATTGTCATTTGATAAATAAATCATATTGTCAGTTGCAATATCTCTGCCATTAAAGTCTTGAGCTGTTCTCAATTTAGAAATTCTTTGTCCTAGCAAGTCTAAATAAACTTGTTTTTCATCAGCAGATAATCCAATTGAATTGGAATAGGCTTTTGCAACTTCAATGAATTCATTGTTTTTGATTAACTTATCAAATAAAGTTCTCCCTAATTCAATTCTGTCAGGCATTACCCCATTTTTTTTCTCATAGTCATCAATTATGTCAAAGAAAAAAGTAACCCAGTTATTAATTTTCTTGGCATCTTTTGCAATCGGGTTATTGAATTTAAAATCAATTTCAGTTTGAGAATTTGCTTGAACATATTTCCCTTGCAAGAAAGCATTAGCAGCCATTTTTTCCTTAGTTTTCAACATCGCATTTTTCAATTTTAAAAGCAATCTGTCTTCCTGATATTTTTGCGGATCAACCATTTGACCATTAATAAAGGTAGCAGTTCCACCATTCATAATAGGTTTTAATTCATAAGAAGCAGCCACAATATCAGGCGTAATTGCCATACTTTCCATACCATTTACCTTTATGAAAGGAATTTCACTCCCACGCTCAATAATACTTGCTTCAACCAAGTAATCATTCAAATCTTTTAAAAGAATAGTTTCATTGTCGCTCATATATTCAGGATTTGCATTTCCAAATCTGTCCAGATAGTGCGTCTGCACCTTTGGCTCTACAACCGCATATAAAGCCATTAATTTTAATTGTATATCGTTTAACATCTATAATCATCTCCTCTGTTATTTTGCTTCAATATTATCAAATCTTACATTTATTCCGTATTTATCCAGGTTATCAAGTGCCGCATAATCTGTATCAGTTAGACCAACAACAAGTTTTCCATCAATATCACTAGCCCTTACAACTTGAATCTTAACATCTTCAGTTGTCGCATCCACATCTTCATCCGCACCGACATAAAAAGTTTTTGGCAACTTACCTCCAGGTGTGCTGGAATCATATTTCTTATATTTCCCAGTAGTTGTATCATAAACTAATGCCTGACCGTATTTTATAACTTCACCTTGTGCCAATGTAACCGTTTTTCTTGGAAAAAACTCATTTAGCACAATATCCTTTTTCTTATCTTCACCATAAAATTTAACTCTATTTTTCACATCCACCACTCCTTATTTAATATTGTTTCTAGCTTTATATCCTGCTATTTCATCGGCTATCATTTGCTGCTGTCTTGAAACTTCATCATCATCGCCGCCAAACTCCAGCGGCTTATGCCCACCAAAACTTGGCAAGTTTTCAAACAGTTTAGATAAAATATCGCTCGACTTAACTGATTGATTATTGCCGTTTACAGAAAATTCAATAACGCCGTCATTATTTTCAAAAGATTGTTTAATAAACTCTTCGATCCCTAATTTTTTCAAGGCAGGTGTTATCTTGTTAGAATTCTTTAACATAAATTCTCTTATTTCCTGCTCCCTTGCAAACTCTTTTTTAACTTCCGCTCTAATTTCGTCTTCAGTTTTATCAGGCCCTTTGTCTTTTGGAATCTCAACTTTTTTCAATTCTTCTTCAGACAAGGTTTTCAATACTTCATTGACCGCTTTTATCTTGTCTTCACTTCCAGCTTCCAACAATTTTTTCAAAAATTCTTCAAAATTCATTCCGTCTTTTCCTCCATTATTATTTTTATCTTCGGCACTTCCACCGTCGCTAAATTCAATTATATTATTTTGATTAATCCAATCCATCTCAAATCCTTGAGAAAACTCTCCTTCAGCAAAACTTCCGCTATTGCTGACAGCAGGTTCAACCCCAACAGGAAGTGCGCCAACACGAGTTATCTCCCCATTTTCAATCTCAACAGAAAGCCTGTCGACCTTACGGTTCTTAAATTCTTTTCTGTCAAAGATTTCAACATTATCAGCAACTATCTCATCGCCTTTAATATTTATATCTTTGAACTTCCCAATAACCGGAATTTCATTTCTCAATACTCCAAGTTTTGTAAACTCGCTTGTATGATAAGGGATTATATCCAGCTCTTTTTTATTATTAATAAGATTAGCTAAATGTTTGTTATCCCATTTACCTTTATTACCATAATCTCCAGCTTTGAATAACACAAAAGACATATTTTTTGCTCCTTTCCTTTTAAAAAATTTATATAATAAAAAAAAATTCAGCATACAACTGAATCATAATTTATAAAAATAATTTTTTATTAACAAGATAATCATTAATAATTTTTTTCAAATCCTCTTTATTTTTATCACTGATACCGCTAAACTGCCGCTTAGGAATAGTTACCGATTTGGCAAAGTAATCAGTACCGTCGACTTTAAAATGCAGAACTTTAGCATTCTTAGGCGTTATAGTTCCACCTCTATCGTGAATTCCTGCATAAACTAAATTACTGAATATTGAAATACTGTTTCCCTTTATCGTAGCTGTCCCCAAAGAGCCTTTAAGCATTCCTGTGTCATTAAGCGGTTTCCCTTTTCTGATTTTCAAAGAGGCCCACGCATTTCCCTGATAATCTGTTCCGCTGTCAAACCTTTTTCGCATTTCATTTTCCATATAAAACGCTATCTCGTCAAACATTTCTTCTTTACTGACGCTTCCAAGTCTTTCCTTAAAACTGGAACCTACACTATCGAGATTGGTTGTTATAGTAATTCTCATAATATTTCCTTTCATAAAAAAAATCACAGCTAAATTAATAACTGTGACCAGTTTTCGGTAGCTATTCGTACCCGTACTCTTTTTCTTCTTCCTCTGTTAAAAACCGTCATTAGCCGAATCGAATGCCTCAGAAATTATTGCTTTTATTCTTTCTTTTGGCGTCATTTTTGCAAATCTTGCATTTCTCTCTTCTTGAGTTTCTTCAGGTTCAAACATGTCATCAGAAATACCTTCTTTAAATATTTTTAGAGCTTCGGTTAATGATTTTTTTCCTTCCATTCTTTCCACAACCTTTCTATAAATTTACCTTTTTTATAATTGGTTGTACCATTTTAATGCATCATCTACTCTTTTATTGAAAATGCTCCATCTGCTTTTCTTTTCCTTTTCTAAAATACTCTCAACTTCTCTTTTTCGTTGAACATCTTTATCCCCTAAATATGCTAACTCACTTTCTAATACTTTAGCTCTCTTTCTAGGTGCAGTATAGCATTTTTCAAGCTCTCTTATAATCTGTGTTTTTAAATCCCATTTTTCACTCCAATGACCTTCTTTAAAGATAACATCTATTTTTTTTAGCCACTGCTCTTTTGTCCAATGTGGGTGATCTAAATTACTGTATTTTTCTCTTAACTTTTTCAATTTAGTTTTTTCATTCATTTTTCATCACTTCCAAATGTAAAATACCATCTTCAAATTTTAAAATCTTATACTTTTGCCCAACATTTAATATGAATTCTTTTTCATCCTCATAAGCACCTTTACCATTAATGTAAAGACCCTGAGTCCCTTTTGGAGCATTTACAATTACTTTATACGCTTTTGAATTTTCAACTTCATCCATAAAATCATTTGCTATATTTTCATCAAATGAAGTTGATATAAATTGATTAAAAGTGTTATTTTCTTTTAAATAGTTAAATTCTGGTTCACTAACACCTCGATATAATTTTAAGTCATCTTCTAGTTTATGTTTAGATAAAACTCTCTTTATATCCGATGTAACATTACCTAATCCATAGTAATCTCCATAATACTCATCGTAAATCATGTCATCTTTCACTTCGCCACGGAGATATTTATTTATTTTTGTATATTCATCGCCTGTGTATCTTTTAAATGACTCTACTTCTTTCTTTGTTAATTCTCCATCTCCTGGATTATATCCAAAGACTTCAAAAGTTTTATTCTCATATTTTTTAATAATTTTATCATCGGCTTCTTTATAATTAATTTTAACTCTATTTTCAACTTTTTGCAATACTTCATTTTCAATTTCTTCAACAATTTTAACTTTTTGCCTATAACTATTCTCAAGTGTTTCTATATAGCCAACATCGCCTATATTATCCGCAAAACTTCCCACATCCAAACCAATGTCATCACTGCTTACAACTTCACTCGGATCTACTTCATCTTCAGTTAGGGATACGGTATAACATCTGCAATTAAATCCATTTGGCGGAAAGTATTTGTCAGCTTCAGGCGTTCCCACTTTAAATATTTTCCCGTCAAGTTCCTTTGTATGCTGCTGTTCTCTTCCATCTAAAATACCGCAGTAGCGATAATATGGATAACGCTCTTTGTACTTGTCAACTTTCAAATGAATACCTGCGTTATAGGCGTGATTCATATTTGTTCTGAATACGGTTTTTAAATATCCCTCATTTAGCTTTAATCCGCTCTCTGACAGTATTTTATCAACATCTTTTTTCCAGTCTTTAAATGTTCCGCCATTCTCGAGTGTATTCGACATCTGCTTAAATATTTTTTCTGTCACATTGACATCTGTAACCTTCTTTATCCAAAAATACTTTTGCCGTGAATAATCCATTTCTTTTTCCACATCAGTGTATAAGGCAGGATGTTTTTTCAGGAAATTATCAAGTGCGGCATTCTTTGTCTTGGTTCTAGTATTTGCAAATTCTGTTACCCCGCTATCGACCATAGCGGCATTGTCAAATCCCTGCAAAGTCGACATCAGCATTAAGTCTTCCAGTATATTTTCATAGTTAAAGTTCAAGTCATAGAAATCTGAAATATCTTTAGCTTTTTCTATCTTTTCTTGTACAGCTTTCAATACATCCTTCTGCCATCTTTTAAAATTATTTTCAACAAATCTGTCAAATCTAGCCTGATTCCTTTCAATTAATTTTCGTTTCTCATTTATTTTATTGATATTCAGTTTTTTTTTACCTTTAGCAAATTCACTTACTTCAGCCTTCTCTACTTCCACCAAGTCAATCACATCCACACCCAGCATTTCTGCTATCTTATCTTTAGTAAAGGCATATCCGCTCTCCATAATTTTAACTATAGAGTTCACTTTCTCAGTCATAGTTTTCGCTTTCTTATCTTCCAGCTCCAATGTTTCTTTTTCGTCAATCTCTTCGACAAACTTAAAATAAAACTTGCTGGGGTCGTACCCATACAAGACAGAATCCAGCTCGATAAGTTTTTGAATCCAGTCCCTAATCTTTTTGACTTTAGATTCTATCTTATAATTTTGCTGTTCCTTATGAACTTCACCCAAGGCCCTGTTACCGCTATTTCCATCCACTCCAACTACTAATGTACTTCCAAGTAAATATCTCTGCACGGCTTTTGACTTCTCACTCAATAATTCCTGATAGATTTCAGGTTTCAAGTCATCTAATTTAATAAATTTTATGAAGTCATCAAGCGATTTTTCCCCGGCACTCGGTACTGCCAACACATCTTTACCTTTAGCATTTTTTAAATCTTTAGCCTGCGCTTCCACATCTTTTTGCCTAGCTTTAATAACTTCTGGCGGATCTGTTTCAACAGCAGGTTCATAAGCGAATACTGTTATAATGTCCCCATATTTTTCTATAATCGCATTTAACTTGCTCTCCAAATGCTCTTTAGCCTTGAATACAGGAACAAGAGGCAACAAATCTGAACTTCCCTGTAAATTATCCAGTCTTTCTTCATTAACGCAAACTAAAAAACGGTTGGGTTCTTTCGCAATAACAATCTCACTATCACGAGTTTTAATCGTCCAACCGTTATCCTTGTTATATTTTATATATTTATTTGGCAACAGTACCAAATCATCAATCACTGTCCCTCCTGTATCATCTTTGCCATAAATAATCTCAAATATAGATTTCTTATATATTTCCGCTCTCAGCACATTTTCCAAAAGTTTAACCATATTAAAATTATTAAATCTTTCTTGAATGCTTTCAGCCGTTTCCAGATACTCAGGAACATCTGTCTCAATTTTCCACTCTTTAGATGTTACACTTTGCGTCATAAGCTGTATAGCCTGTGCCACATCGACATCAGCCAACATCTTCTGCAATGTTTCATCGTCAATATCTCCGCTATAAGAAACAGAACCAAGTGATATTATTTCTTTTACCAAAGCACTTACTACATTTTCCCTGATACTCACATTTCCTCCTTTCTATACACTTATAAATTTTCTAATATATCTTTTTGAATTTTGAATCAAATCATTTATAACAATGCCCGCATAACTGCACACATCAACAGCGTCATCATGCAAAGCATTTGGAAATTTCAAAAGTTCCTCTTCAAGCTCAAAAAGTTTATCTAAATTTTTATTGAAATAAACTTTCCCATTTTCAAACATAACTGATATGTTCAAGGCCCTTGTCATTTTATCTGTATCGGCTTTCAACTCCTTTAAGGGCATTCCCTCTCTGTTCGCCTGCTGAATTATCCCAATACCGCTACTTTTGCTCTCAATAGCTTGAAATCTCAATTTATATCTATTCCTAAATTCCTTAATCACATTCCATTGGTCAGGAACTTCCAATCTTTCAAGCATTAAATCAACTAAATACAAGTTCCATTCCCTGTCGCACATAAAAGTGGCAATTGCCGTATAATCACTATTCTTTCGAGTACTCATAGCGGTATCTATTGTTTGAAAATAGAAGCAATCTTTCACATTTACATTTTTATCAGCAGTTTTGATGAAGTCATTATCAATATCGAAATATTTAAAGTACTGCCGTTTAAAAAGTCCGCCGTCTTCAATTTGGGGTCTCTGCTGATAAAGTGCCGCAAATTCACGGCTACCTATCGCCTTTTTAATATTTTTAAGTTCTTTCAATCCGTACCGTTCTTCCCATAACGCCTCTCCAACATTTCTTCCTAAAATATCATTTTCTTCGGCAATCGCTGGAAGCACAATACCATCAAAAACTTCTCCTGTACCGCTTTCCATCTCTTTAGAAATTCTACCGACCAAGTCATCCTCATGCCACCTGGTTTGAATAATTATAATCCCGCCACCAGGTGCCAATCTTGTCCGAATAGTTGACTGATACCAGGCCCAGACCTTGTCTCTTTGAAGTTTACTGTTAGCGTCTTCCCTATTTTTAAACGGATCATCAATAATCGCAATATGCGCCCCCTTACCTGTTGCACTTCCTCCAACACCTGTACTCACAACAGCACCACGATGTTCTGAAATTCCCCAGTTATCACCGGCACTCTTATCCCTGTCAATGATATTATTAAAAATCCCAGTCCCATTTCTACTGTGTTCCCTATAAGTATCTCTCGCTATTTTCCCAAAATCTCTAGCCAAATCCATTGAATAACTCGCAATTATAATCTCATAGTCAGGATTATTCCCAATTATCCAAGCAGGAAATTTCTTCGTCATAGTTTCCGATTTAGAATGTCGTGGCGGCATACAAATATAAAGTCTTGGACTTTTACCAGCTTTCACATCTTCCAAAAACTGCTGGGCCTTATCACTCAAAAACTGTATATGCCTAGAATTTTTATATCTTCCATTCCCATCAAAAATAAGGAAATCTCGCAAATTCCGTCGTGAAAGCTCCTTAGTTGCTTCCAGCCGTATCACTTCCATCTTATCCACCCTTACCACCAGCTAACGCTCTTAGCTCTTTGATAGTAAGTCCAGAAAAAGGATTGGTATTTAACTGTCCTGACAGCTGCATTTTCTCAATATATTCACCATCCATTTTATTCAAAATATCTAATGCCTTTAATCTATCCTGTACCTTTTCATTTCCGTTTTTAATAACTTCTGTTAAAAACTCTCGTCTTTCAACAGCTGTCATTATTCTACTCGTTTTTGCTTTTTCTTGTAATTCTTTTATGTATTCCTGTACTGCCGTATTTTGCCGTATTTTACTAACATTTTTATTTGTATATTTTTCACTATACCCAGCCTTTATTGCGGATTCAGTAGCATTTCCACAAGCTACATAATATTCACAAAAAGCTTTCTGCCTTGCATTTAATTTCAATGCTACCGCCTCCTCAAAAATAAAAATACCTTGCAATCCTAAGCGGCTGCCGAATCACAAGGCGATATACAAAAAGTATTTATTAAAAAAGGCAGCTTTTAAACTGTCTTGTCCTTATATAAAATCAAGGATTCAATAACAAGTACTCAACTCATACTCTTTCATCTTGACATATTATAACATATTAAAAATTATATACAAGGACAAAAAAGTGACAATTTTTAATTCAATATGCTTTTTAATACATCATCTGAAAAAATAATAAGCTGTAATTGCCTAATCATATAATTTTTGTGTCTTTTAGCTGTTCTTTCGCTTATATCCAATTTTTCTGCTATGTACTCAAATGTTAAATCATCAAAATACTTCATTTCTATTATATCGTAATATTTATTATTTTTAATAGTATCTAATGCTCTTTCAACCATATTAACAACGTTTTCTATTCTTACGATTTCTTCCTGTAATTTTTCAATCCTATTTTCAACCTTTTCTAGTTCAGATAGATACACCTTACTAGTTTGTACATTAACACCCGTTTCCTTTTTATGAATTGATATTCCCTCTTTCTTCAAATCCTCTATAAGCATATTTTTAGAATCAATAGCACCTTTCAATAGTGATAATTCAGATAATAACTTTTCTGTCTTTTGAAATGGTGTTAATTGTTTCTCTGTTTTTATTTCTTTATCATTTTTCATTCTTTCTATTATTTTGTCTGCTATTCTGTCTATATCTTTTTCGTTCATTTATTTCTATTTTCCTTTCTACTTTTATTCATTTTCTCACGAAAAAAGTCCAAATAAAATTGGACTCTTTAAATTATTCTGTTAATTTTTTAGCTTCTATTTTTAACTGTTTTAGTATTTTGTCATATACTCCTTGTCTTCCTTTTTTTATAATAGGATAGTTAAATTCAACACTCGTCTCGTGATACTCCTCTTCATATACTTCTACTAAAAGTTTTTCATCTTCCTCTTTTGAAAATTTGTTGTTCATTAACTTGTATATCTTTATCGTTCTGTAATTATAATGTTTTAATAACCTCTGCAATTCCTCAAAATATAATAAACTTAACAAAAAAGCGTTTTCGATTTCTTTTTTATATTCACATTTTTCTTTTACTTTTTCAATGTCAACACCTTTAGCTAATTGTCCAAAAATTTCACCTATTTTATTGTGATCTTTTACAATTTCTTCAGCTATAATTTCTAATTTCTCTCTCAAAAACTTCTTTTCTTCAATTTTTTCTTTGAATTTTTGCTCTTTTTCTAAATTTTCTTTATTATGGTTTAATGTTTTTTCTAAATTTTCCAAATTACTCTTTATAATTTTATTATTATTCTTTACATTTATATAATTATTTAAAATAGTTCCAACTAAAGCAACAATAGCTCCTGAAATTGCTCCTTGAACAGTTGGAGTCCCTAAGAATTTCCACATAAATTATTTTTCCTCCTAAAATATAATATATATTATACCTCAAGACCAAAAATATTCAACTGTCATTGTCCTAATTTCTAAAACTTTTTCTAAAAATCACATTTCTCCAATTTACGATTTTCTTCTATATCCTCATATTTCAATATCGGCGACACTTCATGTATGCTTCCGTTCTCAAATTTCAGATATATTTTTTTACTTGTTTTAGATTTTAACTTTTTAACAACTTTATATTGCCTGCATTCTTGTTGAAATTTCTCGTAATATGTACTACAACTTATAGTTATCACTAAAAGTCCTGCTAATAATATTTTTTTCATTCCAAATCCTCTCCATAATTATCTATTTTATAATAGCTATAGAAAGGACAACGTATCCTTCTTTTAAAAAAGCGCTATCATCTAAAATATACAATACTTTGACTGAAATATGTCTACCAGTATATACTTGTTTATCTTTATCATATTCATTTAAAGATAAAATATCATTTACTTGGTAATCTCTATCATTTTTTCTTACTTCAAATTTTTTTCTTTCTGCTATAACATCGTTAAAGTATTTCTTTTCTATTTTTAAATCATGTGTTTTCATTTTATCCTCCTAATTTTTTTTCTAATTAAAACGACTTTCTGCGACTGAACTTTAAAATATAAGTTCAGGAACTTTCCCTGTTTTGTTTACTTCATCCAGTACATCCATACATTCTCGCCTTAACCCTTCCACTTCTTCTTTTACTGCTGTTTTCTTTACTATTTCAAATTGTTCCTTGTAATATTCTTGAGCTTCTTCATCTGTCATCCCATAATGTTCCTTAAAAAGTTTCAAAATACCTTCTTTTAATTCTGCCATTTTATCTCTCCTTAAATCCTTTAAAATGTCCTTTATATATTCTCTTTAATTCCTTGACTTCTTCCTCAGTCCTTATCTCAAAAGGCTCTATATTCAGCTCTTTCAGTTTTGACATTAATTTGTTTCTGCCGCCACCAACTCCATGATCCACTCCTATATGCCACTCTGCTGACAAAGGCAAATAACTGTTTCCTATCCCTTTGTCATATTTGTAGCCTCCTAATGCTCCAGCACTTTTTGAAATATGTGCTAATTGTGCATTTGGCTTTCCTGTAATAACACATATTTTCTTTTTTAACATCCAGTACACCCAGTTCCTGTTTTCCTGTTGTCTGTATAGTTCGTGTATCTCTTGCCACATATCAATATCGTTCTGAAGAAAATAATCAAATAAATAATTAGTAAATGATATTGCCCCCTTATTGCTCATTATATCAAGTTTTAGGCTAAATGTGCCTGTAAGAGTTAATAAAAATCTTTGCATTTCTTCCCGGACAAAATCTATTAAATCATTTGTTACAATATTTATCTTAGTTTCCTTTGTATAATTCTTATCCAAAACTTCATTCAATCTGATTCTTAATTTTTCTTCTATATTTTTAAAAGGCTTGTAACCTTTCAAATTAATTCCGCTGTGCCTGATATAAAGTTTTTTCAAGTCCTCCTTTGCCTTGTATAAAAAATAATCTGAAATGGCAGGCTTTTGCTTGCTAGTCTGCCAATTTATATCTACTCCTTTTAGCTTGTAGGCGTAGCAGTCTATAAACCAGTAAATTAGTTTTTGGTTTTCTCTGCTCATTCTTTTAGACATTTTCTCTTAGCCTTCCTTCTCTTAATAAATTTAATATTCTTGAACAAATTAGCATTTAACTTCATAAAATTAAAATCGCTGTCATTTACTTTTATTCCATTTAAAAGTCTTGACTTCATTCTTTCTAATACATTCTCATCCACTTTTTCTCCATCCTCTATTTTTAAAACATAATTTTATCATTTTTTATATTTTATATATGTTTTAATTTATACTATCATATAATTTTTGCTATTTTTATATTTTATTTACTATTTGCATAAAAAAATCACAGCTAAATTAATAACTGTGATTTTAAATATTTTTAATTGCTATTCTAACAACCCTTCCATAACTTCATTATGAAACTGCTCTACTTTTTCCGCTATTTTCAAAAATAGTTCTTCGTAATCTGATTTCAAATCTCCTATTATAACACTTGTATCTATCTGCTGCATTGGTATCGAAACCATTCTATGTGTCCTAATATACGATAATCTAGTCAAGTTTATTTTAGGAAATTTTGACGGATCTATTTCTATATCATATACTGGATTTACATTTATTCTGTTTGGAATAGTTGAAATAGGAAGAACTACATAATCATCATTTCCAGGACTTCTTAATACTAAAGCAGGTCTTGATTTTATTGAATTTCTATGTAATCTTGTATCGTAATATTGAGTTAAACATCTAACTATTTTTCCTACCATCAAACCACCGCTTCATAGTCGTCAAATTCATCATAGTACATATCCCACACATAATCATAAGGTCTTACTTTCTTTGCGTCTTCTCTTATATCTTCAGTTTGAATTTTAATCCTTCCGTTTTCTTCTTTTTTAAGCCCTTTTCGAGAATTGAGCCAAGAAATTTCCTTATGTGTTAATGCACTTAACTTCCACGATGCTAATGCTCCGTATTCTTGAATTACATTGTTTATTATGTATTTACTTTCACTTTTTATGTCTTCTGTTTCATAGTTTATTCCATCTGTTGTGTAAGAAGTTCGTACCTCTCTTGATACAGGTCCATACTTCCAGCCTTCAAACATCTCATTAAAAAGAGGTTCATTTAAAATAGCAATTGTTTCCCTTTGGGAAAAATACAGCAACTTCTGTAATTTCATTTCATCAATAATTTCTCCTGTCACTCTTTTATATTCATTAAAAATATATTGAGCAACATTTATTATTTTTTCCATATTGCCACCCTCCTCTTGTTATCATTTGACAATTAAATTATATCTTAAAAGTAGCAAAAGTGCAACAAAAATTTAGAGTTTTTTTGACATTGTAAAGTAAAATATTACAAATCACAGTTATTATTCAGTTGTCATTGTCCTTTTATTAATCCAATCAATTTCTTCTATTTCAATTTCTCAATTCTGCTTTTTCTATCCAGTTCTGCACATATGCTAATGCTTCAGTTAAGTCCTTTCTCTTAATATCACGATAACTTGCAACTCCAAACCTGTCCTTTAAATCTCTGTAAATTGCTGGAAACATTAAATTTCTGTCAGCATCTATCACATCTAGTCTTTGATAAACTCTTGTTGCTATTGTTTTCTGCAATTTTCTTTGTTCCGTATGGTCTATTCTTATCTCATTGTCAACTTTGTTTTCTACAACGTCAATTCTATGTTTAACACTCTTCATTTCATTTGCCTGCAATATGATCATATCTTCTATTGTCATTGGTTTTTGAAGTTGTTCAATCTTTTCAATAAGTCTAAATCTTGTTTCAGCATTATATCTTGCCCCAAGTTGTAGCACTCCTTTGTAATTCAAAAGAAACATCGGTTGACTTCTGTTAAAATTATCTATATAGGTGGTTGGCTGAAAAATTAGCCGACCTCTTTCCTCTCCTAATTTACTGATTTCATCTCTAATATCAGCTAAAATATTTTTATGTTCTTTTCCTACTATTTGTGCCACTTCCAAACTTGTCAATGTGTTTCTGCTTTCTATGTTCATTAATTCATTCATTAATATTCCTCCTAATTTTTTCTTATGCACTTTAACTTGTGTATACATAAGTTATTAAAAAAAATTTTCCAGATTTGGTCTAAAATAATTTTTACCTTTCAATATTTTTCCATCTTCCCTGAAAATTGCTTTCCCATTTTCCAGTTTTGACATATTGCTTCTGTGGACTTCCTCGAATGCTTCAGATAAAATTTTATCAAATCCGTTTTTCGTTTCCAGTTTAAAAAGAAAATCCGTTTTTTCATCTGATAGAAAAAATATCCTTGAAGCAACATCTCCAATATTGCCTTTATGAAGTTCTAATAACGTTCCAATGTAGATGTAGTACATGTCACAAACAGCATCTAGCATTTCAACCTTGTTATTATTTTTTTCTGCTACTTCATATTCTTTCAATTCTTCATCAAATAATTTTTCTCTTAATCCCATTCTCTCGTCAGTCATTTCTTTTTCTAAAAATTCCTGCTGTCCGAATACAATATAAAATTCTTTTACTAATTCAACTAATTTATTCCATTGTTCCATTATTCTTCCAGTTCCCTTCTTATTTTTGTTAAATTAATTATGTTTGTTATTACTATTTGTTCGTTTCTAAAGCTAAAACTTGTTTTTATACCCTTGATGAACATTTCGAGAACTTCGCTTTCCGAATAGTCCCCTTTTTTAATAAAAACCGTGCAATTTCCAGAATTTGTATCACCAAATCTATCTCCATATTTAAATGATACAAGATATAATATTTTATCCATTATTTAATTCCCTCCACTTCTATTTCCACTTTATCAAATCCACAGCCAACTAACTTTTTCACATTTAGTTCTTCAATCTGCGAATCATCTTCATAAATAATTTTAGTCATCGAATCCAAAATAGCCTTATTGTAGTTGTCTATATCTCTTTTTCTTTTATCCTTGAAATAAAGCCGTATACGGACTTTTAAACCATTAGCCAAAGGTTTACACCTAAATTGCTTTTTAAGTTCACTACGAGCCGTTTCCTCGAATATCTTGCCCTTTTTAGACTTGTATCTCCCATTTGGTTTGTTTACCCACAATGAATTTACAGATGGCGGCATTACTGACAATTCGAGTTTTATCATTTCTCCGCTCTCTTTTCCAGCAACTTAACCAGCTTACTGATTTTCTGATTATTTTTTTCAATCAAAATTCCATTCTCGTTAATTGCTTTTGTTTTCTCATTTATCGTTTTCTGCATTCTCTTGTTAGCTGTTCTCATCTTTTTGTTTTCAGTTTCCAGTTTTTTTATTTCACTTTGTATTTTCTCCATTTATTCTCCTACCCAAAAATTTCTTCAA
This sequence comes from Leptotrichia sp. oral taxon 498, assembly GCF_002240055.1. Taxonomy (NCBI): domain Bacteria; kingdom Fusobacteriati; phylum Fusobacteriota; class Fusobacteriia; order Fusobacteriales; family Leptotrichiaceae; genus Leptotrichia; species Leptotrichia sp. oral taxon 498. The sequence goes on along the minus strand of NZ_CP016753.1, from coordinate 1,452,256 downwards.
AAATTTCTTTTTTCACTTCTTTTCTTCTGCTTTCCCAATTAAATGCTAGACCTTTGCAGTTCTCTTTTAACCTGTCAAGAACATCATCGCTGCCATTTATGCTTAAATATTCCGACATCTGCTCAGGATCTAACGTTGTTGAGATTATTAAGCATTTTTCTTTTTCGTAAAGCATATTAAATATATCAAACAGTTTTTCTTTTCCCCACTCTTGACTTAAATACTCTTTACCTAAGTCATCAAGAATTATCAAGTCTGCTTTTAATAAGTCATTAAGCACATCTTCTTCATCCTGATCTTGCATTTTCCAAGTTTTTTTTATTCTTTTGTAAATGTTCATCAAGCTTGTGCGGTAAACTCTGTAATTCTTGCATAATTTGTTATAAATGCACAAGCTATAAAAAGTCTTGCCTGTCCCTCTTACACCGTAAAAATACAGTCCTATTCCGTTCTTGAGAGCCATTTCAAAGTTTTTGCAGTATTTTTCAAGCATAACTTTTATTTTTTTCTCTTTGTCACTTTTTACAATTGCTTTTTCAAAAGTGCAATTATTAATTTTTTTAGGCAAACTCGATAATCTTTTAAAATATTTTATTTCTCCTTTTTTCTTGTTTTCCGCCATGTCAACATCGGAAAATGATGGGAAACTGCTAAAACTCAATGTCGTAGTTTGGTTTTCTTTCTCCAGCTTTATTCTTTCTACCCTCTGTTTTATTATATCTGACACCTTTTGCATTGCTATTTCCTCCGTTTTTTGTATTTTTATAGTTCTCTACCCATTCAGGCTCTAATCCTGTCCATTCTCTTTCTTTAGCGATTTCTATTGCTTCCGAAAGCCGTTTGGAATCAGGAAAATCTTTCAATAATTTGCTAATAGGAGCTATTGTCTTTAGTGTTTTTTTTATTTCTTTGCGATATTTTATGTATTCTAAAATCAAGGCTTTGTATTCATCTGATTTTTCAAGTTTATTTACAAAGTCTTCAATTTTACTTTTTGTCTTTTCTTTTTTACTTTTTTCTTTTATATTATATTGGGTATTTTTAATTGTGTTTTTTTCATTGTGTTTTTTTAGATTTACATTTTTGTCACTATCGGAAGTGACACCTGTGTCATCTAGGGAAGTGACAACTATGTCACTATCATTTTTGTCATTATCAATTTTGTCACTATTAAGAGCAACATTTTTTAGATAATAAATGTTTGTTTGATTGAATCTTCTCTTTTTCTCAATTAATCCTTTTTCTTCCAGCTTTTTCATATATCTTATTACTGTTCTTTTATCTTTTCCTATAATTTCAGCCAATTTCTCAACGCTCGGAAAGCATTTTCCTTCTGCGTCCGCAAACCTTGCTAAAATCATATACATTGATTTGACTTCAAATGACAAGTCAGTTCTATCTATTAGTTCATTCTCAACCCAGAACCAGCCTTTTTTTCTTATATCCCTCATCTTTTTTCCTCTCCCTACATCTTGTGTTTTTTAACAATTTATGTTATAATTAATACAAGATGTAGTATTTTATAAATTTTTGTTAGCACTCTTTGGAGTGCTTTTTTGTTACTTAAATCTTTCCAATTTCAATCTTTTCTGATCTCGAATTATAAAATATCCTTGACTGTTAAGATATATTTCATTTACCGTAGTCCTTTTTGTTCCTGAATCAAATAGCAGTACACTTGCTTCAGTTACTTTACCGTGCCTCTTGCTAATTCTCTTAACCTTTTTCCTGTCCCCTGTTTCTTCTAAGATATACAAATTTCCATATCTTAGACATTTTTCTAAAAATTCTTTAAACATTTTTTTCTCCTTGAAAAACACCAAATATTGTGATACACTAATTATGTTAGCAACAAATATTAAAGAGTGCTAACAAAGTATAATAAATTAAATTTGAAATTATATATTTTCAGTTTTACTTGCCAGTATCTTCTAAAATATATAATTCAGAAAGGAGTAGATTCTTTTGAAATATTTACTTTTTGATTTAAAACACTTATCTCAAGGTAATATTGTAGAAGTCAGACTAATAGGAACAGAATGTGATGTTATGCTTGTCAATTACACCAATCTATCAAATTATAAAAATAGAAGAAGTGTAAAATATTATGGTGGACATTATAAACAGTCTCCAGTTAAAATTCCTATTCCACATCATGACCATTGGTACGTAATAGTAACAAACGGCAATGTAAAAGCTAGTGTTTCTATAATAAAACTTTAATAATTTACGGGGAGAACTATTCCCCGTTTACCTTGTATCCTTTTTCTAATCTATCCATAACTTCTAATTTTTCATTGACCATGATATAACCTATCTTATTTCCTTGTGGATCAACTATAAAAACACAAACTCCTTTTAATGCTTTGTCATTTTCTATTTTATCTTTTGCTTTTAGACATTTACTTAGCTTATCCATTTCTCCCACCTCCTTTATTTCATTTTTACCCCCTTTTGAGTTATAATAATATCGCCAAACATCTTACAACTGAAAGGAGGTGTTATTATGCTTATTCCTAAAAATTTGTTTGCTTCTATGGAAGCTGCTCAAAGATTGCTGGATAATCCTAATATTCAAAGAATCCAATCAGCAATGAATAATGTTCAAAAATTACAAGAAGCTGTTAATAATTCAGCATTTCGAAATGCTTATGTAATCAACCAACAAACAAATCTTGTTAATTTAAATAATCTAAACATCCAGGCAAAACAAATTAATTTTCCTGATATTCACAGACAATTTGAGTCTATAAGTTCAAATATTAAAATTTTGTCCGAAGTTTATTTAAAAAATTACAATCATTGGAATAATGTTATAAATTCCGCTATTGGTGCTTACAATTCTACTCAAGAAGAAGAATTTGAAGTTGTTATTGAAAATATTCCTGTAAGTATTATTAAACCTACGATAAAAGAAATTGTTATGTTTTATGTCGAACAAGGCATTAATATTGAAATCGCATTCCGATTAGCAATTTCGAGTTATATTTTTATTAAAATATACCCAGTAATTTTTATGATTAATTCTGAAGAATTAGTTGTCTTCCTGAATCAATTTTCAAAATACATTTACAAGTGTGGAAGTTCTGTTTTGAAACTCTCTATTCAAAAATATTATGAATTCCAAGATCCTGAAGAATTCGCTAAATTCCTTGTTGACCAAGGTACTTCAGCATTATTTGGATTTATAATAGGAATTTTAAAATAAAAAACGATATAATTCCTAAAATGATTAATATACTCGCTATCACTATTTTGTAGATATTTACAAAGAAAAACTTCTTAAATCTTACAGGTATATGAAACAGCAATATATTAATCCAAAATTCAGCCACTATGGATATAATCTTTATCCATAGTTTTTTTATTTTCATCTCACACCTCCTCTCTTTTCTTTTGAATTGTAATTCAATCATTATTAAAATAATTACATCTTTAGTGAAAGGAGTAATTATTATGGAAAATAATGATAAAAAAATAGATGAATTATTTGATTTAATGAAAAAAATTATCAAAACAATCAAATAATTTTTTTTATTTCAATTTTGTAACCAGCTTTTTCAAGTATTCTTGAGATTTTATTGAAACTATTTCCAGAGTTGTTATTTTTTAGAATATCCATAAATACTTTTACACCTTGTCTTGTCATTCCAACTTTTCTACCAAATTCAGCTCTGGAATTATACTTCAACCTTATTTCGTTATCTAAAATTTCATACACATTTCCAGTATTCATTATTTTCCTCCTTTTGTACCTTATTTAGCATACTTTAAATTTAAAATTTTTTCAACTAATTGTACCTTATTTAATCTACTAAGTCAAGATTTTTTTTACAAAAAAAAGAGCTATTCCAATTTTTTGAATAACTCTTTATTAAAATTTATTTGCTTTCACAAGCAATTCCATCTCTGTCCCTATCTAAATGTCTTGCATATCCAGGCTCACCCTTTTTGATGTTTTTATACCCTTTCGATCTAGCTTCCTTACAATTTTTAAAATGTAATGTTTCTGTGAATGTGTTAGCACTAACAAATGCTAATGTTAAAATTACAAATAATTTTTTCATTTTGATTCCTCCGTCTTTTTATATTTTGAAACCAAAATTAACCCTACTTAGATTTATTATGTATCAATATTTTTTGTTATCATCTTCATATATTTTTTAAAATCAACATCTTGTAGTATCAAAATATCCTTTTTGAACCACATTTCTGCTATTTCATGATTTCTTTCATTCTTTGATTAATTTCTGATATATTAATCATGTTAAAATAATTAAATGCTTCCGTCAAATACTCGGAGCAAGTATAAGTATTTAATTTTAAACGATTAGTGTTTTTAGATAAGTCGAAATCACCCTTAAAACTGCCATAATAAAGCTCATCATTTACATCAAAAACATTGTAATGATTTTTTGATTCAATTATTAAATATCCATTTTCTAAAAATTCTAAAAACTTTTTTAAGGATAATTCAATCGGATCAAATGTGTATAATTTTTTTTGAATTGCATGTTTATATTCTACACGCTTGAGCATGTCTTTAGAGTATATAAAGTTGACTTTATTTGCTAAATTTTGTATTTTTTCACCAGTCTTAGCCATTATAAATTCTTCAAAAAAATCTCCAATATCACTATCTTCAAGCCAATTATACAAAATTTCTAGTTTTTCTTTTGCATTTTCAGTTGAATCATCTAAATTAGTCAAATCACCTTCAATTAGTTGAAATCTGTGTTTACAATATTGCATTCTTTTGCCTGCGGGGCAACCGCAGCCACTATGTATATCTCTAGAATTTTCTTCCTTCCAAAAAGCAACTCTATAAGGCTTTTTTCCAGAGCCTTTCACATAAAATACTAAAACTTTTTCCTTATTTTCTTTCACAAAAATCCTCCATTCTCTAAAATATTATAATTCTTTTATTTTATCTTTTGCTTCGCTAATCATTTCTTTTACTTCGTCATAATGTCCATTTTTAAAACTCATATATTCAATTTTTTCAATAATCAAATTCAAAATATTCTTTTGTTCGTTCGTATCTAAAGTTTTTACTAATCCTAATATACTATCTAAAAAATCTTCAGTAATATCATCAAAATTTAATTCTCTCAAGATACTATTCGGCAACTTAGCTTTACAATATTCTATTGACAATCGTTTTTTATATAACGGGTACACTTTAAATAAACCTTCAATCATAGTTTCGGAAGGCACACTTTTCCCTTTTTCAACTTTATCTATAAAAGTAAAAAAAATTCCTGATTTTTCTGCCAAGCCTCTTAGCGAATCTCCATTTGCAGTTCTAATTTCTTTTAATGTTTGTCCAAAGCTCATAAAAATCACCTTCCCATAAATGTATTTAATATATTATACAATATTTTTTTAAAAAAGAAAAATTTTTATTGACATTGTATCTTATTTATGGTACTATGAATTGTAGAATAAAAAAGGTACAAAAGTGAACGATAGGAGATGATAAAAATGACGAAAAAAGAAATAAAAAACATTGTCTCTGATGAGATACAGAGACAAATCACAGATGGCGTTCTCGTCAAAAATTACGACGAAGGTACAATTGAATTTACTGATGAGCAATTAGAAGAAACTCTGCAAGAATTTGCGGAAAATGGATGGGATTCGGAAGAACAGAAAGTTATAAAAGAATGTTTCAAGAATTACAGCTTTGAAGAGGAAGAGGAAGTCAGCGTACCTTATAAAGACTGCAATGGTGGAATTGACTGGTATGACACAGGGGAAACTAGAATAAATTATTTCGAGATGAAGAAAGTAGGAGGCAAGTAAAATGAACTTCACTTTATACAAAGATAATAAATTCGTAATGCAAAGAAAACATTTTTATCCTTTAAGAGTGCTTCTCTTGAAAGCTCTAGGAATGAAAAGTGTTTTTGAGATAAGCACAAAAGAAGTAATAAAAGAAGCAAAGAAAAATAATTATAGAATAGAGGTAGAGAGATGAAATTTGAAGCATTAAAAATAGTAAATGATAACAGCAGTAAAGTGAGAAAAGAAAACAGCAAAAAGTTAGTGAACAGAATAAAAAAATTATTTAAAAAGTAATTGATGTTTTACCAAGCTCATTAGCGATAGTTAGTGAGTTTGGATAAGATATTAGTTATCTTGGACAATGGCAATAAAATAATTTGTGATTAATAATTGTTTTTCATACTCTTTTTTGGTATAATTATTATGTAGCATATATGGAGGAAAGAAAATGGCAATTTATGAACGAAAAGTACGGTTATACACAAAATCTTTTTTAGATGAGTACATTAGAGTTAGTGAATTGACAAGAAAATTAAACAAAAAAATTGGTTTCTCTGTATTTAAAGTTATTGTTGACATTGAAACTTCTACTTTAAAAGTTGTGAACAAATATGAAAATAGAACTAGAAACAAATTTCAAAATACCTTTAAAGAGGTGCTAAATAATGTCAGATAATAAAAAGAATATAGCCAATAAAAAAGAGACAGAAAGCATTCCTGAAAACATCCCTGAGATAATGGCGCAATTAACTCAGACACAAATGAGCCGTAGTGAATTTTCAGGTCCTTTACCGCAAGAAGTATTAAGAAATTTATCAAAGGAAGATAAAGAGAAACTTATCAATAATTATATTGATCAGGAAGCAAAAGATTACCAAAAAGAACTTTTGATGATAAAAAATTCAACTGAAATCACAAGAGATAGAGATAAAAAAATATTTATTGTTTCTATCTTAAGTATGATATTTTTCTTGATACTAGTTGCGCTGTGTTTGCTTACTGGTAACAAAGAAATACTGATTGATATTTTAAAAATATTTGTAGGTTTTCTTGGCGGTACAGGTTTTGGAATCTATATCAAATCTAAAAAAGATGAATAACGATTGTTAATCACAGATTTTATATCTGTGATTTTTTTATACCTAAATATCGGTATTGATTTAATCGTGGTGCTTGTTTTTGACTATATACACCGCACAAGGCGTTTCCTTTCTGGTATATAGTTATATTAGTTATATTCTCCGTTATATGTTATTTTATTATATTTTATTACAATTTTTCGCAGGCACCACAATTAAGTCAATACAAAATATATCTTAAAATCAGCATAAATAACATGTCTGAGTAACAAAAGCACTTATCAATTAAACAATTAAGCAAGTCTAGAATTGCTGGTTTGAGATAAAAAAATAGGAGGAATTTATGAAAACAGAAGAACAAATTAGAGAAATGGAAGAAATACTGCACAGAGAAGTTGATTTGTTAATGAGACAAGGAAAAACTTTTAAAGATCCTGAATCGCAAAATTTACATGGCATGCTAGGCATTATACGTATTATTTTAGATGATAAATTAAGCCTTGTTTATTCAGAAGACTATAAAAATCTTTACTGGTTTATTAATCTTCACAAAAACAGATTTGTTATTTCTTCAACTGTGGATAAAGACAGAACATCAGATAAAGAGCGAAAAGAAGAAGGAAATTATTTTAAAACTAAGGTGGAAGCATTTTTTGTATTAATGAAGCTAAGAACTGATTTGATAGAAAATAAAGGAAAACAGGAGGCAAAATGAAAGAATTGCAATTATTAGAATCAAAAGGAACAATGACATCATTGGAAATTGCAGAAATTACAGGTAAGGAACATTATAATATTTTGGCAGATATACGAGATGAAATTAAGAAATTAGGTACAGAAAGAGCCGCACTAATTTTTCAGGGCGGCGAATACAAAGACAAAAACAATCAAAATAGACCAATGTTTATCGCAAATATACAAGGAGTTTTACAACTCGGAGCAAGATATAGTGCTGATGTCAGATACAAATTGATTGAGAAAGTAACAAAAAAAGAAACTATTAAAACTAAAGAAAATATATTTAAAAATGATTTAATCGACATTGAAAAAGACAAAATCAGACTAGAAAAAAGTAAAATTCTAAAAGAATTATCTCAAAGTATTTCAAATGACAAATATAAACAAACTTTGGAAATATATAGTGCGAATGCTCTTTATGATGAACCAATTTTAGAACTTCCAGCTGTTAAAAAGAAAAGCTACACAGCAACAGAAGTCGGCAACAAGCTAGGAATTACATCAATGAAAGTCGGAAGCATAGCTAAAAAGCATAATTTAAAGACAGAAGAATTTGGATTTTGGGCTTACGACAAAGCAAAATATAGCAACAAGCAGGTGGAAAGTTTTAGATATTACGATAATGTAATTGACGAAATCAAAAAATATATTTAGGAGGAAAAATGAAAAAGATAATATTTAAAAATACTGTAAAAGTGATTTTAACTATTGCATTAACTAGTGCAGCTTATAGATATGCTGCGATAGAAAGAGGGTATTTTTTAGGAGTGATTGGCGGTGGAGAAACTTTTATTCCAGCGCTGTGCGGAATGCTGTTTTGGCTTTTGCCTTCAATGGTTAAAGAAATGTTGAGAAAGTAGGAGAAAATTATGAGCAGTTTGAGAAAAATTAAAAAGAAAAAGTTTAAAGAGGAAATAACTGAAAAAGCAATGGATTACACAAAATTTGTGCTAGATGAAAACGAAAAGACAAAAGTTTTCTCGATGATGGCGTTGTCAAATTTGTGTAAATATTATAGAAACTACTTCAGTATTCCAAACATCACAGACAAAAATCTTGTAAAAGGTGATACTAAAATATCAAAACTGTCGGAAGAACAAACTTTATGGTGCAGCTTTGAACTTGAGGACATCATACAACGAAGTTTCAGGACATTGACAAGACTCATAGAGGAATATGATTATGAAGATTTGCAAAATCCAAATCAGCGAAAAATAAAAGACTTTAAAAATGAATTTGTAGTCGTCGAATTTTCAAAAATTTATCAAAAAGAATTAATAAATTTAAAAATTAAATTTGATAAATATCTAAAAACTAGATACAAAGAAACAGAAAATGCGCTAAAACAGATACTTGTAATATTTGCATACTATAACATATTTAAAGCACAAATTTGCAACAAAATAAAAGATTTTGATAAAAAAAATAGAATGTATATCAAAACTTTGATAACAAAAACAGATAAAAAAATCAAAGAAATGGAAGAGGTCATCGTAGAAAGTGGGGAAATTGACTTTGAAAAAGAAGCGTTAAGCCTACTAGCTTTTGAAGAAGCTGGAATCAAAATTAAATGGGTAGGATATAGCAGAAAAGAAGCATTAAAAGCTAGAAAAAAATACGAAAGGATTAGCGGATAAGATGAAAAAAGAAATTAAGGAAAAAGTGATGAAAATAATGGATTTAGCTCTTGAAATAAACTCAAGAGAAAAAAATACAATTTTTGTTGAGTTTTCTGGTCATACAAATGAAATTTGTGTTCACGCTTATGAAAGCGGGTGGGAACACTGGATAAAAACTGAAGAAGGAAGAAAAAAAATGAATGAAAGTTATTTATATTTAGACAAAGACGATTGTGTTGAAAAATTAAATAATTTAATAAAAAAATTGAAAGAAATGAAAGGGTCTTGTAAATAGGCGGGGGAAAGGAGAAATATGAAATGCAAAGAAATAAGTTACAGAAATGAAAATGAATGGCATAACATAAGGCAAAAGCACATTGGCGGAAGCGATGTAAGTGTTATAATGGGGTACAATGAATATAAAAATCTTGTAACTTTATGGGAAGAAAAAACAGGCAGGCGTGAACAGGAAGATCTGAGCGATAACAAGGCAATACAACGTGGAAAATTAAGTGAAAATTTACTTATAGAACACTTTAAAATCAACAACCCTAATTATACTGTGGATAAACTCGAAAAAACGCTTGAGAGCCTTAAATTTGGTTTTATGAGTGCCAATCTTGACGGAACATTGAAAAACGAACAGGGAGAAATGGGAGTTCTAGAAATTAAGACGACAACATGCCATTCATATCAAATTTACAAGGATAAATGGCAAAATGATATTCCAATTGAATATTATTTACAAATTCAACATTATCTATACGTAACTGGTTGGAAATATGCAATATTATATGCTGATATAAAATTAGCTTTTGCAAATAATAAACATGAAATCAAACAATATTTTATTGAACGTGATGAGGAAGATATAAAAGAAATTATAAAAAAAGAGATATGGTTCAATTCGTTTATACTTAATGATATCGAGCCACCATCAAAAAGAAGATTAGTAATATAGGAGGAAAAATGGGAACACAGGAATTACAAGTAATTGAGTTTGAAGTGACAGAACTTGTGCCAGCTAAAGTTTCAAGTAATATTGATGACTTGAAAAGCTTTATGAAAATTGTTAAGCAGAAATACGAAGGCTGGATCGTTACTGAAGATGATATTGATATAGCTAAATCAGAAAGAACTAAATTAAATAAACTTGAGAAGAAAATAAGTGATGAGAGAAAGAAAATACAGAAAAAGGCAAATGCTGATATCGAAATACTCATTGATACTCTTAAAACTTATGAAAAAGAAGTAAAGGGAATATCAAACTTTATTGGCGAACAACTTAAAGGATATGATGAAAAAATAAGGGAAGAAAAGAAAGTTGAAGTACAGAAGAAAATAAATAACATCTTCACAAGAAACCCAGGATTAAAAATTTTCCTGGAATGGAATGACAAATGGCTAGATAAATCATTTACTTTCAAGAAAATTGAGAACGAAGTACAAAAACAATATGATGAGCTTGAGAAAAAACAAGACTTCATAAATTCACAAATTGCAAAGGCAAATTCAGAAATTGAATTTATGATAACTTTTGAATCAATGAAATTTTTAATGACTGAGGATTATAACGTTATTACTGAAAAAATTGAAAGCAAGAAGAACGAAATCAAGCAGACAGAGGCAAATTTAAGACAAAAAGCTGAGGAAGAAAAACAAAGAGCAATAGAAGAAGCTGAAATTCAAAAACAAAAAGAAATTGAAGAAATCAAAAAGCAACAAATTGTTCAAATCGAACTGCAGAACATGGAAACTACTAAAAAAGAAAAATATTATGATACAACAATAAGATTTATGAATGCTCCGTTAAGTTTTCTAATAATGTTGAAAAAAGAAGCGGACAGACTAGGAATTGAAACTGAAAAAATATCAAGCAAACAAATTTAGGAGGATATAAAAATGGGAAGACTAGGAAATGAAAATAACAGAAGACAAAACCAATTAATGACATTTACAGTAGGAAATGAAGAAGTAAAGTTAAGTCCTGCAATCGTAAAAAATTACTTAGTAAATGGAAATGGAAATATTACGGATCAAGAAATTAATTATTTCATGCACTTGTGTAGAGCAAGAAAATTGAATCCTTTTGTAAAAGAAGTATACTTAATAAAATACGGAACTCAACCTGCCGCAATGGTTGTATCAAGAGATGCATTAGAAAAAAGAGCAATCAAGCATAAAGATTACAATGGTAAAAAAACAGGGTTATGGATTTTAAAAAAAGATACTGGAGAACTAGAAAAAAGAGATGGAACAATTTATGTAAAAAGCAAAGAGGAAATAATTGGTGCCTGGTGTACAGTTTATCGTAAAAATTGGGAAAATCCTGTAACAGTAGAAGTCAATTTTGACGAATATGTACAAAGAAAAAGTGACGGAAAACCTAATACAAACTGGGAAAATAAACCAGTTACAATGATAACTAAGGTAGCAAAGGCTCAAGCATTAAGAGAAGCATTTATTGAAGACCTTGACGGAATGTATGAAGCTGAGGAAATAGGAGTGAATGAAAGCGAACTAGACAATACGCCAGTTCAAGTAGCCGAATCTTACTCTAATGATAACATAGAAGAGGCTGTTGAAGTTATATCAGAAAATGAAGATGATGGAAATCCATTTTAATATAAAAAAGAGGGTTAATTGAGAGAAAAAGGAGGATAAAAATGGAAAGAGAAAATGTAGAAAAATATTTAAAAGAAAACTTAAAAGGCTTCAGAGTTGAAGCAAGAAAACTAATGACGGGCGGATGGACAATTTTAAATCCTATTCTATTCCTCGAATTTAAAGACGGCTCGGAAATGAGATTTTATGATCCCGAAATGAATTTAGAGAAGTGGGAGGACGCACAATGAGAGAAATAAAATTTAGAGCTTGGGATAAAGAAAACGAAAAAATGATGAAAGTTTCATCGTTGCACTTGGAAAATAAAGAAATATCAATTAAAGAGAACGGAACATTTCACCTTTTCAGAATGCAAGACTTAATGCAATATACAGGGGTAAAAGATAAAAATGGCAAAGAAATTTATGAAGGGGATATTTTATTATCATCGAACGAAAACGGAATTTTTCTGCAATTAATAGGTTTTGGAAATGATGATAGAGAATGCGGTGGCATATTAAATGGTTTCAAAATAGTAGATGGTCACATTTTGGAAGATGACGATTATGAAATAGATGAATGCAAAGAATTTACACAAGAATTGATAAAAGCACGTAATATTCCGATTTTACAACCTGAAAATACGATAATGGATGGTTGGTGGATTGTTGGAAACATTTATGAAAACAAAAACTTGTTGGAGGAAAACAATTGATAAAATATGCTAAAATACACAAAATCAAAATTGAAAATGAAATAAGATTCAATTTATATTGACAGAGAAGAAATAGAAGATGAAAGTTTTAGCAGTTCAACATTTGAAGAAACTGCTAAACACATTTTGAAAGATTGTGTCATATCGAATTACTTTGATATGACAGAATGGAGGAATGATGAAAAAATGGTTTTATGAATGTCAAGATATTATGAAAATAATTGGTGTTAAAGAGGGTAAGGCATATAAGATTATAAGAAAATTGAACGGAGAGTTGAGAGAAAAAGGATTTTTAACACAACAAGGAAAAGTAAATGCCAAATACTTCAATGAACGTTACAATATAGGAAAGTGATTTTTATGCCAGCATATAAAGATAAAAAAAGCAAAAAATGGTATGTTTCTTTTTATGTAAAAGAAAATGGAATTTCTAAAAAAGTTAAAAAAATGGGATTTAGCAAAAAACAAGAAGCAATGGAATATGAAAGAAATTACATAAATTCTTTTGTGTCCGATACTGAGATAACATTTGAAAATCTATATAAATCTTATATGGATGATCAAAAAAATAGATTAAAACCAAGCACGATAGAAAGTAAAACATATATTTTTGATAAAAAGATATTGCCGTTTTTTAAAAAATATAAGATAAAAGAAATAACTCCCTTACTGGTTAGAAAATGGCAAAATGAACTAATAAAAGGGAATCTTGCTCAAACGTATCTAAGGGCTATTCACGAACAACTTGTTGCTATATTAAATTATGCAGTTAAATTTTATAATTTAAATAAAAATCCTTGTTCAGCGGCTGGGAGAATTGGAAAAAAGAACGCTGGAGAAATGAACATATGGACGTTAGACGAATTTAAACAATTTATAGAAGCAATCAAACATAAAAAAGAAGCCGTGGTTGGATTCAATATACTGTTCTATACAGGTATGAGAATAGGGGAGATGTTAGCACTAACGATTTCAGATATAGATTTTGAGAAATGTAAAATAAGAATAAATAAAACTTTTCAAAGAATAAAAAGAACTGATGTCATATCAACTCCAAAAACTCCTAAGTCCAAAAGAACCATTGATTGCCCTAAATTTGTTATAGACATTATACAAGAGTATATCAAAGTATTGTATAAACCCACTCCAAAAACTAGACTATTTGAAGGATTTACAAAGTTTAAATTTCAAAATGATGTAAATGTCTATTCTAAAAAAGCCAATTTGAAAAAAATTAGAGTTCATGACTTAAGACATTCTCATGCAACTTTTTTATTATCAAAAGGTGTTAATATAGTATCGCTTTCAAGAAGATTAGGACATGAAAGAGTATCTACTACTTTAGATATATATTCACATGTTCTAAAAGAAGACGATGATTTGATAAAAGATATACTAAATAGCTTATAGAAACAGTACTAAAAAGGTACTGTTTTTTTATGAAAATATTCAAAAATTTAAAGTTTTGACTTTTTTTGATAAAATAGAAACAAACAAAAACAAGTATTTAAACTGTAAATAAAATTTAAACGATACATCATCCAGAGAAACGACGGTTTTATCCAAGTCATTCTGTTTAAACTGAACTTGCTTCCAAACCTTCCTAATTTTAAAGTCTCATCCGCTATTTCATTGTTATACGCCTGATAAACTCTTATTGTTTTATCATCAAATACAGCATAAATATTTCTTTCCTCTTCTTTTTTCATAATTAATCCTTTCATTCAACATCTTTATTTGTGAAATCACATCTCTTCAACTGCTCCATTGCATGTTTTCTTATCATTTCTTCATCACTTTGCAACAATAGTTCCAGTTTTTCTTTCGCCTTAGGAGTATTTATATCTCCTAAAGCAAAACAGCATTTTCTGACCAGTGCAAAATTATCATCCCAACGGTATTTTTCAAAATTCGAAATTGCTAATTCATAAATGCAATCTATCGTAGAAGGTAATTCCATTTGCTGAAGATAAAACACTATATCTTCATGTTTTTCGTGCCATTCTTCTTTTGTTAATTTACATAAAATATCAACAAATTTTTCACTATATAATTCAAACATATATATTGCTAAAATCAGAGTATTTATACTTTTTCCATTTTTTTCATAATATGCTTTTTCCAACTCTGTTTTTATATACTCTATTCTTTCATCATCATTTTTTAAAAATTCCTTTTGTAATTGTTGAAAGCTTATTTCTTTTCTATATTTTTTCAACATTAATTTTTTCAATTCTTCAAGACTATTTTTCTCCATTTTTTATTATTTCCTTCTTAGTTTGAAATATTTTATTTGGATTAAGTATATTTCTTTATTATTTTGGTAAATTTCATTTTAAACTTTCTCTATGGTTTCGTTGTATTGACAATGTATTGTTATTTTTGTTCATATTTGGTAATATGTCTTAACGCAAAATAACAATTTCTCATTAAAAACTTTCTATCCAACTTTCAAAAAATTCTTCTTGTTCCTTAACACTGCCAATTTTTAATTCACTATCGTAATCAAAAATATCTACTACATCAGATAAAGTTGCTTGTTTTCCCATTTGTAATTTATACGCCTTTGTCCCTCCAAATTCTTTTTGCATTCCAGAAGGATAAACATTAATAACCGAAGCATTACAAAGTAAATAAATGTTTTTTAATTCTAATTTTTTTCGTAATTCTACAACAGAATCAAAGATATTATCACTTTTTGAAAAATATACCATATTTTCAATTTCTATTTTCAAATTAATTTCATCTTCAATTTCTAATAAAAATAGTTTACTTTTTTCTACTTTTCCATTGTTTAAAATTTCAATATTTTGTATTTCTATATTACTTTCTTCTTTTTTCCAAAAATTTTCCATTATAATCACCTTTTAAAATATTAATTTTAATTATTTTTTTGTTTATAATTAGGATTTTCTATATATTTAATAGTTTGATTATCCTTATATTGATAAGCATCTTTTATTTCCGTATTTTTATTCCATTAGGAATAGAAAATTCTTTTTGTTCTGGAAAAGGATGTCTTTCTCCAAAAAATTTTACAGTATTTATTCCTCTATCAGTGTCTATTATGTAGTTATACCCATTTTTTCCAGCAAAACTATCACTAATATCAAAATCTGAAGAAGTAGACGCAAAATTTTCTCTCTGTCCACGAATATGTTTAGACAAATCATCGTGTTTCCCTTTCGGTAAAATATCTTTTTCAAAAACAATTTTTGGTTTCATTGAAGCACTATGACCTCTATAATAAAAAATACTACCTTTATCCACAGTAATAGTGTAATTATTGTTAACAGCATTAGTAAGTTGGAACAGAAACTAATCCTTGCCCTTTATTTCCTAATTCTACATATGGTGTTATATACCCAATTACTAAAACTGCACATAACTTTGGAACAATTGAGTCTCTTACCATATTTTTTTATAAGTTTTGAAAAAGGAATTTTTTCTTTTAATAGTCCTTTTTTTGTAGTTCTAAATAAAACTCCGATTTATTCATTTGACTCTTAAATTCCATTTTATTTAAGTTCAATATAAAATAACCACTGCATTTTTTCGATATATCAGATACATTTTTTCTTAAATTACATCGGATATTCTCTATCTCCCAATGTCGCCACCATCACAGCCTTTATTGTATGCATCCGATTTTCCGCCTCATCAAATACAACAGAATTTTTACTTCTAAAAACTTCATCGGTAACTTCCATTTCCTTAATTCCGTACTTCTTCTCAATTTCCTTTGCAACTTTTGTATTCAAGTCATGAAATGCAGGCAGACAGTGCATAAACAAGTAATCATCCTTTGCATGTTTTATAAGCTCGCTATTTACCTGATAATATGAAAGTCTATTTATTCTTTCTTCCCATACATTATAAGATTCTCCCATCGACACCCACACATCCGTATAAATAACATCCGCATCCTTCACTCCGCCAATCCTATCATCCGTAAATGAAACATGTCCCCCATTTTCCTCAGCCAGTTTCAAAGCAGTTTCAGCCAGTTCCTTATCTGGAAAATATTCTTTTGGAGCAACAATCGTAAAATCCATCCCAAATTTTACTGCACCAATCATAAGTGAACTTGCCATATTATTTTTCCCATCCCCAAGATATGCAAACTTAATTCCTTTCAAAGTTCCCTTTTTTTCCAAAATAGTCAAAAAATCCGCTAAAACCTGTGTCGGATGAAACTCAGTTGTAAGTCCATTCCAAACCGGCACTCCCGAATGTTCAGCCAAAGTTTCGACCAATTCCTGACCGTATCCTCGATATTCGATTCCATCATAAAATCTTCCCAAAACTTTCGCCGTATCTTCCATAGATTCCTTATCTCCAATTTGTGATGCAGAAGGCCCAATGTAAGTGACATTTGCTCCTTGGTCATAAGCTCCCACTTCAAACGCACATCTCGTTCTAGTAGAAGTTTTCTCAAAAATCAAAGCAATATTTTTTCCAATCATTGTTTTTTTCTCAGTCCCATTTTTCTTATCTATCTTCAATTTTTTCGCCAAATCCAGCAAATACTGTAATTCCTCCGTTGTAAAATCTAATAATTTTAAAAATGATTTTCCTCTTAACATAATTTCTCCTTAATTTTTATTTTTATCATATTATGACAAGAGATTCTGTCCCTTGCTATTGTTTAATTTTTCCAATTTTTATTTTTATAACTTGATATTAATTTTTTATTCTATAATATTCTTTCAATATATCTTTCTCAATTTCCTTCAATTTTTGTCCATTTTCAACAATTTTTTTATTCTCACCAATATACCGAATCAATTTTTCATTTTCATCAAAATAGTATCGTTGTTCAGAAAATTTCGACTTTCTTTTATCAAAGACTTCTCCATTTTTTATCTCATTTTCTTTATACCACTTAGAATCCACATAGTATGGCACATTATATTTTTCAGCCTTATCAAAAATAAAATAAACTTTTCCATTTTTTACATAATATTCTGTCAAACTATTCCAACTTTCTCCAAAATGTTCAGCCACAATTTTTTTAACAACTCCATTTTGAAAATAATACTTCACAACGCCGCCATCTGTACTTTGCTCTAAATCTTCAACTTCCTTAATAACATAATTTTTCACAGCATTAGTATTCGTAAAATCCTTCCTAATCTGAGCGATTTTCCCTTCGATATTTGACACACCAAAATTCACCAAACTTACCAAAAGAAAAAGTATTGCAATTTTTCTAAAGATTTTCATAAAAATCTCCCCTTTAACTCTAAATTTTTTCATTCTTTCAATATAATTTTACCTTAATAATTTTTAATTTACAATTATAATTTGCAATTACTAAAAAGAAATTTTTTCGAAAACTTTTGTCTTTTGAAATAGAATCATTCAGAAATTACTATTGTTTTAAAAATTAAAAATTTAATGCAACAATATTATAAAAAAATGGAACTTGAATCGTAACAAAATCAAAAATTGAGTTATCAAAAATTTCTAAAAAATTAAAATATTTCCAAAACTTTTTCCAAAATTGAAACAGCTTTGTCAATTTCCCCATCTGTCACATTAAACGGCGGAAAAAATCTCACAACATTATTTCCAGCTCCAACTAGCAACAACCCATTTTCTAGTGCTTTTGAAACAACATCTTTTGCCAAAACTTTTTTCTCATCAAATTTTATTCCCAAAAGAAGTCCTTTTCCACGAATTTCTTCGATAAAATCGAATTTTTCCTTTAATTTTTCCAATTTTTCCACAGAATATTGACCCTTTTCCACAACATTTTTTTCAATTAATTTGTTGTCAATTAATTCGTGTAAAACAGCATTTGCAACGGCACAAACCAAAGGATTTCCACCATAAGTAGAACCGTGGTCGCCAGGAACTAGCACATCATTTGCTTTCCCTTTTGTCAGACAAGCTCCAATTGGAACTCCGCCACCAAGCGATTTTGCGATTGTAACTATATCTGGCACCAAATCAAAATTTTCATAGGCAAATAGTTTCCCAGTTCTTCCCATTCCGCATTGAATTTCGTCGAAAATCACAAGTGTATCATATTTTTTGCTCAATTCTTTTATAGCTTCCATAAATTCAGGAGTAGCACTCTCAAGTCCGCTTTCTCCTTGAATTGGCTCTAAAATAATGGCGGCAGTTTTCTCACTTACTTTTGCTTTTAAATCTTTAACATTATTAAAATTACATTCTGTAACATTTTTCATCAACGGCTCAAACGGTTTTTGATACTTTGGCTGACCAGTGACTGCCAAGGCTCCAGTACTTCTTCCATGAAATGAATTTTTCATATAAATTATTTCCGTTTTATCAGCAATTTTATTTCCATTTTCATCGTACGACAAATTATTCCCATATTTTCGAGCAATTTTTAAAGCCAACTCAATCGCTTCAGTTCCACTATTTGTAAAAAAAACACTCTCCATTTCACTATTTTCAGTAAGTTTATTCGCCAAATCCAATTGTGGCTGACTGTAATACAAATTAGAAATATGCACCAGTTTTTGACTCTGCTCCGTCAAAGCCTTTGTAATCACAGGACTTGCGTGTCCCAAGCAATTTACTGAAATTCCTGATACAAAATCTAAATATTCATTCCCTTCATTGTCGTAAATATACGTCCCTTTTCCTTTTTCAAATATTTTATTATAACGGCTATACACATTTAATAACATTTAATCACTTCCCTCTTAATTTTTTTGGAAAATATTCGATAATTTTCTAATTTTCAACTTCAAAATCTTTTGAGATATTTTTACTTTCTCAAATAATTTTAACTCTCTAAATTTTCATCTTTCTTAATCAATGTTCCAGCTCCTTCGACTGTAAACAACTCAAGAATCACAGAATGTTCCAATTTTCCATTTAGAATAACAACATTTTCCACGCCATTTTTAATTGCATTCAAGCAAGTCGTAACTTTTGGCAACATTCCGCCACTAATAATTCCTCGCTCGATTAAATCGTTCACATTTTCCACATCAATTTCATCAATAAGTGTCTGTTTATCATTGTAGTCAAGCAAGATTCCATCAACATCTGTCAAAAATATCAATCTATCCGCCTGTAATTTCCCAGCAATCGCACCTGCCACATAATCCGCATTAATATTGTATGTCTGACCATTTTTGTCTACTCCAATCGATGAAATCACAGGAATTGCATCATTCATCTCCAACAATTTTATAACTTCCGTATTAATTTCCTTAATCTCTCCGACAAACCCAATATCAATCTTTTCTCCATCAACTTCAACAAACTTCTTCTCAACAAACACCATATTTCCGTCTTTTCCACTTAGACCAACAGCTTTCCCACCATATTTATTGATGTCCGACACAATTCCTTTATTGACTTTCCCAGATAACACCATTTCCACAATTTCCATCGTTTCTTCATCAGTCACACGATTTCCTGCAACAAATTTGCTCTCTTTCCCAATTTTTTGAAGCATCTCGTTTATCTCAGGCCCTCCACCGTGCACAATCACAGGATTTATCCCAACATACTTCATAAGAACTACATCTTGAATAAACTGCTCTCGTGCAACAGGATTGACCATCGCACTTCCACCATATTTAATCACAATCGTTTTATTATGATACTTTTTTATAAGCGGCAACGCCTTTACCAAAATTTTTGCTTTATCTAAATTTGAAATCATATTTTTCCTTTCCTTATTATTAGAATTTTTCTCATTTTTTGAATTTTTCAAAAATTTAATTTTAAAAATAATTTTTTTCAAAATTTATCTTGAAAAGTTTACTAATAAAAAATTCTTAAAATCATAAATTTTATTTTAAAAATTATTAAGTATGATACTCCGCATTAATTTTCACATAATCATAACTCAAATCACATCCCCAAGCAGTCGCTTCAAACTCCCCATCATTTAATTCAATAATTATTTCAACGGTTTCAGCCTTCAAAATTTTCTCAGCTTTTGGAACATCAAACTCCTGTGCCATCCCATTTTTTGCAACTTGAACCATATCATTTCCAGCTTTTAAGAAAATATTAACTTTATCAATCATCAAATCAGCTTCTGAATATCCAACCGCACACAAAATTCTTCCCCAATTTGGGTCGCCACCAAAAACTGCCGCTTTGAAAAGACTTGAAGTGATAACTGATTTTGAAACTTTTTTCGCATCTTCCAGCGTTTTCGCCCCATTTGTTGTAACTTGAATCAACTTTGTCGCACCTTCTCCGTCTTTCGCAATTAATTTTGCCAATTCTTCATTCACTTTATATAACGCCTTTTTAAACTCATCATATCCAGCTGAATTTTTATCAACAATTTTTTCATTCCCTGCAAGTCCGTTCGCCAAAACACAAGCCATATCGTTTGTGCTCGTATCTCCATCGACTGAAATCATATTGAAAGTATTGTCAGCAATTTCAGAAAACATTTTTTGCAACAGTGATTTTTCAATATTCACATCAGTTACAGTAAATGAAAGCATTGTCGCCATATTTGGATGAATCATTCCAGAACCTTTACACATTCCAGCCACTTTCGCCTTTTTCCCAGCAATCTCAATTTCCAAGCAAATCTGCTTAACAAAAGTGTCAGTCGTCATAATCGCAGTAGCCGCATCAATTCCGCCATCTTCCGACAAGTTTTCCACAACTTTCTCAATCCCATTCTCAATTTTTTCCATATCAAGCTGAACTCCAATAATCCCAGTCGACTGAACCAAAACTTCCTCAGCTTTAAGTCCCAATTTATTCGCAACCAGCTCAGTCATCTTTTTAGCATTTGCAAGTCCAGTATCCCCCGTGCAAGAATTTGCATTCCCACTATTTACCACGATCGCCTGTGTATTCTCATTTTTTATATGTTTGATATCCAAAATAATTGGTGCAGCTTTTGCTAAATTTTTTGTAAAAACTGCAGCCGAAACCGCCTTTTCTTCACTATAAATCAAAGCCATATCTTTTTTCCCGCTCTTTTTCAATTTTGCCGATATTCCAGTTGCTTTAATCCCTTTAACGTCAGTAATCGTACCATTCTCTATTATTTTCATATAACTTTTGTATGATAAATAATTTTCAATTATTTTCTAAAAATTATAAATCACACGCTCCTTTCTTTTTTATCTGTAAAATCCTATTAATAAAATCTTATTAACAAAATATTTTTATAAATACATCGACAAAAATTCCAATCCTTCATTTTCTTCAAATCCAAATAAAATGTTCATACTCTGAACCGCCTGTCCACCAGCCCCTTTTATCAAATTATCAATTGCTGATACTACAACGATGTTCCCAAATTCCTTGTCATATCGAACCCCAATCTCACAAATATTACTATTTTTCACATTTTTTATCTCTGGCAAATTTTCAGTAACTCTCACAAAATACTCATTTTTATAAAATTCATTATAAATTTCATAAATTTTTTCTTCCGTCAAACTTTCCTTAAATTCATCCTTCACATCTAAATAAATTGTCGAAAGAATCCCTCTATTTATCGGCAACAAATGCGGAGTAAATACTAAATTAATATTCCCATTCGCTAATTTATCCATCTCTTGCTTTATTTCAGGTGTATGTCTATGCTTCAAAACATTATAAGCCTTAAAATTTTCATTTACTTCAGCATAAATCAAATCCAATTTAGCACTTCTTCCAGCCCCTGAAACTCCTGACTTTGAGTCAACAACAATTTTTTTCGTATCAATAATTCCATTTTTTAATAACGGTGCCACGCCTAAAATAGCAGAAGTGGGATAACATCCAGGTGAAGCCACAACTTTCGTATTTTTAATTTTTTCCTTATAAAGTTCTGGAAGACCATAAACCGCATTTTTATTGATTTCTGGATAATTATGTTTCACTTTATACCATTTTTCATAAATTTCTGAATCATCTAATCTAAAATCTGCTCCCAAATCTATAACTTTTACATTATTTTCAAGCGCTGATTTTGTTATCTTTTCTGACATTCCATGAGGCAGTGCTAAAAATAGTACATCTATTTTATCCAGATTTTCTTTAATTTCTTCCAACGAAATCAATTTTTTTTCAAAATATTTTTTATAATTTTTATAAATATTTCCAATATTCTCTCCTGCAAATGAATGCGATGAAATAAATTCCACTTTCACTTCTTTGTGATTATTTAAAATCCATAATAACTGCTGTCCTGCATACCCTGTTGCTCCTACAATTCCTGCTTTTATCATCTCTTTCTCCTCCTACTTTTTTATTTTAAATAAAAAAAGCCTATTTTTTTAGGCCTTTTTCTTTAAATATTTTTAAATTAAAGGAAAAAAAGCCAGCAACCTCAAAATTACTGACTTTTATATTATATTCCTAAAAAATATTAAAAAATTAGCAATGATAAAGGATTGCACAAATAAATTGTCATTATTTTTCTTTCCCTTATCCTTCTAACTAATTTCATAATATTTCACTCCATTCCATTTAATTTATTTTACAACACTAATATACCATATTTTTCACAAAATTTCAATAATTTAAATATATAAATTTTATATAAATACATATATTTCATTTATGCTTTAAATTGAAAAATAAATTTATTAATAATTTTCTGGAAATAAAATTCTTTCCACTCCTTCAATAATAATATGTAAAATCATCATATGAACTTCTTGAATTCTGTCGGAAGTTTCTCCTGGAATAATAAATTCATAATCACACACACCTTTTAATTTTCCGCCATCTTTTCCCAAAAGTGCAACTGTTTTTAAACCTTTTTCTTTTGCCACTTTCATTGCTTCAATAATATTTTGAGAGTTTCCTGAAGTTGAGATTCCAAAGAAAAAATCTCCTTCTTGACTAAAGGCTTCCACTCCTTTTGCAAAAATAAAATTAAATCCAAAATCATTTCCAACACAGGTGATGTGTGAACTGTCACTTATGCTAATCGACGGCAAAGCACGTCTATCACTTCTAAATCTTCCTGTAAATTCTTCTGCAAAATGCATGGCATCACAATTACTTCCACCATTTCCAGCAATCAACGACTTTTTTCCATCTCTGTAAGCAGCTGCCAACTCTTCTGAAATTTTAACCGTTTTTTCAATATTCTCGTCATTTTCCACAAAATTTTTGACAGTTTTGTAAGCTGTTAAATATGAATTTTTTATATTTCCTTTTAACATTTATTTTACCTCCAGATTTAAAAATTTATTTAAAATAAATTTTAAAACTTATCTTAAAAATTATATTTCAAATATTATACTTCTAAAAAATTTTTATTTTTTATTTTAAAAAGTTTATAGAAATTTAACTGTACTGCAACAACAAATAAGATTAAATTATTATTCAAAATTTTTAAATATCAGATCATTTATTTTTTCGTCAGAATAATTCCCATTAATTTTATAATCTTTCACAAAATTTACAAATTTCTCAATTCCTTCTTTTTCGCTATTTTCTTTTATATACACAATTTGAAATTTTTCTTCCCATTTCTCAAAACTATGAACAATTTTTAATGTTCCTCGAAGTATTTCTTCATAAACGCTGTAATAAGGAAGCACTGCAAATCCAATTCCATTTTTTATCATATTTTTCATCGTTTCGATACTTCCATTAATTACAATTCGATCTTCTAAATTAAAACCGATAATTTTCTCAAATAAATCCAAATACTTATTTGTAAGTATTGTATCTCGCTTTAACAATTTTAAATTTTTTAACTCTTCATAATCGAAAATCTGAGTCCCTGCGACAACCACGAATGGATATTCTTCAGTTTCAATAATTTTCAGTTCCTTATCTTCAATAAAATATTCTTCCATTAAAGCTACATCAACTGTTCCTTCTTTCAAATGACGCATAAGAGATTCTCTATTTTTTATATATAAGTCAAACTCTATTTCAGGATATTTCTTTTTAAACTCAACCATTATTTTAGGTAAAACCGGTTCCCCAATATTGTGAGTTGCTCCAATTGAAATTTTTCCTTTGCCATAATAAGCAATTCTTTGCATCTCTGTTTCCATTCGCAAAATTTTATCAAAGACATCTTTAGACATTCGATACAGTTCTTTTCCTGCAAATGTCAACTTAAAATTTTTTGAATTTCTTTCGATAAGTTGTATATCTAATTTTGTTTCCAATTTTTTTATTTGTATAGACACCGCTGATTGACTAATATACAGTTTTTTTGCTGCTTTTGTAAAGCTTTTTTCCCGACATGCTTCAAAAAAAATTTTCAAATGATGTATATCCATTCAAACCTTCTCCAATCATATATTTTGTTTATATTATAACTTATTTTTTATTTTTTGTCCACAGACATTTTTTCATTTGTTTCTCGCCATTTTACTCAATTTTTTCAAAAAATGAAAATATTGTGCCAAACGATTTATTGTGATATAATAACTTTGAAAAAATAAATAATTATTTTTGAAATATAAAAAATATATAAACAAAAAATGGGAGAAAATAATGAAAGCAGAAATTATTTGCGTGGGAACAGAACTACTTGTTGGAGATATCGTCAACACAAATTCACAATATATTTCCAAAAAAT
This sequence comes from Leptotrichia sp. oral taxon 498, assembly GCF_002240055.1. Lineage (NCBI taxonomy): Bacteria > Fusobacteriati > Fusobacteriota > Fusobacteriia > Fusobacteriales > Leptotrichiaceae > Leptotrichia > Leptotrichia sp. oral taxon 498. The sequence continues at coordinate 1,427,206 of NZ_CP016753.1, read as the reverse complement.
TTACAGATATAGGAATTGATTTATATTACCAAACTACTGTTGGAGATAATTTTGAAAGATTAAAAGAATGTCTTAAGATTGCATTTAACAGAGTGGATTTGGTCATTACAACTGGAGGACTTGGACCTACGATTGATGACATCACGAAAGAAGTTGTCGCCAATTATTTTAATGTTGACTTAGAAATGATACAAAAATATTATGATTTAATTATAAAAAAATACAACGAGCGTGGTTTTTTTGAAGTGGCAAGCGGCGCAGAAAAAGAAGCTTCAATTTTAAAAGGATCCGTTCTTCTGGAAAATGAAGTCGGTCTTGCGCCAGGATGTTTTTTTGAAAAAAATGAAAAAAAAATAATAATTTTACCTGGTCCGCCAAAAGAAATGACTGCTATGCTAGACGATTACGCATTGCCGCTTTTAAAGAAATATTCCGATTCAATTTTACTTATGAAAACTTTAGAGATAAAAGGCGTTCCTGAAGGGAAAATTGATGATAGATTAAAAGATTATTTTCAGATGACCAATCCAACAGTTGCACCATATGCCAAAGAAAAATGTGTGCATGTGAGAGTTGCTGTAAAAGGAAATAGACAAAAAGAAGATGTTTTATGGGGAAAAGTGAACAAAATAATAAATGACATAAAAGATATTTATCCACAGGCAACAGAAGTAAAATAATTTAAACTTAAATTATAAAAATTTGAAAATTAAATAAAAAACATAAAAAAGGAGAAAAAATATGTTTTGCACATTAATCTGCTGTATGGACGGAAGATTTATTCATATTATAAATGAATATATAAGAAATAATTATAAATATAATTATGTAGATACAATTACAGATGCTGGACCTGTAAATAAAATTGTATACGAAGATTACTTAAAATCTGTGGAAGATAAAGTCGTTCTGATTTCTGTCAAAAAACATAAATCTGATCACATCTTCATCGCTGGACACAGTGACTGTGCAGGATGCCCAATAGACGATGAAACTCAAAAAAATTACATAATTCAAGCTTCAGAAAAAATGCATTTTGATTTGCCCCACGAAGCTGTGACTGGCTTATTTGTCTATGAAGACGGAAAAGTTGAAGTTTTATCTGATTTTAAGAAAAATTAGAGAAGTAGAAAAATAAATAATTAAAATAAAAATCCCTTTAAAATTCTAAACGGGATTTTTTATTTTTTTATAATATTTAAGATTTATTATTTTAAAAAAATTAATAATGATGTTTTGCATTTAACATTTTTTCAGCATTTCTATAATTTGGCATATATTTTTCAACATAATTGTAAAATCCTTTGCCGTGATTGGGATACTTTAAATGAGCAAGTTCATGCAAAATTACATATTCGATTTCAAACGGAGTTCGTTTTATAAGTTCCACATTTAAAGCCACATATTTTTTTTCATAATTGCAAAATCCCCATTTTTTATTTAGCGGCTTTATCAAAAATTTTTTTACATCTTCGTTCAAAATTTCCATCCATTTTTTCAATAATTCTAAAAAAATTTTTTTAGCATTTTCAAAATACCACTTTTCCAAAATTTTCTTTTTTTCTTCTGAATTGTCAAAAATATCGCTGTAGACTGTCAGAATAATTTCATTTTTTTTATCATTTTTTAAAGCCACTCGATTGAAATTTCCATTTTTTACAGTTAAAATATATTTTTGACCTAAAAAATTATGAATTTCCCCAGTAATATATTCTTTTTCTTTTCGTTCTTCTTTTATTTTTTCAAGTTTTTTTAAGACATTTTTTATCCATTTTTCTTTTGAAATCAAAAAGTTTTTTATGTAATCGCTGTGCAAATTTTCTGGAGCGGAAATGTAAATTTCCATATTTTCTTTTATTCTCAAATTTATATTTTTAACTTTTTTTCTATGAACTTCATAGCCCAATATTTTCTCAGTTTTCATAATTTAATTTTCCAAACTTTCCAAATTTTTCTGTTTCAAAATTTTGTAAGAATTTTCCAAAACTTCTTTTTGCAGTCGATAAGTTATTGTTTTTAGTGCTTCTTCATAAGAGCACCATTTATATGCTTCAATTTCCTGCTCATCAACCGTCACTTCTTCATTTTCCGTTATTCCAATAAAAAATGTAACTTTTTTGATTGTTGTTTCATTCGGAATATATTTTATCTCATATTTTTTGTCAGAAACAATATTAATTTCAATTCCAGTTTCTTCAAAAACTTCTCTTTTTGCTGTTTCAACTTGAGTTTCATATTCTTCGATGTGACCTTTGGGAAATCCCCAATTTCCATTAAACATCTTCACAATCAGAAATTTTTTAATTTTATTATTAAAAACAATCGCACCGCAAGAATTTTCATATTTAAAATTTTGACACAAATCATATTTTTTTGCTAAATATTTTATCAATTCCTCTTTTTCATTTTTTAATTCATCTGATAAAACCAATTCATACAATTCATTTTTTAGTTTTCCAATTTCTCTATTTTCAAATTTCAAATTTATCAGGTCAATTCCCGTCAAATCCAAATCTTTAATGCTAGGAATATTTCCCTGTTTTTTCAAATTTTCAATTCTTTGCAAAAAATTATCCAAAATTTTTTGATTTTCTTCTTTAGAATTTATATTTTTAGAATTTAAGTCGGCAGAAAATAAATCAAAAAGCCGCTTTAAATTTTTTTCTTCAAAATTAATTATTAATTTTTTCAAAGTTTTGTCAGAAACTTCTTGATAGATTAACATATGATTTAAAATTAGTTTTTTTACAGAATTTATAAACTCTTTTGGCGCTCTAAGTTCCCTAAGTTCTTCTTCAGCAATAAGTGCGCTCTCCTTTTCGTGTCCATAAAAGTGAAAAATCCCTTTTGCATCAATACTTTTTGTGTTAATTTTTCCCAAATCATGAAAAAGCGCTGCAAATTTTGTAATCAAGTCTTTATCGCAAAGATTTACAACTTTAATTATGTGATGAAATAAATCATCGGTATGATGTGGATTATTTTGGTCAAAGTTATAAGTATAGCGAAATTCAGGAATTATAAATTCCAAAACTTTTAGCGATTTCATCTTTTTTAACGCTTTTATGGCATATGGTGCAATCAAAATTTTACTAAATTCATCAAAAATTCTCTCATGCGAAATTTTATTCAAAAATTTTCTTTTTTCACAAATCGCTTCAGCTGTCTTTTTATCAAGATTAAACCCAAGTTTTGCCATAAATCTGAAAGCTCTCAAAATTCTTAACGCATCTTCTTCAATTCGTAACTTTGGATTTCCAACAAATTTAATAGTTTTATTTTTTAAGTCTTTTAAACCTCCAAAAAGATCAATAACCCCAGTTTTTTGGCTATATGCCATTGCATTTATCGTAAAATCCCGACGAGATAAGTCATCTTCAATTTTTTTTACAAATTTAATTTCTTTTGGGTATCTGCTGTTGTAAACTCCAGTTTCACGACGAAATTTTGCAATTTCATAATCTACGCCATTTAAATGAATCATCAAAATTCCAAAGTGAGCGCCAACTTCTTTTGGTGAATAATCGGAAAAAATCGCCTTTAGCGTTGAATATTCAATATCAGTAGCAAAATCATAATCTCCGGGATCACGACGCAAGATTAAATCTCGTATCGCTCCTCCGACAAGAAATCCACTTCCATTTGCATTTAACTTTTGCATTATAAATTTTATGTCGTCACTAAAATTAAATTGCATACTAACGTATCCTTTCTGTTCTATTAATTAATCACCATCACATTTTTTTACTTTTTTAAATTTTGCTATATAAAATCCATCCAAATATTCATTTTCATAAGAAATATAAACGCCACCAAACTCGTCTTTTAGAATCTTGATATTTTTTGGAATTGCAACTTCTTTAATTTCCAAATTTTTATATTTTTCCAAAAAATATTTAACATTATTAGTATTTTCATTTTTTGAAAAAGTACAAGTGCTGTAAATAATTTCTCCACCATTTTTTATCGAATTAAATGCGCTCTCAAAAATTTTCTTTTGAATTTTTTTAAGACTTTTAAAATTATTCGATTCCAATTCATATATTTTTTCAGGTTTTTTACGAAGTACGCCAAGTCCGCTACAAGGTACATCCAAAAGTATTTTATCAAATTTTTTGTCTAAATTTTCAATTTTTGTGGCATCATTCAATTCTATTTTCCAATTTTTATATCCATATTTATTTTTCAAATTTTCTAAAATCTTAATTTTATGATGATGAATATCAGTAGAAATCAAAATTTGGGGATTAAAAAGCTGTAAAATTGCAAGTGATTTTCCACCAGGTGCACTACAAGCGTCTAAAACAACATCATCTTGTGAAACTTCAAGATTTTTTACCGCTAAATATGAAGAAGCATCTTGAACAACTATTTCTCCACTTTTAAAATTTTCAGTTTCAAAAATATTCGCATTGGACAAATAATAAACTTCTTCCACAGAAAATAAAATTTGAGTATCAATTTTTTTTAATAAATTTTCAAATTCTTCTTTTGTAAATTTGTTTTTATCGTATCTCACGGAAAGAAAACTTCTTTTTTTATAAGATTTCATAATTTTTAAATAGTCATCTGGAAAATCTGATTTTAGTTTATTCACAAACCACTGCGGATATGAATAAACTATTCCGTCTTTTTTATCCATTGGAATTTCTTGATCAAATTTTTCTTTATTTTTCAAAACATTTTGTAAAGTTGCATTTACAAATCCAACTTGATGTGAATTAATTATTTTAGCAATTTCTCCCGCCTCAAAAACAACTCCTGAGTTGTCAGAATCCATAAAAAACAATTGTGCTACAGAAATTCTCAAAAGTTGTTTTATTTTTCTCTTTTTTATATTTCTAGTACATTTTTCAATTAAATAATCGATATAAATTAAATTTTTTATCACAATATTTACAATATTTGTAACAAATAATTTTTCTTTTTTTGAATAATTATTTTTAGAAAAATAGTAATTAATCTGAATATTGCTATATTTTTTTTCATGCAAAATATCATCCAAAAGATTTATTATATCAAGTTTTATATTATTTTTTTCAGTATTAATCAATTTTTTTATTTCCTTATCTTTATATGTTTTATATTTATAACTTATGTCTTTCATGTTTTATCTTCATATTTTATATTATAATAATTTTATTTTTATTTATTATTGCCATTCCCATTTTTCAAGTTTTACTTTCGTTTCATTTTCAGCAAAAACAATGATTTTGTCAGCATTTTCTGAAGGGAAAATTCTTGAAGAAAACACTTCTTCTCCATTATTTATAAAAATTTCAACAGAAGAATTATCAACAAAAATTCTAAGTTCCAAATCTTTTCTGTCGCCTAAAAAAACTTTTCTTACGCTCTTATCAGCTTGTGCACCGCAACTTCTGTCAAGAACTAGTTTTTTATCTTCAAAGTCAAATTTCACAACAGTTTCACTATCTTTTCCAACTCTCAATTTTAATCCAAAATCTGAAGAAATATCATTAAATTTGGCAATTAATTCATAAGTTTTCCCTTTTCCAATCTCTTTTTCACCTTTAATAAAACCTTCAAATTCCATTTTCTCCCCTCTTATTGAAACCATTTCAGAAATTGGTTCTTGATAAAGTTTTCCATCTCTCACTTTCAACTCTCTTGGCAAAGTCAGGCAATGTATCCATTCGTTTTTAACTGTAGGAAAATCTTCATCTTCTGGAACTCCCATCCATCCGACAACAATTCTTCTTCCTTTATTATCTTCCATTGATTGTGGTGCATAAAAATCGTGTCCTCTGTCAATTTCCACAAATTCCGAGCTAATTTCAAATTCTGGTTTTTCATAATCCAATTTACCAAAAAAATATCCTGTCTGATATTTATTATTGTATAAATCCCCTTGCGGTTCTAATCCTTGTGGCGAAGCTACTAATAAATCGATGATTTTTCCAGTTTTTTCATCTTTTAATTGAAAATAATCTGGACATTCCCACATAAATCCAAAGTCTTTTAATTTTCCGTGATTTGCTCCAGCAATTTCGCCTTCAAATTTCCAATCTTTTATATTTTCTGAAGTGTAAAGCACAACTTTTCCTTCCAATTTTTCACTTTGAATTCCAAGAACCGCATAATATTTTCCGTCTTTTTCCCAAATTTTTGGATCTCTTATGTGTCTTGTATATCCATCTGGATGGTTTACTATGCTTGGCTCCCATCTGTCAAAATGTTCTCCATCTTCTGAAACTGCGATACATTGGTATGATTCTCTATTCCCTTCTGCATCTTTTACATTTCCAGTGTAAAATAAATAAAGTTTTCCATCAATCACAATTCCACTTCCAGAATAAACTCCATTTTTTGAATACCAAGTATCAGGTCTTAATGCAGTTTCACATCTTTCCCAATGAAGTAAATCATGGCTTTTACTGTGAGCCCAAGTTTTGTTTTTATGCTCTGTGCTAAGCGGATTCCATTGGTAAAACATATGATATTCTCCGTTAAACTGCGAAAATCCGTTGGGATCATTTATAAGTCCCACAATTCCTTGAATATGATATTTTTGTCGCCAAAAGTCACTGTCAACAACATTTTTATTTTTTAAAACAGCTTTTTCTTCATTTTCCTTCACTTGCTTAAAATCCATAATATTTCCCGCCTTCATTAATAAAATAATATTTAATATTTTACCACATTTTATTTGTTTTTCCAAATTTTAAGGGAAAATATTTCGAGCTAAAATTTGCAGATTTACTACATTTAGTGTATAATGTAGATATGTGAATTTAATATTTAGAAAAAAAAGGAGGAATTAAATGAAACTTGATATGATTCAAACGATAGGTCTATCGGTTATTTTACTACTTATTGGGATGAAATTGAGAAAAAAAGTAAAATTTTTTGAAAAATACTGTATACCTTCACCGGTTATTGGTGGATTTTTATTTTCAATCATCTCTTTTATTTTGCGTCAGACAGGAATTGTAGAAATTAGTTTTGACGACACGCTTCAAAAATTTTTTATGATAATGTTTTTTACAAGTGTAGGATTTAACGCAAGTTTAAAATTATTAAAAAAAGGTGGAAAACAGGTGCTTATATTTTTATTCGTGGCAATAGGACTTTGTATACTACAAAATGTCGTGCCGATTTTGCTTTCAGGATTAGTTGGATTAAAACCGCTTCTTGCACTTATGACAGGTTCTGTAGCAATGACAGGAGGACACGGTACTTCTGCAGCTGTTGCACCTGAAATAGAAAAAATGGGGTATACAGGAGCAAAGGCGATAGCAATAGCTTCAGCAACTTATGGACTTATTGCAGGTTCAATGCTAGGCGGCCCAATTGCAAGCCGTCTTATTAAAAAGCACAAATTGCTTCCTGAACATATAACAAAAGAAAATGCTGAAAAAGATATAGATGAAGAAGTTCTAAAAAAACAAAGACCATATCTTGACGGAGAAAGATTTTCAATGGCATTTTTTTACATCTTAATTGCCATGGGAATTGGTTCATATTTGTCACTTTTCATAAATTTTTTGCTTCCAGCAATGAAATTTCCAGTTTATATTGGACCTATGATTGTTGCAGCAATAATTAGAAATATTTCTGACAATGTGGAATCACTTCATGCTCCAACAAAAGAAATTAGCATCTTGGAAGATATTTCCTTAAGTTTATTTTTAGCGATGGCATTAATGTCACTTAGATTATGGGATTTAATAGATTTAGCAGGTCCTGTAATTATACTTTTACTAGCTCAAACTCTGCTTATTTATTTATATCTAAATTTTGTGACATTCAAAACCATGGGTTCAAATTACGACGCAGCTGTAATTGTTTCTGGACATTGCGGATTTGGAATGGGAGCTACTCCTAACGGAATTTCAAATATGAAAGCGATTACAGAAAAATACACTTATTCAAAAATAGCGTTTTTTGTAATTCCAATAGTTGGTTCACTTTTTATAGATTTTGCAAATATAAGTGTAATTACTTTTTTTGAAGTTACGCTAAAAAGACTGGCTATGTAATTAATTTTAATGAAGGTTTCTTAAATGAAACCTTTTTTTATAGCAAATTTTTTCAAAAAATGATATAATTATTAAAAATATGATTAAGGAGCAAAAATATTGAAATCAGTATTCATAACGATTGTAGGGCGACCAAATGTTGGAAAATCTACGCTTACAAATAAACTTGTAAATGAAAAGGTGGCAATTGTTTCAGATAAGGCTGGAACGACAAGAGATCAAATAAAAGGAATTGTAAATATAAACGAGAATCAATTTATTTTCGTCGACACTCCAGGGATTCACAAGCCAAAACATCTTTTGGGAGAGCATATGACAAATATTGCAATAGAAGCGCTGGAAAATGTTGATTTAATAATGTTTATGCTGGATGGGACTAAAGAAATCTCAACTGGAGATATGTTTGTAAATGAGCATATAAGAGCGGTAAATACGCCAATTGTTGCGATTATCAATAAAATTGACAAAATGACAGATGCCGAAATTGAAGAAAAAAAAGTGGAAATTAGAGAAAAACTGGGAGATTTTGACGAAATAATTACACTTACTGCGGAATATGGAATTGGAGTTCACAAAATATTTGATGTGGCAAAAAATTATTTGTCCAACGATATGTGGTTTTATCCTAAAGATTATTACACAGATTTACCCGTGAATAAAATTGTTGTGGAAACAATAAGAGAAAAAATTCTTCATCATACAAAAGACGAAGTTCCGCATAGCGTGGCAGTTGAAATAATAAATGTTGAAACTAAACCGGCGATAAGAAAATATGATGTGAATATTTATGTCGAAAGAGATAGCCAAAAAGGGATTATCATTGGAAAAGACGGTGCTTTACTAAAAAAAATTGGAATTGAAGCGAGAAGAGAAATTGAACATCTCATTGATTTGAAAGTGAATTTAAAACTTTGGGTAAAAGTTAAGAAAAAATGGAGAAAAAATAGTAAATTTCTTGACGAAATGGGTTATAGCTCAAAAAAAAAAGAAAAATAATAAATAATAAAATTAAATAAAAATTACAAAATAATAACAAATAAAAGGAGAAAAATAAAAAATGGAAGATATTATAAAAAAAATTAACGAATTTACTAAAATTGCAAGAAAACGAGAACTTACTGAAGAAGAAAAAAAAGAACGAGAAAAATATAGAAAACTTTATATCGAAAAATTCAAAACTTCAATGAGAGGACATCTTGACAGCATAAAAGTTATGCGAGTTGACGACAATGGAAATCCTATTGACAAAGATGGGAAGGTTATTGAACCAGACGCATAAAAATATTTTTTTATAAATCCAAAAAAATTATAATAAATAATTATTTATAAACCTAAAATAAAAAAATTCAAATATAAAAACAAAGAAAAAAAATAAAAAATTAAAACAAAAGAAAGGATAAAAAATGAAATATGAACTAGTACTTTTCGATATGGACGGAACTCTTCTTGATACTTCAAATTCCATTGCAATGACTGTAAATAGCACAATGAAAGAATTGGGACTTAAAACATATCCTGTAAATGATTGCGTTAAATTTGCAGGTGGCGGTGTCACTGGACTTACTAAAAATATTTTGGAAAAAGAAAAATATGACATTGATAAAGAACTTTTTTCTAAAACAATTAGAAAATATTACGACATCTATTTTGACTACAAAGTCGAGCCTTATAAAGAAATTCCTAAAATACTTGAATTTTTGGAAAAAAATAAAATAAAAAAAGGGATTATTACAAATAAAGACCACAATACCGCACTTTCTGTGGCAAAAGAAAAACTTGATAAGTGGGAATTTTGTGAAATAATTGGCTCTGACGAGAAGAAATACCCAAATAAGCCAAATCCATACAATGTTGACAGGCTTTCTGAAAAATTTGGAATTCCAAAAGAAAAAATTTTGTTTGTGGGAGATATGCTTGTCGATGTAAATACAGCAAAAAATGCAAAAATTGATATTGCCTACTGTAAATGGGGATTTGGAGTTATAAAAGGAGAAATGGGAATTGATGAAAGTTGTAAAATTGAATTGGCTGAAGATATTATTAAAAAAATAAAAGGAGAATAATTTTTAAAAATAAAAAAATTTTATAAAAAATGGATTTAAAAATAAAAAATTTAGAAAATAAAAATTATGAAAATTTAAGAAAATTTGAAAATACAAAATATTTTGGATATTTATTTTTTGTCAAATATGATGGAAAAAAATTTGATTCTTTTGACGAAAATCCTAATAAAAGAAGCGTAAAACTGGAATTTAAAAATCTTCTTTTTAAAAATGGAATTAAAAATTTTTCTGCAATTCAGCAGGCTGGAAGAACAGATGCTTTTGTTAGTGCAAAAGAAAATGTTTTGTATTTGAATTTGAAAAAAGTTCTGGATTTTTCGCAATTAAAAATAAAAAAGATAAATGGACTTGAGATAAAAGAAATAAAAAGGACTGTTCCATTTTTAGAATTTCCTGAAATGGTTAAAAAAAGGTATTATATTTACGAATATCCAGAAAAACTCATTAAAAATGACGACAAAAAAATTGAATTGATTTGTGAGAAAGTTTCTGGAAAAAAAGATTTTTCAGAGTTTACGAATAAAAAAGGTAAGCAATTAAAAGAAAAAATAAGAGAAATTTTTGTTTCGTATAAAAATAAAAAATTATATTTTTCTGGAAATAAATTTTTGCCACAGCAGGTGAGAATTATGAGTAATTTTATTTTGAATGATAAAAAAAGTGCTCTTTCTGGAAAATATCTGACACTTGAAAAAGTTGAATTTGCAGATGAGATGAAAAAACTGATTTTTGAAAAAGTTGAAAAGTTTGAAGATTTATTTTGCAAAAAAAATTATTTTGAAAAAAATGAATTTGAAGAACTTGAAAAAATCCAAAAAATTGAAAAAAATGCTTATTTTACGGTGTTTTTTGTGAAAAATAAAGACAAAGGGCAATTTATTGGAAAAAAGGGAAAAAATATTAAAAAAATTAAAAAAGTTGTTGGAAATGTTGTTGTAAAAGCGTTGTAAAAAAATTTAAAAAATTTTTGAAAAAAGGTGTGATAAATAAAATGAATGTTTTTAAAAAATTTTATGATTATTATTTCCCAAAAATTAATAAGGCATATATGGCTGAAATGATTAAAATTCTTGACGAAAAAGAAAAAAAAATTTTTTTGGAAATGTCTGAATACGACAAATTTCATTCTTTAGAAGTTCTAAAAAAAATAAAAAAAACTGAGTTGAAAAATGAAAAAATATATCTGAAATTAGCACTTTTACATGACTGCGGAAAAGGAAAAGCATCGTTTTTTAAAAGAGTTTTGCACAAATTCGGATTTTTCACAAAACTTCAAAATCATCCAAAAATTGGAGCAAAAAAATTGGAAAATATTGATAAGAATTTATCAGTTTTAATTGAAAATCATCACAAAAAAAATTATTCACAAAAGATGACAATTTTTCAAAAATGCGATGATAAAAGTTAAAATTTTTAAATTTTACTAAAAATTATTAAAAATTATTTCAAGAAAGGAAAAAATTTGAAAAATCAAAAAGAAATAATAATTATTTCAAGTGAAAAAGCTAGAATTCGAATTGACAAATTTCTTGCCGAAGAATTTGATTTAACAAGAACAAGAATCCAAAATCTCATAAAAGATGAAAATATTTTGGTAAATGGCAAAAAGACAAAGGCATCTTATAAAATTGAAGAAAACGATGAAATTGAAATGGAAATTCCAAAACTGGAAGAAATTGAAATTAAACCAGAAAATATTGAAATTAATATAGTTTACGAAGACGAAGATTTGGCAATTATAAATAAAAGTGCTGGAATGGTTGTTCATCCAGCTCACGGACATAACAGCGGAACACTTGTAAATGCAATTATGTATCACATTAAAGATTTATCGGGAATTAACGGAAAAATCAGACCTGGAATCGTTCACAGACTTGACAAGGACACAAGCGGACTTATAATTATCGCTAAAAATGACAAATCACATTTAAAATTGTCAAATATGTTTTCTACAAAAGAAATAAAAAAAACATATCTCACAATTGTAAAAGGAAAAATAAATAAAAAAAGTGGGCGAATTGTGACAAATATTGGACGAAATAAATTAGATAGAAAAAAAATGGCAGTTGTCGATGCGACAAATGGAAAAAATGCGATTACAAACTTTGAAGTTTTGGCTCAAAATGAAAAATTTTCATTTGTGAAAGTAAACATTGAAACTGGAAGAACACATCAAATCAGAGTTCATATGAAATATTTGGGATTTCCAATTTTGGGAGATTCAACTTATGGAAGAAGTGATTCTGAAAAAAGACAGATGTTACACTCTTATAAACTTGAGTTTAATCATCCAGCTTCAAATGAAAAAATGATGATTTTTGGGGAATTGCCACAGGATTTTAAAAAAGCACTTAAAAAATATGGATTTGAAGATTTTGAAAAAATTATAGAAGGTTAAATTATGAAAAAAGAAAAGACAGAAGAGAAAGAAGAAAAAAAGAAAAGAATGCAAAAAGAGAAAAAATTATAAAAGAAAAAAATAAAAAAGAAGATTTTGAAAAACACGATTTAAAAAAATTTGACGAAAGTTTTGGAAAAATTGTTCTTGGAGTTGATGAAGCTGGAAGAGGACCTCTGGCTGGACCTGTAGTGGCAAGTGCAGTAATTATAAAAAATGATTTTGATGAAATTGTGGAAATTAACGATTCTAAAAAGTTAACTGAAAAGAAAAGAGAAAAACTGTATGAAGCAATAATTTCAAATTGTATTGTCGGAGTTGGAATTGCTTCAGAAATGGAAATTGACGAAATAAATATATTAAATGCGACATTTTTTGCTATGCGTCGTGCTATTGACAAAGTTAAAGAAATAGCAGATTTTGACATTGTGCTTGTTGATGGAAATCACAAAATAAGAGAATTTAGCGGTGAACAAGAATGTGTTATAAAAGGAGATTCAAAATCTCTAGCAATTGCTGCGGCTTCAATTGTGGCCAAAGTCACAAGAGATAAAATGATGTGTGAAATAGCTAAAGAATTTCCTGAATATAATTTTGAAAAGCATAAAGGTTACGGGACAAAAGCTCACAGGGAAGTTTTGCTTAAAATTGGACCTTGTAAATATCACAGAAAATCATTTTTAAAAAAAATTTTTAATAATTAATTTAATAAAAAAATCAAGATGTTTGTTATCTTGATTTTTTAATTTTTTATTTGTTTCTTTATTTTCTTTTTTCTTTTATTTTTCTTCTACAACTTGCCACTTATTATCCGAACCTTTTTCAAATTTAACTGTAGAAGTCGCTAAATTTACTTTTGGTGTTTTTGACAAATAGTCGTATTCCAATTTGATGTAAGCGTCTATATCAAGCTCTATTTCATCTTTGCTATCATCAATTTTTAGGATATATTTTTTAGCGTTATCTCCCAAATATTTGTTTAAAGCATTTTCATCGTAACCTTTTATCAAAAATACAACTTCTCCGTCATTTCCTTTTTCATTAACTTTGTAAACAGAAACTACATATGGCTCTAAAAGCATTGTTGTAGCATCCTCCCACTGTTTTTTTATTGTTGGGTTATTTGACTTTGAAACATATTTATCTATGTCTGGATTTATTGATTTTGACATCTCTCTGGAACTATAATTTGCAATTTCCTGTAATACTTTTGCATAATCTTGCGCTGCGGTGTTCAACGAATCATATTTTTTTACTGCTTGTGTCTCTGACGTTGCAGATGCTGAAAAAGAATTGGACATAATTCCAAATTGTCCCAATACAAATAGTCCCATTGCCATTTTTTTCCAATTTAACATTAATTTCCTCCCGATTGACAAAATTGTAATTTTTTATTTTGTCTTTGCAATATTTTTTTATTACTTTTTATTTCTGTCATTTTTTCATTCGACAACACATTATAATACAAAACAAAATTATTTACAACAATTTTTTTGACCAAAGAGTTAATTTTTAAGATAATGTTTTTATTTTAAATTTTTTTAATTATAATTTTAATAAAAATCTACTTTTCTTCAATTTCGTCTAAAACATCAAATCCTTGTGATTTTAGAGCTTCAACCAATTTATTGTGTGGATTTTCATAAATTCTTACAATCATTTCTTTGTAAGAAGGCAATTGTGAAGTATTGTTTTCGTTTCTCCAAGCGACCATATCTTTTTCGTGTTCCTCCACTCCTTCTTCCACTTTTTTAGCGTCATATTTATCAAAAAATACAAACGAGTCAAACGGCACTCTAGGTTTTAATCTTGAAAGCGGTCTATCTTTAGGTACTCCAAGTGCTGCACCAACTATAGGAATTACATATTGCGGAAGTTCTAGCATTTCTGAAAATTCTTTTAGCGAACTTCTTATTGCTCCAATCACAGTCATTCCATATCCCAAAGCATTTACAGCCGTTTCTATAGCATTTACCATTATTCCCGCATCAACAGCTCCCACGACAACTCCGTCCGCTGTCTTAGGCCCAACATTTCTTTTTCCAACAGAATTTGCGGCGTATGTAGAACGGTAAAAGTCCGCTAATACAAATATAAAAGCATCACATTCTTCGATATGTTTTTGATTGTGAGATAATTCTGAGATTTTTTTCAATTTATCCTTATCTCTTACGACAATCAATGAAATTTGCTGTCCATTTACTGAACTTGCAGCTCTTTGCGCAGTTTTTAAAATTAATTCTAAATCTTCATTTTTAATTTTTTCCCCTGTAAATTCTCTCACAGAACGTCTATTTTGTAATAATTTTATTGTTTCATTCATTTTTAACACTTCCTTTATATTTATATTTTTTATTTCTTAAATTTAATTATATCATATTAAATTTTGATTATCAATTATTTTTTCTAAAAAAATAACGGAATCGTAAAAATTCCGCTACCTTTATATTTTTTTCAAATTAATGAGATTTCGCTTCTTCGTATAATTTTACATATTCTTTAGCTGATTTATCCCAAGAAAAATCTAATTCCATATTTCTTTCGACCAATTTTTTCCAAACATCTGGTCTGTCATAATATATTCCTTCAGCTACTTTTATCGTAAATAACATATCATCTGCATTGAAATTTGTAAATGAAAAGCCGTTTCCTTCATCTGTAAATACATTATAAGGTTTAACTGTATCTTTTAATCCACCTGTTTCACGTACAATTGGAACAGTTCCAAAACGCATTGCTATCATTTGGCTAAGCCCACATGGTTCATATCTTGAAGGCATCAAGAACATATCGCTTCCCGCATAAATTTCGTTAGCAAGTTCTGCATTGTAACCCAAATAAACTTTAAATTTATTAGGATATTTCCAAGCCAAATAATTGTAATAATCTTCATAAAATCTATCTCCACTACCTAAAATCACAATTTGAACAGCATCGTACTGTAAAAGATTTTCAAGTGCTGCACTTACCAAATCCAGCCCTTTTCCTTCAACAAGTCTGGAAATTATTGAAATTACTGCATCATCTGATTTTGGAAGCCCTAATTTTTCCTGCAATTTATATTTATTTTCTTTTTTCTTATCAAGATGATCTTTGTCAAAAGGAATAACTCCTTTTGTATTTCTAGGATCAAATACATTGACATCAATTCCATTCAAAATTCCATAAATTTTTTTATGATTTGTAATCCATTCAAGTCCTTCGCTGAAATAAGGATATTTTATTTCTTCAGCATAAGTCGGACTAACTGTATTTACAACATCTCCAGATCCAATTCCTATTTCCATAAAATTCAAGTCATTTCTGTCATTCATATAATATCCCATTCTCTCAAAAGACCGTTTAGAAAATCTTCCTTGATACATCAAATTATGAATTGAATAAACTGTTCTCATATCCCAATAAAATGGATCGTAGTTGTATCTCACGTTCAAAAAATACGGAACAGGTCCTGTTTGCCAGTCATTGCAATGTAAAATATCTGGCTGTAAATTTATTTCTTTTAAAAATCTAAGTGCTAATTCAGAAAACATCGCATATTGAATATCTTCGTCATAATCCCCGTAAACTCTTCCACGCTCGTATAGAGCCTTATTTTCAATAAAATAATAGTTAATTTTGTCATCTGGATATCTGACTAAATTAAAAATATCTCCGTGACTTTCAAGTCTTGCCACCCATTCCAGCTTTTCTAAAAATTTTAGTGGAATTTTATCATATTTTGGCATTATTATTGAAACCTCGTGTCCCAATTCCTGCATTTTTTTTGGTAGTGCACCCATTACATCTGCAAGACCACCAGATTTGTAAAATGGAGCTACTTCTGATGCTAAATAGACTATTTTCAAATTAAACCACTCCTTGTATTCTTTTATAAAGAAATCGGGGAAATCCCCGAAATCTTTTTTACATTTTTATTTTACTGTTTCTCCAGTTTCAACAGTTCTGTTATGTGGATCAACTCTTACACCGCTAAGTATTCTTACGTTTTTACCGATGATTGAACCATCAGGTATATGAACACCTTTTCCTATAACAGTAATTCCTGAAGATAATAAATCAGGTCTTTCTTTGTTAGGAATATCAGCATTTCCATTTCCTATAAATGAATTTTTTCCGATATATGTGTTTTTGTCAGCAATTATAGTATCTAGGTGAGAATTTTCATCTATATAAGTTCCTGAGAAAATTATGCTGTTTCTAACTGTTGCCCCTTTTCTCACAGTAACACCTGGTCCTAATACTGAATTTTGAACACTTCCTTCGATTTTACATCCATTACAGATTAATGAGTTTTGAACATTTCCTGTTATTCCTATTCTAACTGGTGCTAAATCTTCACTTCTAGTGTAAATTTTCCATTCTTTGTCATATAAGTTAATTCCAACTTCTTCAGATTTTTTAATCAAATCCAAGTTTGCTTCAAGGTATGAATCATAAGTTCCTACATCTTTCCAGTAACTGTCGTAAGTGTGAACATAAACTTTTCTATCATTTTGAATCATTGCAGGAATTACATGCATTCCAAAGTCTAAATCGTCATTTGGAAGACCTTCAAGATATTCTAATAATGTGTCAGTATTAAAAATATAAATTCCCATTGAAGCTAAATTGCTTTTTGGTTCAGCAGGTTTTTCTTCAAAACTAAGAATTTTTTTATT
Source organism: Leptotrichia sp. oral taxon 498 (assembly GCF_002240055.1). Lineage (NCBI taxonomy): Bacteria > Fusobacteriati > Fusobacteriota > Fusobacteriia > Fusobacteriales > Leptotrichiaceae > Leptotrichia > Leptotrichia sp. oral taxon 498. The sequence goes on along the minus strand of NZ_CP016753.1, from coordinate 1,410,084 downwards.
TTTATCTACTTCAAAAATTCCAAATCTACTTGCTTCTTCAATTGGCACAGGTTGAACTGCAATTGTAAGTTCAGCGCCATTTTCTTCGTGTTCTTTTAACATCCATTTATAATTCATTTTATAAATGTGATCACCTGATAAGATTAATACATATTTTGGATTTTTATTTTTTATAAACTCTATATTTTGTCTGATTGCGTCAGCTGTCCCTCTATACCAAGAGTTTCCGCTAAGTTTTTCATGTGGTTGCAACATTGTTATACTTGAATCTCTTCTGTCAAAATCCCATGGTCTTCCTGAACCAATATGCTCATTTAATGACAATGGCAAATACTGAGTTAGAAGTGCAACATCATAAATTCCTGAATTTGAGCAATTACTAAGTGCAAAATCTATAATTCTAAATTTTCCAGCAAATGGAACACTAGGTTTAACTCTTTTTTCTGATAAGATGTCAAGTCTAGATCCTCTTCCACCAGCTAATATCATAGCTAACATTTCCATATTTATTACCTCCATTTTTATCTTACACTAAAGTATACCCCCATTTTTGAAAAAATCAAATAGTATTTTCAAATTTTTTTATATTTTTATCATAAAATTTTAGATTTATAAAAATTTTAACAAAAATTTCCTATTTTTTACAAAAAAAAGCCTCTAGTTTTAACTAAAGACTTTTATAAAATCATATATTTTGTGAAATATTATTTTTTAGCAATTATTTTCAAAATTACTGACTATTTATGTTTTTTATAAGCTCTTATTCTATTTGGAAGCGAGAATAATTTTATAAATCCTTCTGCATCTTTATGGCTGTATAGCTCACTTGCTCCAAACGATGAAATTCCTTCGTCGTAAAGTGCAAAGTCGGTAAACCTTCCAGCAATTTTTACGCTTCCTTTATATAATTTTAATCTTATTGTTCCATTTACATTTCTTGAAGTTTCGTCAACAAAAGCGTCAAGTCCTTCACGAAGCGGTGTAAACCATTGTCCAGCATAAGTTAAGTCGGCATATTTTCTTGAAACTAATTTTTTAAATTCAAATGTATCCTTGTCAAAAATCAATGTTTCCAAATCCTTTAGCGCTTCCATAAGAAGTGTTCCACCTGGAGTTTCATAAATTCCACGGGATTTCATTCCAACAAGTCTGTTTTCAACGATGTCGATTACCCCAACTCCATTTTCTCCTGCAATTTTATTTAATTTTCTAAGCAAGTCAACTGGTTCCAAATCTTCTCCGTCAACTTTAGTTGGCCAACCTTGCTCAAAAGTTATTTCTACATAAGTTGGTTTATCTGGTGCTTTTTCAGGCGGTGTTGTCATCACATAGACAATATCTTCCTTGTGTTCATTTTCAAGACCTTCAATATCTCCACCTTCATGTGAAATATGCCATAAATTTTGATCTCTTGAATAAATTTTTTCTTTTGTAACATTTATTTTTATGTCAAATCTTTGAGCATAGTCAATTGCATCTTCTCTTGATGAGATGTCCCAAATTCTCCATGGAGCTATAATTTGAATTGTTGGATCTAATGAAAATACACCTGTTTCAAATCTTACCTGATCATTTCCTTTTCCTGTACATCCATGACAAATGTATTTTGCTCCTTCCTTGTGTGCAACTTCCACAAGTACCTTCGAGATTAGTGGTCTTGCAAATGACGTTCCAAGTAAATATTTATTTTCGTAGACTGCTCCTGCTCTTAGTGCACGAAATGCGTAATCTTTTACAAATTCTGCTTTTTTATCTTCCACATAAACTTTAGAAGCTCCTGATTCAATTGCTTTTTGCTTTACAGAACTCATATTTTCGTTTTGTCCCACATCTACGCAACAAGCGATTACTTCTAAATCATAGTTATTTTTTAACCAAGGTATAATAATCGATGTATCTAATCCGCCTGAATAGGCTAATACTACTTTTTCTTTTGCCATTTTTATCTCCTTATAATTTTTTGATAAGTAAAATTTATCATATTTATAGGTTAAAGTCAACAACATATCACGAATTTCACAAAAATTTATTGCTTTTTTTCATTTTTTTGTGCTAAAATTATATAATAAAAAAATTAATGAAAGAAGGTTAAAAAATATGGAAAATAAAACACAAAAATTGGAAAATATTTTAAAAAAATTAAATATTGATGGACTTTTTCTAACAGATATGTACAATCTCAGATATTTTACAGGATTTACTGGAACAACTGGAGCAGCTCTTGTTACAAAAGAAAAAAAATATTTTTTTTCAGATTTTAGATATAAAAAACAAGCGACTGAGCAAGTTACAAAAATGGGATTTGAATTTGTAGAAAGCAGAACTTTGGTTGCATCAGCTGGAGAATTTATGAAAAAATTGGGCTTAAAAAACGTGGGATTTGAAGACAACAATGTTTCATTTGCACTTTATCAAACAATAAAAGAAAATTTCAGTTCAGAACTTACTCCTGTAGGAAATGAATTGATTTTGCAAAGAATGAAAAAATCTGAAAAAGAGATTGAAATTATTAAAAAAGCTATTGAAATAAGCGATATTGCTTTTACTGAAGTGCTTGGCATAATTAAAGAAGGAGTTTCCGAAAAAGAGATAGCGGCTCATTTGGAATACACTCAAAGAAAATTGGGAGCTTCTGACAGATCATTTGACACAATTGTCGCAAGTGGACTAAGATCTGCCATGCCACACGGAGTTGCAAGTGACAAAAAAATTCAAAAGGATGAATTTATTACAATGGATTTTGGAGCATATTACGACGGCTATGTTTCCGACATCACAAGAACTGTATATTATGGACAAAATATTACAAATAGACATAGAGAAGTTTACAACACAGTTTTAGCTGGACAACTTCTTGGAATTAAAACAATTAAAGCTGGAATGTATACAGATGAAGTTGACAAAGCTGTAAGAGATTTTTTTGAAAGCAAAAATTTAGGAGAATATTTTGGGCATGGATTGGGACATGGAATTGGGCTTGAAATTCATGAATTGCCGTATTTATCTAAATCTCATCACTTAGAACTTGAAGAAAATATGATTGTGACCGTTGAGCCTGGACTTTATTTTGATGGTTTTGGTGGAGCCAGAATTGAAGATGATGTCGTTGTAACTAAAAATGGATGTGAAGTTTTGAATAAAAGTCAAAAAGAATTGATTGTCATAGAATGATTTTTTGGCAATAAAAATACAAAAAAGTTTAATAATATGGTATAATAATTATGAACTAGAATATAATTAAATGATAGAAGGAGAAAAACACAAAAAAGAATGAGTAAAATTAAAAATATTGCAATTATTGCCCATGTCGACCATGGGAAAACTACGCTTGTGGATGCACTTTTAAAACAGGCTGGAACATTTGGAAAACACGAAAAAGTTGATGAAAGAGTGATGGATAGTGATGATTTGGAAAAAGAAAGAGGAATTACAATTTTTTCTAAAAACGCTTCATTTCATTATCAAGGATATAAAATAAATATCGTCGATACACCAGGACATGCGGATTTTGGTGGAGAAGTACAGAGAATATTAAAAATGGTTGATTCTGTTTTGCTTTTGGTTGACGCTTTTGAAGGAGTTATGCCGCAGACTAAATATGTGTTAAAACAAGCACTAGAACATGGATTAAGACCAATTGTAGTCGTAAATAAAATTGACAGACCAAATTCTGAGCCTGACGCTGTCGTAGATTCGGTATTTGATTTATTTGTTGAACTTGGAGCAAACGATATTCAGCTAGATTTTCCTGTTGTTTACGCTTCAGCCAAAAATGGGTATGCTAAAATTGAGTTAGAAGATGAAAATAAAGATATGAAACCACTTTACGACATGATTATGCAGCACGTTGAAGATCCTGAAGGAGATGCTTCTGAACCGCTTCAAATGTTAATCACTAATACGGAATACGATGAATATGTTGGAAAACTAGGAACTGGAAGAATTTATAACGGAAAAATTTCTAAAAATGAAGAAGTTACTCTTATCAAAAGAAACGGAGATTTAGTAAACGGAAAAATCTCTAAAATTTACGGATATGACGGACTTAAAAAAATTGAGATGGAAGAAGCACTAGCCGGGGATATTGTTACAATTGCGGGAATTGATAAAATTGATATAGGAGAAACTGTTGCAGATAGAGAAAATCCTAAACCACTTCCATTAATTGACATTGATGAGCCAACACTTGCGATGACCTTTTTAGTAAACGATTCACCTTTTGCTGGACAAGATGGAAAATTTGTAACTTCGAGAAATATTTTGGAGAGACTTCAAAAAGAAGTTAATCACAATGTAAGTATGCGACTTGAAATGACTGACTCTCCCGATGCATTTATTGTAAAAGGTAGAGGTGAATTGCAGTTATCTATTTTATTGGAAAATATGAGAAGAGAAGGTTATGAGGTAGCCGTGTCAAAACCAGAAGTTATTTACAAAGAAGAAAACGGGAAAAAAATGGAGCCAATTGAACTTGCTATAATTGATGTTGCTGATGAATTTGTCGGAGTCGTTATTGAAAAACTCGGCCTTCGTAAAGGGGAAATGGTAAATATGAATCAAGGAACTGACGGTTATACAAGACTTGAATTCAAAGTACCGTCAAGAGGACTTATCGGATTCACAAACGAATTTTTGACTGAAACAAGAGGAACTGGAATCTTAAACCATTCATTCTTTGACTACGAACCTTTCAAAGGGGAAGTTACAAATAGACATCGGGGAGTTTTAATAGCGATGGAACCTGGAACAAGTTTAGGTTATGCGCTAAATAATCTTCAAGCAAGAGGTACGCTATTTATCGGTCCTGGTGTGGAAGTATACGAAGGAATGATAGTTGGAGAGCACTCAAGGGAAAATGACTTGGTCGTAAATGTCTGCAAAGGTAAAAAACTTACAAATATGAGGGCTGCAGGGAGTGATGATGCTGTAAAATTAGCGCCGCCAAAAGAATTTACCCTAGAATTAGCACTTGAATACATTGAAACTGACGAACTTGTAGAAATTACACCTAATTCAATAAGACTTAGAAAAAAATATTTAAAAGCTAACGACAGAAAAAAAATTGAAAATGGGACAACGAGCAGAGTGTAAAAATATTTTAAATCTATAAAAAATTTACATAAAAAAAGAGAATAGAAAAATTATTCTCTTTTTTATTTTTTATTTTAATACTTTCAAAATATCCTCAACAATTTGTTCTTTCGTAAGTCTATTTTCCTCAAAAAATACATCATAAGGAACTTCATCAGTAAATTCTTTTTTAGCACCTACATTAAGCACTTTCATGTCAGAAGTTCCGTAGAAACTAGAAATTTTCGTTCCAAATCCTCCTTCTTTTTGTCCGCTTTCCAATGTAACCACCAATTTGTGATTTTCTTTTAATTCATTCAACAAATTTTCATCAACACCACTTATAAATCTAGGATTTATCAATGTCGCATCAATTCCAGCTTTTTCTTTTAGCAGTTCCTTCACTTCTTTACCTAACGAAAAAAATTCTCCCAATCCAATAATCGCCACATCATTTCCTTTTTCCACAATTTTGTAGCTATTCAAGTTAGAATAATCTTTATCCACATCAGTTTCAGAATGTTGAACTGCTCCACCAGGCACTTTTATAAATACTGGATTTTCATTTTGATCAATCGCCCAGTCAAGCATTGCCAAATATTCTTCCTTCGTAGTTGGTGCCAAATACACGATATTCGGTATATTTGAAATCATCGGTATGTCAAAATACCCTAAATGTGTTACATCATTCATACCTTTTAATGTTCCGCCAAATACTAAAGTAACTGTTGGTGCTTTATTTATTGCAATATCATGAGATATTTGATCGTAAGTTCTTTGAACAAAAGTACTAATTACCCCAAATACTGGTTTTGCACCATTTGTTGCCATTCCTGATGAAAAAGTTGTCGCATGTTCTTCAGCAATTCCAACATCAACATATTGTTTTCTCAATTTATCCAATTTTTCTCTTCTGTCTTTTGTAAATCCAAATCCCATCGGAACACCAGCGTTAATAAATGTAACTGTCGGATCTTTTTCCATTTTATCTGTCAAGAAATCAAATGTTATTGTTCCAAATTCCTCTTTTGGTTCAGGTTTAGTTTTTGGTTCACCTGTTTTTGGATCAAAGTTTGCATTATAATGCCAAGGTTCTCTATCTTTTTCAGCATATGGCAACCCTTTTCCTTTTATTGTATGAATATGTAAAACTATTGGATGATCAATGTCTTTCACTTCTTTAAACACTTCAATTAATTTATTAATGTCATGTCCATCAGCCACATATTTATAATCCAAACCAAGCGATTTAAAGAAATTGTTTGGTGCCTCACCATTACTTTCTCTCAATTCCCTTAAATTTTTATACAATCCACCATGATTTTCCGCAATTGACTGATCATTATCATTCGCAATAATTAGCAGATTTCCACCTTGTTCAGCAGCATTACTCAATCCTTCATAAGCAAGTCCTCCACTTAACGAACCATCTCCAATCAATGCAATTATATTTTCTTTAGCACCTCTTAAATCTCTAGCTTTTGCAAGTCCTGTCGCCAAACTAACAGATGTTGAAGTATGTCCAACCCTAAAGAAATCATGTTCACTTTCATCTTGGTCAGTATACCCATTAACAGTTTTAAATTTATCCTTATAAAGAAATCCATCTTTTCTCCCTGTTAAAATTTTATGCGGATAAGCCTGATGCGACACATCAAACACAATTTTATCAATTGGCGAATTAAACACATAATGCAAAGCAATCGTCATTTCAACCACACCAAAATTAGGTCCCACATGCCCTCCTTTAGGATAATTTGTCAATCTATTTAATAACGCTTTTCTTATGTCAGCCGCTAATTCAACCAATTCTTCTCTTTTTAAATTTTTTAAATCTTTTGGACTATTAATTTTGTCTAATATCATTTTTAAATTCCTTTCATATTTTAAATTTACTGCAAGTATTATACACTATAAATACACTTCAAGTCTAATACTTTTTTGAATTTCTTACAAATAAAGTTTTGAATACTTTTACATCGATTAATAAAATTTTAAATGTAATTATTTTATAAGGGAAAAAAAATATTTAATAAAATCTTTTATGATATTATTACATATAATATATATAAATATTATATTTATTTTGAGAGGAAAATTTATGAAAAAAACGGTTAATAAAAATCAAGTTTCAAAAATAAATATTAAAGACGCCGAAACATTTACACATGGAGAAGAAATAGGTAATTTTGTAAGTCACACTGTTGGGTCAGGACTTTCGATTATCGCACTTTTTGTTCTTACAATAAGAGCTAGTCTGACAAGGGATGCAGGGACTATTGTTTCATTTATGGTATTTGGATTTGGATTGACTGTTCTTTATACAATGTCGTCCATATATCACGGTTTACATCCAGGTATTGCAAAAAAAATTTTTGAAATATTGGATCATTCTGCAATTTACATTTTAATTGCAGCAACGTATACACCTTTCCTATATCTTGTTGTAGATTCTCCTACGAATAAAATTATTTTAGCTTTACAATGGACAACTTGTTTTTTAGGAATTTTATTTAAAGTATTTTTTACTGGGAAATTTAAGGTATTTTCCACTCTAATATATCTTTTTATGGGATGGATGATTGTAATAGCTTGGGGAAGTTTAATAACAAATATAAATAAAGTATCATTAATTTGCCTTGTAATAGGTGGTCTTTTATATTCATTAGGCACTATTTTTTATCAATGGAAAATATGTAAATTTAACCATATGATTTGGCATATTTTTGTAATGCTGGGAAGTATCGCCCATTTTATTTCTGTATTTTATCTAATATAAATATATTTATTTGTAAATTATACTAAAAAATTGACTACTCTTTCAGTGAAGTGGTTGTTTTTTTCAAAAAATTAATTGAAAGGAACTATTTAATGGGAAGAAAATCAAAAATATCCAACGAACTGAAAATCAAACTTGTAAAAAAAATGTTAGAAGAAAATGAGAGCATTAGAAATATCACCAAAGAATATGGTATTTCAAAATCAGCCCTGACAACTTGGAAAAAAAAATATATTGAATTAGGGGAAAAAAGCATTTCTACATCAGAAAAAAATAGACATTATTCAAAAGAAATCCGTGAAAAAGCTGTTTTGGAATATTTAAATGGTCAAAGCTCTCTATTTGAAGTTTGCAAAAATTACAACATTTCTTCAGTTAGCGTATTAAATTATTGGATTCGGGATTATAGAAAAAATAGAGATTTAGACGGAAATATTATTCGTCATAAAAAACATATAAGAATTGATTTAGAAAAAAAAGTCAGTATTGTGGAGTATTGCATTGCCAACTACCACAACTACAATGAAACCATAAAAAAATTTGGTATTTCATACCAGCAGATTTACTCTTGGGTAAAAAAATATGAAAAAGATGGCATTAAAGCCTTAGTTGATAATCGTGGAAAAAGTGGAAAAAAAGGTAATAAAAAAAATAATAAATAATAAATAAAATTCCTAAAAAACTATCTCGACCCCTTGATAGTTTTTTTATAAATTCTATTTAAATAAAAAAATAATGATAAATAAAAAAACTATTTTAAAGCTAAATTTTTATGACTCTAAAATAGTTTTTATTTTTTATATTTTAATCTCTTTTTCATCAGAATCTTTTGTTGCATCATTTTCAGAAATTTGTTCGCTATTCAAATCAACTTTTTTTGTTTCTTCATTTTCATTTGAACTTGAGTTTGTCTTTATTTCTTCAATTGGAACGAATTTTCTTTCAGGTTTACTAAAATATATTATTCCAATTATTGCACCGATAATCATAACAATGCTTATTAAATAAGGCATTCTTATCGAAGTTCCTGGAAATCTCAAATCTTCAGCTCTAAATGTACTTACAAACATTCTAATAAATGCATACATTATTAAGTAAATCATTGTCAGCACTCCAGGATTTTTTTCTTTTTTTCTAAAATAAAACCATAAAATTATAAATCCTATTAAATTTAAAAATCCTTCGTATAACATCGCTGGATGCAACGGCAAATTTGGAAATTCTGAACCTGCAGGTGTATCTAGCGGAAATGTTATTCCCCAAGGTACAACTTCTTTAAATTTTGCTTGCATATCAGCACCCATCGCCTGATACTGTGCCCACCATTCGTTAAATCTTCCAGAAAAAATAACGCTAAGTGGTGTAAATGTAGGCACTCCATGGATTTCTCCATTCGCCAAGTTTCCAAAACGACCTAAAAATTGACCAAATAGTAACGCTCCAACTGCCATATCCGTTAAAACCCACAAATTAATTTTTCTTTTTTTGGCAAACAGATAAGCTCCTATAAAACCACCTATTATTCCACCGTGAATTGCAAGTCCACCTTGCCAGACATAAAATATAGACAGCGGATTTCCCACATAATCTGAAAATCTAAAGATTACATAATAAATTCTTGCGCCAATAAGCCCTGCAAGTATTGTTGAAAATGCAAAATCCTCGATGATTTTTCTGTCAGTAATTCCCCGTTTTTCTGCCACATCATCAGAAAGTCCAATAAATATCCCACATAAAAAAGCTAAAATATACATAAGACTATATATTCTAAGTTCAAACTCTCCGATTTTAAATAAATACGGCTTCATTCATCTCTCCTATCTTCTTTCTTCCTATTTTCCCAGCTGTTTTTTCACTTCTTCTTCAAAAATTACAAAAAAGTCATCAATTTGTTCTTTTGAAATTTCTCCCAAAATTCCAATTCTCATAAGGCTTTGTGCATATTTTCCTTTTCCACCTGTAACTGTGTATCCTTTTTCTTCTAGAGCTGAAATTATTGATTTTATGACAATACCTTCCCTGTAAATTGAAATAAGCGTATTTGTTCTATTTTCTTCAGTTTTTACAAGTAATTTAAATCCTAATTTTTGTGCTTTTTCTTCAATATATTTTCTCAAATTTCGTTTTTCAGAAATAATATTTTCAATTCCTTTATTTACCAAATCTTTTAGTGACGCATTAAGTGCCAAAACTAAAGCAATTGCTGGAGTATATGGAGTTTCGTTGTTATCGTCAAAATATTTTTTATATTGTTTCAAATCAAAATAATATTTTGGTAAATCAGATTTTTCCATCGCTTTTTCAGCTTTGTCACTAATTGCAACAAACGCCAATCCTGGTGGTATTAAAAAGGCTTTTTGGCTTCCCGCTATTGCAACATCAACTCCCCAACCATCAAAATCAAAGTCATTTACCACAAGTCCACTAATTGTGTCAACTGCCAAAATAATATCAGTATTTTTAGTTAAATCTCCAACTGCTTTTACATCGTTTAAAATTCCAACTGAAGTTTCGCTGTGAGTCATCAGAATTCCTTTTAAATCTGGATTTTCTGAAATAACTTTTTTTACATCAGATAATTCATAGCTTTCTCCAAACTCATATTGTAAATTTATTACATCAAGCCCATAAATTTCTCCAATTTTTCTAAATCTATCTCCAAAATATCCAGTATTAATTGCCAAAACTTTGTCTCCTTTTGAGAAAAAGTTTACAACTGCTGCTTCCATAACTCCAGTTCCTGACGAAGTTATAACTGCCACATCATTTTTTGTTTTAAAAATTTTTTTCAAATATTCGTTATTTTCTTTCATATATTTTCTGAACTCAGGCGTTCTATGATGAATAATATCTTTTCCAAAAATTTCTAAATATCTTTCAGGTATATTTGTAGGTCCTGGTGTCAATAATAATTTTGAACTCATAATAATTTTCCTCCTAAATTTTATTTTTTATAATTCTTTTGTTAATTTATCGTATTTTAATAAATTTGTTAAAATTTCTTCAACATTTTCTAATTTTAACATATTTGGTCCATCTGAAAGCCCTTTGTCAGGATCTGGATGAACTTCTGCAAAAATTCCGTCAACTCCGACAGAAACAGCCGCTCTAGCTAGTGGATAGACATATTCTCTGTTTCCGCCTGTGCTATCTCCTTTTCCGCCTGGAATTTGTACCGAATGTGTCGCATCAAAAACAACTGGAAATCCAAATTTCCTCATTTCCAAAAGTCCTCGCATATCCACAACTAAATTGTTGTAGCCAAAAGTCGCTCCTCTTTCACAAAGCATTATATTTTCATTGCCAACTTCACAAAATTTATTTACGACATTTTTCATATCCCAAGGTGCCAAAAACTGTCCTTTTTTTATATTTACAGCTTTTCCAGTTTCTGCCGCTGCTACAAGTAAATCCGTCTGTCTGCATAAAAATGCCGGAATTTGCAATAAATCAATAACTTCTTTAGCTTTTTCACATTGCCAAGATTCGTGAATGTCCGTCGCCAATGCCACGCCATATTTTTCTTTAACTCTCGCTAAAATTTCCAATCCTTTGTCTATGCCTGGTCCACGAAAAGATGAAATTGAAGAACGGTTAGCCTTGTCAAAAGATGCTTTGAAAATATAGTTAATACCTAATTTGTCAGTAATTTCTTTCATTTTTTTTGCAACTTCCATGACCAGATCTTCAGATTCAATCACGCAAGGTCCTGCAATAAGAAATATTTTTCCATTACCAACTGTTATTTTATCCGTAATTTTCACTTCTTTCACTTTATCTATCAACATAACTTTTATCCTTTCTGAAAAACTTCTTTTATATTTTACCACAACATCAATTTTTTTGCTAACTTTTTTTAATTTCTAAAAAATAAAAATTTTACTTTTTTCAAATTCTTTTAATTTTTATTTTCAAACAATTTTTTAAATTTTGCAATTTCATAAAATGAGCCACAAATAACAATTGCTTTATATTTTTCCAATTTTTTTGCCTTTTTATAAGCAGCTAAAATATCGTCTTCAAAAACAATTTTTTCAAAAAATTTCTCTTTATTTTCAAACTTTTCGATTTCTTTTTTTATTTCGTGAGAAGACATTCCGTAAGTTACATCTTTTAGCGAAGTTATAAAAATTTTGTCCGAAAACTCTTGGATCTTCTCAAAAATTGGCACAAAATCTTTTGTCTTTAACATCGAAGTTATAAAAATCACTTCATTTTTTTTATATAAAAAAGACAAATTTTCAAACAAAACTTTCATAGAATCTTCGTTGTGCGCCACATCCAAAATTACAAACGGATTTTTTGAAAAAATTTCAAATCTTCCAAACAATTTTAAATGATTAATTCCATTTTGAATATCTTTGTCAGAAATTCCAAATCGTTTTGCAATTTCATAAGAGAGCAAAAAATTATTTCCTTGAAATTTCCCAAAAAGTGGCAATTCAAACTTTTTAATCTTTTTATCATCTTCAAATTTTATAGTTGTTGTAAAATTTTTTTTATCAAGTTCAATATCAATATTTTTATATTTTTTCAAAACATTAATAGATTTTTTAGTTTTTTTATTTATTTCGTTCTCAAGTTCAGCTAAATTTTGTGAAAAAATGCAAATCTCTCCATTTTTTATAATCCCAGCCTTTTCAAAAGCAATTTCCTTCAGCGTGTTTCCAAGTATTGCCGTATGGTCAAAACTCACATTTGTTATTACTGAGATTACTGAATTTACAACATTTGTCGCATCAAGTCTGCCACCTAATCCAGTTTCTAAAATTATAAATTCCAGATTTTCTTCTTCAAAAAATAGAAGTGCAACAAAAGTTGTGATTTCAAAAAAATTAATTTTTAATTTTAATTCGCTCAATATTTTTTTTACAACTTCATAATATTTTTGTATTTTTTCATCGGAAATCATCTTTTTATTTGAAACAATTCTCTCGTTATATTTCAAAATGTGTGGCGAAGTAAATTTCCCCACATTGTACCCCGAATAAAAAAATATATTTTCTAAAAAAGCGCTAGTTGAGCCTTTTCCATTTGTTCCAGCAATGTGAATTACTTTCCTATTTTTACACGGTTCTCCCAAAAGTTTATAAACTTTTTTCAAATCATCAATATTTTCTCTGCGACTTTTATTTCTCAAGCTAAAAATTTCTTCTAAAATTTTTTCTATTTTCATATTTTTCCTTTATACAAAAAAAGAGCCTTACGCTCTTTTACTATTTTTTCTTAGTTTCTTGGAATTTTTCCCACACACCTGCTTTAGTTAAAATACTTCTTACTGTGTCTGTTGGTTGAGCTCCATTTGTTAAATATTTTAAAATTTCTTCTTCTTTTAAAACAACTTGTTTGTCATCTTCAGCAAGCGGATTATAAGTTCCTAAATAAGCAACTGCTTTTCCATCTCTTTTAGATAAATTTTCCATTGCAGCTATTCTATAAAAAGGTACTTTTTTTCTTCCTAATCTAGTTAATCTTAATTTTAACATTAATATTCCTCCAAATTTTTATTTACTAAAAAGATTATACAAAAAAAATCAATTTATGTCAAGTATTTTTTCTTTACAAAAAGATAAAATTAAAAAAACTTTAATTATATAAAATTCCAAATTTTATCATAATAAACATTATTGCAAATGCGACTAAAAATCCCAGTATTCCACCTGCGACAACTTCCTTTATGCTATGAATTCCAGCTTTTACACGGCTTTGAGCGACAAGTCCCGCCATAAATAGCACCAAAATTAAAACTCTCACATCGCTTATCATAAAAATTAAAATTCCAAAAGTTGCAAAAGCTATTGCACTATGTCCACTTGGCATTCCACCTTCAAGCGGAGTCCCTTTATTATAAAACGACTTTATGACTATCACAAGAATCGAAACCAAAATTAAAATTAAAATCGAAATATTTCCCTTTCTTCCAGCAATTATGTGCAATCTATTCTGAGTATCGAAAATATCAAGTAGTTTATCATAAAACAGCAAATATCCAACACAGACCGCATTTATTGCCGCAACTAAAACCGCTCCTGCAGCAACATCCTTGGCTAATTTTGCAAGTGGATGGCGCTCTGGAGAAATTAAATCTACAAGTGCTTCAACCGCAGTATTTATAAGTTCTGTAATAATTACAAAAGCAACGGATATTGAAACTAGCAAAATTTCAACTTTACTCGCATTTGTCAAAATTGCAAGAATTACTATTAAAATTGCGGAAAGTGTATGAAACTTCATATGTTTTTCATTTTGTAGTGCTGACATCAGTCCTTCTATCGCATAATTAAAGCTCTCAACAAGGCGTCTGTCGTGCTCCCTCTCTTTTCTTATATCCAAATTATACCTATCTTTTTTATGAAAAAACGAAAAAATTCCTTTTTTTCTTTCTGTTTTTTTATTTTTTCTTCTTCCATTTTTTCTTTATTCTCTCTATTCTCTCTTTTTATTTCTTTATTCTCTTTATTTTCTCTATTTTCTTCTTTTTTTTTATTTTCTTTACTTTCTTTATTTAAATTTTTTCCTTTTTTTCATCATTTTTTGTTGCTTTATTTTCTCTCTCGTCTGCCATAAAATTGCACCTTCTTCCTATTTTTTAGATCTTAATCTCTTTCATAATTGAATGCAGCCAAAATTTCTTCTTCTCTTTTTCTCATAACAACTTTATCATCTGGGTCGATGTGGTCATATCCCAGTAAATGTAACATCCCGTGACACAAAACATAATAAAATTCCCTTTTGTCAGAGTGTCCATACTCACTTGACTGCTCTTTTACCCTATCAATTGAGATAACAATATCTCCCAGCATATTTATTTCTCCAAAATTTTCTGTTTCGTTATACGCAAAAGAAATCACATCTGTCGGCATATCTTTGTTTCTGTATTCAAAATTAATTTTCCGTATTTCTTCATTTGTTGTAACCAAGATGGATAAATAATATTCATTTTCATCGTATTCTTCCTTTTTTTCATCTTTTAAAATATAGTTTACAAATTCCTTTATTTTATCTTCATCAAAGAAATCATCTATTTTTGGTATATCATAACTTATATCTACATCTAACATTTTTTCTCTCTTTTCTTTTATTTTTTAATTTTTATTTCTATTTATTTATTTTTGTTTTTATCACTATTTTTTCCCTTTCTCTATTAACTTTATTTTTTGATTTTTTCATCCATTTTTGGATATTTAATTCTTTCGTGATACACACCTTTTAATGTTATGACAAAAGACTGTATTATTTTTTCAATTTCTCCCAATGTAAGATTTGCGTCTGACAGCTGATTATCTTCAATTTTAGTTTTTACCAAATATCTGATAAACCGCTCGATACTTTCCTTGCTTTTATTTTCAAGCGTTCGGGTTGCCGCTTCCACAGTATCCGCCAAAAGTATGATTCCTGATTCCTTTGTTGATGGCTTTGGTCCGCTGTATCTGAAATTGCTCTCAATAACTTCTTCTCCACTTTCCAGCGCCTTATAATAAAAATATTGAGTTAAAGTTGTGCCGTGATGCTCCAATATCACATTTAATACTTCTTTTGGAAGTTTATTCTCTTTTCCCATTATATATCCATCTTTTGTGTGAGAAGTCAATATTAATGCACTTAGTGACGGCTTTATCTTGTTGTGCGGATTTAAGCCACCACTTTGATTTTCCACAAAAAACTCCGGCCTTTTCATCTTTCCTATATCGTGATAATATGAAGCTATTCTCGCAAATGTGGCATTTGCTCCTATTGATTCCGCCGCGCTTTCTGCAAGAGCTCCAACCATTATGCTGTGATGGAATGTCCCAGAAGCTTTAAGCAGCAACTGTTTTAGCAAAGTGTGTGAAAAATCACTCAATTCTAATAATTTCATATCAGTCAGAATATCAAATGTATTTTCAAAATACGGAAGAAGCCCCACGGTTAAAACTCCAGTTAAAATTCCAGAGCCAACAGATTCAATGATTAAAACTCCTATAAGCGTTATTTCCATCTGATTGACCATTCCATAACTAAATGTGATTATTGACTGAAAAATTCCTAAAAATAAACTGATTTTTATTATATCACTTCTATTTGTCAATTTATCAGCTTTATAAATTGCGGCAAGAGTCATCGCTATCATTATAAATAGCCAAAATTCTTCTCTTGATAATATTATCATATCCATAAATGTAATTATTGCCGCAAACATTCTATCCCCTAAAATTGTCGCTATAATTGGTAAAGTTGAAAACGGAATTAAATACACGATAAGCGGAAATTTATTAAATGTGTAAACATATATCAAATTCAATATAATAAGTGTTATACAAATCGCAAAATATACATTTGATTCAACCACATTTCTAGAATTTTTTTTCAAGACATAATAAAGTAAACTTACTGCAATGATAAAAGTACAAGTTAAACCAATCACTTTTTTTATTTTATCTTCCGTCCTAACAAGATTTAATTTTTTTAATTTCAAATAAGTATTGGCATCTATAACTTCACCTTTTCTTACAATAATATCCCCTTTATAAATTTTAATTTCCCTGTTCCGTAAAAAATCAATGCTATCCGCCACTTTTTTTTCAGTTTCTTTGTCGTTAATTCTTAAATTTGGCTTCACAAAATTTTCGAGTAATTTCATATCCAAATAATCTATTTCTAGATCTTTTTTTCTCACAATCTTTTCTAAATCTTCTTTTTTTAATATCCCTGCGCTATAAATTTTTGAAATATAATCGGCAAGATTTCCAGTATATTCGACATCTTCATTTCTTTTTATTAAATTTCTTATATCTTCAGGAGTAAAATTATAATTATTTCTGTAAATATAACTCTGTATTTCCTCATCTGAAGAAGTTTTCAAAAGATTAATTTCCCTAAAAAACTTATTTATGCTAATTAAAGTTTGCTTATTCATTCCTGGAATTCTGTCAAATTCAGGTGTCGTTGTCTGAAGTATCCTGTCTTGAAGTATATCGTCAACCAAATCTGTCAAGTAAATTACATCTTTTGGTGCAATGATGTCAGAATTTGCCACACTTCCAACTTTATAGTCAACTTTTAATTTTGAATATTCTATAAAAAAACCAAAACAGAAAAAGAGTACTACAAATCCCAAAAATCTTTTTTCAAAGTGACTTTTTTTTTCCTTTTTTTTCCTTTTTGCCTTTTTTATTTCAAATATAAATTCCCGACTCAAAATTTTTATTCTCATTTTCTCTCCTTTCTCACTATTTCATTATTTTTATTATTTCTTTTCTATTATCTATAACAATATTTTTAGGCAAAACTTTTAAAAAATTTTGTCCATATCTTTTTTTTATCACCCTGTTGTCCAAGATTATTATACTCCCAGTATCAGTTTTACTCCTGATAAGTCTTCCAATTCCCTGTTTAAACTTTATGACAGCTTGTGGGACTTGATATTCAGTAAATGCATTTTTACCATTCTTCTTAATATTTTCTATAATAGCTTCAGTCACTGGATCGCTTGGCACCTTAAACGGCAATTTTGTTATAATTACCATTTTCAGCTGATCTCCTTGCACATCTACACCTTCCCAGAAACTGTCTGTTCCAAACAATACTGGATTTTTAGAAGTTTTAAAAAGTCTTATCATTTCGTGTCTAGGATAATCATTTTGCTTAATCAAAGTATAATCTTCTTTTGGAAAATAATTTTTTAAACTATTAAATAAATAATTTAGAGTGCTATAAGAAGTAAATAACAAAAAGCAATGTCCTTTTGTCGCTTTTATACTTTTCACAATAAAATCGTGCAAATCTCTCATAAATTCCAAATTTGAGGGATCAAGCGCATCAGCAGGAATAAAAACTTTCATTTGTTTTTCATAGTTAAATGGCGATTTTATTATTTTTTCTTCAATTTTTTTATTTTTTTCATTTTTAAGTCCAATATTTCTTTTATAGTAGTCAAATTTATTGTCAACAGCAAGAGTTGCCGAAGTAAATATCATTCTGTCAAGTTTTGAAATCAAATTTTCATTTAATTCTTTCGATATGTCAAAAGGGGTCGCATACAATTTTATATTTGAACGCTTCGTTGTAATTTCAGTCCAATAGACATAACCTTCTTCTTCTCCTTCAAAAATAAATTCAAACTTTTTAAAAAATTGTTTCAATCTCTCAGAATATCTCGTAAATTCAAATATATAGCCCTCATTATCTTCCAATTTATATTTATTAACCGCATTTAAAAATTTATTTATTTTCAAACTCAAATTTCCATTTTTTTCTCTAAAACTAACATTCATTTTTATTATTTTTTTAAAATTTTTATCAGAAATTAAACTTTTTCTGTCAATTTTAGCTTTAACTTCACTTTGCTCTTTTCCACGCAAAAAAAACTTAGTAAGAGCACTTAAAATTTCCATTCCCTTGTCATAAAAACTATTTAATTCCGACACGACATCTTCTTTTAATCCATCAATTTTTTCATATTCACTTGCATCCAAATTTTCATTTAAATATGATGACAATTTGGGAAGTACTCCAGCATTATTCACTCCAGTAGACTTTCTGTTAAAAATTTGACCTATAAGCCTGCCAAAAGCAATTTTTGAAGTTTCTACTGTAAAATAATTTCTAGCTGTATCCTCTATATTGTGCGCTTCATCAAAAACTACTATATCGTAATTTGGTAGAATCGAATAATTTGTATAAAATCCTGATTGATTCCGTATCGCAAGATCTGCAAAAAACATATGATGGTTTACAATTAAAAGTGTCGCATTTGAGATATTTTTTCTAGCTGCAAAAAAATAGCATTTTGAGTAATACGGACATTTTGAGCCTTTGCACATATCAGCTTCGCTGTTCACTTTTTCCCAGATTTTGCTTGAAATCTCGTATTTCAATTCGCCTCTATCTCCATTTTTAGCTATGCTCTTGTCCCATTCTATCAAATTTTTTATTATTTTCTTTTCTTTTTTTATTTCTTCTGGCTCGTTTTCAATTTCAGAAATATCAATATTATATAATTTTCTTTTGCAAAGATAATTTCCACGTCCTTTTACAATCTGATAATTAAAATCAGCTCCCACAATTTTTTTTATCAAAGGAATATCTTTATTTAAAAGCTGCTCCTGCAAATTAATCGTATTTGTCGAAACTATCACTTTTAAATCATTTTCTAGTGCATACAACAATGTTGGAAGTAAGTAAGCTATTGTTTTTCCAGTTCCAGTTCCTGCTTCAACTATTAATTTTACATTTTCATTCATACTTTTTTCAATACATTTTGCCATCTCATATTGCTCATGTCGTAGTTCAAAATTTGAAATATTTTTTTCAATCACACCTTTTTCACTAAAAAATTCATCTATGTTTATTTTATTAAATTTTTTTAAGGAAACAACCGCGTTTATTTCACTGACATCAACATTAATAATATAAAATGCTCCGCCCGCTTCTCCATAAATTTGTGCAATCTTAACATCAGTGTCAGACGGTACCAATTCTCTGGGATACACTCTTATTATAGCTTCATTTTTTTTCATTTTTTTTAATACAGACGCAATAGAATCAATTTCATTTGCTACGATGATTTCAATATCGGTAACAATTCCATTTTCATCGGGTATTCCACGAAAAATCATATCTTCTTTCAAACTTTTCATCTTCCGCCTTAACATCTCGATTGCACTTTCACTAATAAATTCTGAGATTTTCATTTTTCCTCCTATACTAAAGATTTTACTATATATAGATTTTTTTTTCAATAAATTAGTTTAAATTTTTTCAATAAAAAAATAACTCCCATAAATTTTTAAATTTAAAGGAGTTATTCTCTTGTTTCATATTATGACAAATAATTTAAACCATTTTCAGCAAAGCCTCTTCAGCTTAGTAAATCGCTCTGAATCCGATACCTCCTCTTACATTTTCTCCCTTTGTATCGTATCCGGCGTTTACTGTCACTCCAAATCTTGTGTTCTCAAATCCTAAATTCAAGTCAAACTTTCCGCTTCCTTTCCGATTTTCCTTATCTCCGCGAAGTTCATAGTGCGGCGCATCCGCCCCTCTCAATTTGGCTTTGTTCTTGACATCATTCACTTCCCCAAGCTCATTTGTATAGGCGGCTGCCAAACTTGCTTTCAGGCTGCTCTTTAATCCCACAGGCTGTCTGTAGTTGAATGAAACTCCCGCTTCCGGCTGCACTGAAATGTAGTCGTTTCCTCTCACTTCAAGCGCCATCGGCCCATCTTCCTTTATTCCTGTGTATCTTCCATATTCCAAGTTTAGCGCCCCGTATGGTCTTATGCTTGTTCTCTCGCTCGTTCTGATGTCCTTTCCAAGTTCATTTCTTAGCGCCACTCCATATGTCGCGTAATCTGATTTCGCTTCAAATGTGTCGTCTACAACCCAGTATCTTCGCTTCATATGGTTCGCTCCTGCAAACGCTTCCCCTGATATTGTCCATTGCAGTGAGCCATTGTGGTCTTTTGCTGGCGACACTGTCTTAAAGATTCCAGCTTTCATCATTGTCTGGTCTTCCCTTGATCTTCCCAAATCTTTGAATTTAAAGTGGTTTGTTACCGCTCCTGCATACCATCCTGTCTTGTTTCCAAGCGTCACGCCTTCCTTCTCGTGAACATAGGCCACCCCGTAGGCGTTGCTTGCGTAGTCTACCACTCCAGCTGTGTCTGTCTTGTATTCCCCTCTCTGACCAAATGCTTTTATCTTGCTGCTGTCTTTCGTAGGGTTTTCCCATTCATTCTGCAGGTAGCTGAACTCGTTGTTCAAAATATCCCCTGTTTCCTTTGTTCTCTGCTGGATATTTGAATACTGGTGACCCTTCATCTCGTCAATCGCTTGTGCCAGTATGTGACCTTCTCCGCCAGTTAGGCTGCTTATCTTGTCGAATATCAGTTTCTCCTGTGTCCCCAGTCCTTCGACTCCGTATCTCTTTTCAAGCCCTGCCAGGAAGTTGTATGTCTGGTCATCCCCGTCTTTTGCAAACGCTGTATAAGGAACTTTTACCAGGTACACCTTGTCCAGAAGTCCTGTCGACGGATCTTTCGTAGGCTGCGCCATCCAAGTAAGGCTCGGCGAAGTTACATACAATGTCGTTCCTGCTGTGACAAGCCCTCTTAGCGCATCATTGTAGGGCTTCAAAATGTTGTCCCCTATTTCTATGGCTTTAGACGTTGTGTATCTCGAAGCTTCCGGTCCAAAGTACAGGCTTATATCCTCAAGCCCGACTAAGTTGTTAAGCCCCTGTATCGGATTTGTGTAGTTTACCCCTGACGTGTCCACATACATTCCGATGCTTGTCGCTTCCGAAGCTGACGGGAAGTTCTGCATATTGTTTACCGCCAGATTCAATGTTGTTATCCCTGATGGCGATGTCACCGTTACTGACACCGGATTCGGTGCTGGAGTGTCTGTGTCAACTTTTACTATCGGTATCACATTCCCTTGCGCATCTGTCACTGTCACAGGCGTCATTCTTGGCGGAACTTTTATTGTCACTCCTCCCATTTCCTTCATGTCATCCGCTGTCACCACTTTTATTAGCGGTGTCGAAGTTCCTGTCTGGCTTGCCCCTGTTATCGGGTTTCTTCCGCTTGAATTTTCTTCAGCGTTCGGGAACGACTGAGTATCTGCCCAGATCCCTGCACTCTTAATATCTGAAGCCGCTATGTTTATTGTCCCGTAGTTCTTTATGTAGCTTCCGTTTGAAAGATAAATTCCTTTTACTCCTCTAAGTCCTGATACAGTTGTCTGGATTGTTCCCCAGTTTTCACCATGTGCACCCCTGTCAAGATACATTCCTATCGTATCTCTTCCCGATAGGTTTATAGTTCCATAGTTTATTGCTTTTGAGCCAGGCCCTACTGCATACATTCCCATTGTGTTCGCCTTGCTTACTTCTATTGTCCCTCTGTTTATGATTGTTCCTTCATTTGAAGTTTTATTTGTTGCCTCATCATAGTATCCTGTTGCCATACCTACACCGTATTCTTTTGCGCTTGTGTTTGAAGGTCCCACTTTTATTGTTCCAAAGTTTGTCGCTACTCCGCCGTTTGTTGAATAAATTCCTACGTTACCGTTTCCATTTGAGAAGTCTATTGTTCCGTAGTTTTCAGTAGTCCCGTTTCCATAAAGTCCGTAGTTTCTGTCCCCTGATGATGTCAATGGAGTGTAGTTTACTATCTTTCCTGTATTGTCATTCTGGTAAGCATAGATTGCATCGCTTCCAAGAGTTACTGGATTTGCGTATGATGTTATCGTGTTCCCTTTTCCTGCGTCCACAAATCCAAATGAGTCATCTCCTATGCTAAATGTGGAACCTGCATTTGCATTAAGATTTTGATTAGTTCCAACTGCATAGACACCTACTGCCTGATTTCCACCCACTTTAACTGTAGAACCGCCGTTCAAATTCACAGTTCCATCATCTTGAGTGTAAATGGCTGCTCCATTATCTCCAGCTTTAATTGTGCCATTATTGTCAACATTGTATCCATAAATTCCAATTGCATTGTTTCCAACTGTAATTGTTCCGCTGTTACTTATCTTATTTTTAGCTTTTGCATAAATACCAACATTTGCTTCCGCCTGTTTTGTCGCATCTCCCAATGTTATTTTTCCAGCATTTTCCACATCCGCTCCATTTGTAACTATTCCAAATTCAAGCGCTGTCGATTTTCCTTCCACATTTCCATTATTTATGAACTTGTTACCTGCCGCTGCTGTTGTGTAAAGTCCGACCATTCCGCCTGTTGTATTTGTAGAATTTGTAAGTTTTACGTTGGCATAGTTTGTTAAATTGGAAGCCTTGTCCTGGTCGTATACAATTCCCATTCCTGTTCCTGTTGCACTTCCATTGTATTTGTACTCAAGTGTTCCATTTACTTTTGTGTTGCCCGATGCGAAAATTCCTACTCCTTTTTCCTTAGTTTCTACTACATAATCTCCACTACCTAAATTTATGTCTGAATCTTCCGCATAAATTCCTGTTCCCTGAACTCCTGTTGTAATGTCAGTCGCCCCTGCAGGTGTCAATGTTATTGTACCACCTTGTTCTGCGCCGTGAGAAACAGTTGTTGGCGCTGTTGACACTAATGCAATTCCCACTCCTTTTGTTCCAACTGTAATTGGAGAAGTGTTGTCTATTTTTACATTTGTTCTTGCTGTTCCAGTATTGTTTTCTGCATAAATTCCGATTGCCTCATCTCCTGATACATTTAATGTACCGTTATTTACTATTTCCACAGTCGTTCCATTCGCAACATCAGTACCATAATCTTGTTTTGTCTGTCCTGTTCCAAGTCCTGCTATTCCTACTCCTTTTCCGCTTACAGTTACTGTACCGTCATTTACAATTTTACTTCCATTTGTTGCATAAAGTCCTGCACCATTGTCTACTGTTACTTTTCCAGCTTTGTCATTGTTAATTGTTCCATAGCTTACATTTATTCCAGCTATTCCTGCCGCTGTTGTACCGCCCGTTACGTTTACTGTTCCTTTATTGATGAATCCTGAAGTTGTGTTAGTTGGTGTTATCCCAGCCGCTACTTGTGTGGCTTTGGAAATATTTCCCATAGATAATCCTTGCCCTTTAAGATTTGTTCCAACTATATTTCCTGATACTGTTGTTCCATTGCTTATTGTTACAAGCTCATTTGCCATTTTTATTCCGTTGTATTTATCACCTATGTTGTCCAATGATACTGTTGGTGCCTGTATATCTAATTTACCATTTTTTAATACTACCGTATAGAATGTTGCACCATTATTGTAAGTTATATCTCCAAACTGATTCACACCATCTAAACCACTAGTAAATGTAGGAGTTCCTGTATCTGTACTATTATACCAAGTACGAGCAGCTTTTCCATTATCGTCATAAACTCCTATAATTACATCATTATTATTTATCTCTACTGTTACATTTCCTAATCCTTGATATTTACCTGTACCAATATTTTTTTGGTAAGTTGAAGGATCATCGGCTATTACTACTCCATCAAACATTTTTATTGTTGTTGCTGATTTATTTAATGTTGTTGCACTTGCAGGATTATGAAAAATTATAGTTCCATCTGTACCCAATGCCGGGGCTTTTGCATAAAATGGCGTTACATTTTTATGATCATTGTCTGATAATCCTCTGGCTGCTGAATTATCCTGATTTGTAATAGTTCCTCCATAAAAATTTACTGTTCCACCGTTTTGTGCAATCAATGCTCCTGATGTTCCTGTGTTTATAACATTTCCTGAGCCTTTTAAATTAACGACTGCATTATTTCCATCTGCTAATGCACCTAAACCATTAATTGTTAAATTACCATTCATAGTAATTTCTGTTGTTGTTAATGTTGTTCCAGAGCTATCTTTGGCATCTACTTTAGTACTACCACCAAGAGATGTTGTATCTTGAGTTTGATACTGACCAGCACCTTTTTTAGCATATGCACCTATATTAGTGTACAATAATTTTTTTGTATCTGTGTCTGTTTTATCTGCCCAAGCATCAACTGCTGTAACATCTCCTGTTGTAGTAACATTACCTAAATTTTCAGCGTAAGCTACTAATGAACCGTAACCATATGCTTTTGTAGATTTTTCTGCTGTTATCTTTCCTCCATCTTTTGCTAAATATGCTATTGGATAGTATTCAGTTGTACCTATTTTATGGTATCTTCCTGACATTTCAACATCTGGACCTATATTAATTTCACTGCTCATTCCACGTAAATTACCATTTGTACTTGAACTCATTCTATTCATTTTATCTCCAAATACACCTTGAGAGTAGGCAATTATTGTTCCCGTTGCTGCTTCATTAGTACCACTTTCAGAAGCAACTACTTTTCCTGATGTTGCCAATGTTAAATGTCCATAATCGGTAATAGCTTTATTTCTTATCGCTACACCATCAGCTCCTGCATTATTTTTATTCGCAGATCTAGCTACATCCATAACTGTTCCATTTTGAGAAGCAAACATGATTCCAGACAATGCATGTTTTCCAAAACTTATATCTGCATTATTTACCCAAAGCGAATGTATCGGGTCTTTTATCTTATAATCAGCATTGTTTGTAACACTTTTTTCTGCTCCTAGATCATCATCAGGTTTAATATTGACTCTTTGTCCTGACCATCCTAAAATTCCTATATTTCCTTCAACGTAATCTGAGTAAAGTCCTGTTTTCTTTCCATCTGCAGTTTGAGTAGGTAAAAAACCTGAAATATTAAGTTTTTCTCCTATTATTCCATTAACTCCTACTTCACCTTGATATATTCCAATAGTTGATTTATCCCAAAGGCTTCGATTATCACCAGAAGCTTGAACCCAAACATTTATATTTCCACCAGTAACATTTGATTTTTTATTTGTTTGATTTGCAAAAAACATTAAAATATTACCATCACCATAAGATTCTACTGGTTTAAAAAGATTTACAAATGGTGTCAAGTTATCACTATAACCAGCTATATGTGTTATCGCACCAGAACCTGATATTTTCTCAAAATCAGGAGAATACCCAGTACTTGAATAAACAATATTATTTGAACCCTCTAATTTATAAGTTCCTTCACTTTTTATTCCAAATGAACCAGAAGCTCCTAAAGTATTGTAAATTATATTTTTATTCGATTTTATATCAGCATCAATTGATCCTGTAAACCCTCCCCTCTGATGATAAGCATGAAGATACGTTTTATATCCATTTGAAGCTTCATAACTTGCAGGATAAATATAAAAAATAGTGTTATCATCACCAGTAATATTTACATCAACATTATCAAGTTTTAATTTTCCTGAATGCCAAGTTTCTATGGAAATAAAATCTGCTTGTCCATATAAATTTCCTGTTACATTTCTAATTGTTCCGTTACGAACAGTATGTATTCCGATAACACCATCATGATTATGTGAACTACTGTCAACAACAGGATTACTAGATAAATTACCTGCTAAATATAAATTCATATTTTCAACCACAAAAGCATCAGCTTTCTGTGAAAGTGTATCTGGTGATTCATTAGCTTTATTAACATATACTGTATGATCTGTTCGTGATCCAGCTTTTGTTATATTTCCTAATTTCGTATTAGTTGCTCCAAAACTTGTCACAGGATTTCCATTTTGATCTGCCCCATTCCAAACAGTACTTCTGTTATTTTTTGTTGCACCACTTGCATCAGATATTACTGTTCCCGAATAATATCCAGCAGTAAGTTGATTTGTAAATGAAAAATCCAAAAACGGCTCAGCATTAGGATTTATAGAAGGTACTGTTATTGTTGGAGTTCTTACAGACATTTCTTCTATTCTCAATGGATCTCCAACTCTTATATTCAAATTAGGTTTCTGTGGTGCCCCAATATTCGGTAAATTAATATTCAAAGCTGTCTTCCTAATATCTTTCGGTCTAACCGCCGCATCCACAGGCACAGCCGAAATCGGTTCAATAACCCTTTTCAACTCAGTAGTCCCCTGCTTTGCTCCCGCATAAGTCCCAAACTTGTCATTTTCTCTCGCGTATTTTATAGCTTCCTTTTTATCTCCACGACCTTTGTAAGTCCCTTTCCAGTCGTTATATACATAGTTTGAACCGAACTGAAAACTGCCCCAAGGTGATTTTACTACGTGATCCCCCTGTTCCATTAACTGAATCAATTCTAAATTCGTATTTCTCAAAAGTTTATTGTTTTCCTGCCTTGCACGCTTAAAGTCCTTTTGCAGCTGGAATATTGACGTGTTTATCGCTTCCTGCTGTGTCTTGATTTCATCCGAGTAAAGATTAAGTGAAATACCGCTAAGCATTATTAGCCCAGTAAGTAAGAAAGTAATAAGCGCTGAATCGGTGTATTTAAAATCTTTAACTCTTTTTGCAAAAGATTTCAATTCTTTTTTTAGAATTCTCAAATCATTTGTCATACTTTTACCTCTTCTTTCCTAAAATTAAAAAATCCAAAAAAGCTATCAAGAATAGTTTTAAATGAGTGAGTGAGTGGTTAATAATTTTTTCAGTTTCTTCAATTTTATTTGTTTTTATTTCTTGAACCATTAACATTATAACAAAAAAAAAAAAAAAAAAACAAGTATTTTTTTAAGAAATAGCAAAAAAATTTAAATAAATAATAATTTTTTTATTTATTTAAAAAGGAAAAACAAACGCAATTTCAATATTTATAGGTATAATGTAAAAAATTTTTTTATTTATTTTAGGAAAAAAATTTTTTTTATATTTATTTTTATATTTTTAACAAAAAAAAGTCGCCAATTAGCGACTTATGTTAAATTCTATTTGTTTGGTGAAAAGGTACTTAACCTCTTGCTAAAAAATTTTTTTATTTTTATAATTTTAAAACTTTTAATCTCAATGCATTTGCCAAAACTGAAACCGAACTAAATGACATTGCAAAAGCTGCGATCATTGGGTCTAATTTAGGTCCATTAAATAAAGCATAAAAGATTCCTGTGGCAATTGGGATTCCAATCACATTGTAAAAAAAGGCCCAGAACAAATTCTGCTTTATATTTGTAATCGTTGCTTTACTTAATTTCATAGCTCTTGCCACATCTTTTAAGTCGTTTTTAATAAGTACAATATCTGCCGACTCTATCGCAACATCCGTTCCACTTCCAATCGCAATTCCAACATTTGCCTGAGCTAATGCTGGAGAGTCATTTATTCCATCTCCCACCATTGCTACAAACTCACCATTTTCCTGTAACTCCTTAATTTTAGAAGCCTTTTGGTGTGGCAGCACATCTGAAATCACTTCGTCTATCCCAGCTTGTTTCGCAATAAATTTTGCTGTTTTTTCATTGTCTCCTGTGAGCATTATCGTCTTTATTCCCATTTTATGAAGTTCACAAATTGCATCAGCACTTGTTTTTTTAATCACATCGGCAACTGCCACAAGTGCCACAAGTTCTTTTTCAATCGACATATACATCGGTGTCTTTCCTTCGCCAGAAAACTCATTGTAATCTTTCTGTGCAATTTCTGTATCAATTTTTCTGTTATCCATCAATTTTTTATTCCCAATTTGTACTTCTTTAATTTCTCCGCCAATTTTTACTTTCACTCTAATCCCATATCCCGGCATTGCACGAAAACTTTCACAATCAAAAAATTCATTTTCCAAAAACTCATTTTTTACCAAAATTCCATTTACCACAGCTTGTGCCAACGGATGTTCTGATTCTTTTTCCACACTAGCCGCAATTTTTTGTAACTCTTTTCCCGAATAATTTTTACCAAAAGTTACAAAATCTGTCAAAACAGGTTTTCCTTCAGTAATTGTCCCAGTTTTATCAAATACGACCGTTTTTATTCTATGAGTTGTTTCCAGAGCTTCTCCACTTTTAATAAGTATTCCGTTCTCTGCTCCTTTTCCAGTTCCAACCATTATAGATGTAGGTGTTGCAAGTCCCAATGCACATGGACAAGCAATTACTAAAACCGAAATAAAAAATGAAAGTGACGTAACTAACCCCGCACCAAAAATGTACCACGCAAGTCCAGTAACTAGTGCAATTCCCATAACTATCGGAACAAAATATCCAGCGACAGTATCAGCCATTCTTGAAATTGGCGCTTTTGATCCTTGAGCTTCTTCCACCAATTTTATTATTTGCGACAACATCGTATTTTTCCCAATTTCTGTCGCTTCAAATTTAATGCTCCCATTTTTATTTATACTTCCACCGATAACTTTATCTCCCACATTTTTTGTAACTGGCAAACTTTCTCCAGTCAACATTGATTCATCAACTGATGTAGTTCCTTCAGTTATAATTCCATCAACCGCTATTTTTTCTCCCGGCTTTACAGCAACAATATTTCCAACACTCAGATTTTCTATCATAACTTCTTTTTCTACACCATTTTCAATAATTTTTGCCTTTTTGGGCTGCAATCCAATCAGTTTTTTTATTGCTGACGAAGTTTGCCCTTTTGTTCTAGCTTCCAATAATTTTCCCAATGAAATTAAAGTTATTATGATTCCAGCTGACTCATAGTGCAAGTCCATTGCGTAATGATGTGCATTTTTGGGATCCAATATCGCTGCAGCTGTCGAAATTAAACTATAAACTAAAGCTGCTCCTGAACCCATTGCAATAAGCGAATCCATATTTGGAGATTTTCTAAAAATATTTTTTATTCCGTGTGTGAAAAAATCTCTTCCCGCATATATAATTGGTATAACAAATACCAGTTGTGCCAATGCAAAATTTAGCGGATGTTCCTTGTGATTTAAAAATCTTGGAACTGGCGCTCCCATCATATGATGTCCCATCGAAATGTAAAGTAGCGGTACAGAAAAAATAATTGCAAGAATCAATTTATTTTTCATTTCTTTTATTTTATCCTGATACATCTTAACTTTTTCTTCTTCCGAAACATTTTCTATAAGCCCATATCCGCTCTTTTCAACTATTTCTCTAATTTTTGCAAAATTATATTTATTTTCATCAAAGTTCACAGTCATTTTTTCAGTCGCCAAATTTACAGTTGCATCAATTCCATCGCATTTATTTACCGCTTTTTCAACTGTCAAAGCACACGCCGCACAATTCATCCCAGTGACTGTGTAAACTTTTTTTGTTTTTTCTGAATTTTCCATTTTTCCATCTCCTTTATTTTAAAAATTTTCTAAATATGCAAATGCCCATTTTTTTCACAATTACACTGTCCCTTCAAACATTTGCACAAAACTTTTGAAACTGCACTTTCTTTTTTTACTTCCACCGCTTTTAAAATAATTTCTAAATCGTCAAAACTTAGCTCACTATTTTCAATCACACAAGCTATCATTTTTCCAACTTTTGTATCGCAAATCTTTTTAAAAGTTCCCAAAATATAAATTTGGGCGACTTCCTTTTCCATGTATTCCGTGGAATAAAGATATTTATTCCCAATTTCCCGCTTTTTCAAAATTTTTCGCTCCAAAAGCCTGTTAAGCAACGTTTTAACCGTCGTCCGCTTCCAGTTCATCTTCTCCCCCAGAACTTCAAAGACAAAGTTGCTCGTAACTTCGTCATTTGCCCATACAACTCTCATTATTTCCCATTCTGAATCAGTTATATGATATTTCTCTTCCATAAAAATCCCACCTTTAAAAAATTTAAAAATAAAACGACTACATTTGTAACTTATATTACTAGTTTACAACAGTAATCGTTTTTTGTCAAGTCAAAAATATTTATTTTTTTACATAAAAAATATCATTGTAAGTATAAAAACTACTTTAAACACTATATAAATTTGAAAAAATCTATTTATTCTAGGAGTTTCCTCACGCCCTTCATCTTTTATAATTGAATAATCTAAAATCCATAGCAAAATTAGATACACGGCTATACTTGCCAATGAGAATGCTCCTGTAAAAAAATAAATTACTTCTAAAAATAAAAATATATATATTTTAAATGTCGTTCTTTTACTTATAAAAAATATATTTATAAGATTATAATTTGCATATACATATAGTAAAATCATAAGCACAATTCCCATATAATTTGAAACAACATCAATTTTTTTTAACACAAAAACTGCAAAATATGCTATGATTGACATCATTAAAATTCTAGATTTTTCATTCCTATTTTTGTTTAATTCCTTTTTCTCATTCATTTTTAATCGTCTCCTAACTTTATGTCGTCATAAATTTTTTTTAATTTGGATTTTTTTTCTTTTGTAAAAATTTCATTTTCATTTTTATTTTTACTTTTTAAATAATTCGATTTTCTTAAATTTTTAATTGCATAAGTTGGATCATTTGTGACGAAATTATTTAAGTAGCAAAATTTATAAAATGATTTTATTACCGACATTTTTCGCAAAATTGAACTTTCTTTTAATTTTTTTGAAATATGTTGAGCAAACTCAATTACATCTTCTTCTAAAATTTTATCAAAACTTTTTGAAAAAAAATCTAAAAATTGCTTCAAATCCCTTTTATAGCCAATCAATGTTCGTTCAGAATCGCCTTTTTCAAATTCCAAAAAATCTAAAAATTCTTTTATCAAAGTATTATTTTTTCTTTTGATCTTCAAATTTTTTTCGGTTTTTAAATTTTCTTTATTCTTCAATTTTTTTTCTTTTTCCAAATCTTTTCCCATTTTAAACATCCATCTTTTTTCTTTTTTAATTGTTTTTCCATTATTTCCTTTGCGTGATTAATCGAAACTTGCGTTATATTATCTCCCGAAATTATTCTTGCTATTTCACGAATTCTCTCATTTTCGTTAAGCTCCCGCACTTTAGTTTCAGTAAAATTATTTTCTATTTCTTTTTTTATCAAAAATTGCTGATTTGCAGACCCAGCAATTTGTGGAGAATGTGTGACACAGATAATTTGCGTATTTTTTGAAAGTTCTTTTAATTTTTGTGCGACTTTTCTCACTGTTTCGCCAGAAATTCCCGTGTCAATCTCGTCAAAAATTAAAACAGAAATATTGTCAACCTCAGAAAATACTGTTTTTAGTGCCAACATTATCCGAGAAACTTCTCCGCCAGACGCAATTTTTACAAGCGGCTTAAAATTTTCCCCGACATTTGTCTTAATTAAAAATTCCACTTTATTTATTCCATTTGGTGTAATTTCATTATTTTTCTGAATTGACACTTGAAATTTAGCACTTTCCATATTTAAATCATAAAGCTGAATATCAATTGTATTTTGAAGCGCACAAGCTATATTTTCTCGCATTTCGCTTAACTTTTCACCATTTTCAAAATATTTTTTAATAAGTTCTTTTTTTTCTTCTTTCAAATTTTCAAGCTCATCATTTTCAAAATTCACAAAATTTAAGTCTTTTAAAATTTTATCTTTATACTCCAAAATTTCTCCAATTGTCGCACCATATTTCAATTTTAATTTATTAATTTTATCAATTCTTTTCACAACTTTTTCAAGTTTCGTGTCATTCACTTCTTCCACATCTCCAATAAAATTATCGATGGAATAGGAAACTTCTTCGACTTCATAGACGATAGATTCCACTTTTTCTGATAACTCTCCATAAATTTCTGCCAAATCCGACAGCTGCTCCAAATTTTTTCTAACTTTTCCAAGAGCCGACAAAATTGAAAAATCCCCTTCTTTTAACCACTGTGAAGACTCTTCCAGCTTTTCACTAATTTTTCCTGAATTAAACAAAATTTTATATTCTTCTTCCAGCTCACTATCTTCATTTATTTTCAAATCCAAATCATTTATTTCGTTAAACTGAAATTCCAAAACATCTTTTTTTTCTAAAAGCTTTGCCTTTTGCTCTTCAATTTTTTCAATTTTTAAATTTACTTTTTTTATTTCATCCACATTTTTTTTGACTTCTTTTAACAAATTTTTTCCCGCATCATCCAAGAATCTATCCAGCAAATTTAGATGAAACTCACTGTTTAAAAGTGACTGATGTTCATGCTGACCAACTAAGTCTATAATATTCTCCATCATTTCCTTCAATTTTGACAATGTAACCCGTGTCCCATTCACTGTAATTTTAGATTTAGAATTTTTATCAAAAGTTCTAGTCACAATAAGTTCGTCGTCATTTATCTCAAACCCAAGTTCATTCAATCTTTTTTTTTGTTTTTCAGTAATTTCAAAAATTCCTTCGGCAAAAAGACTCTCTTCCCCATTTCTAATCATTTCCAGATGGCTTCTCTCACCAATTAGAAGCGATATTCCGTCCAAAATAATAGATTTTCCAGCTCCAGTTTCCCCAGTCAGCGCAACAAAATTTTTGCTAAATTCCAAATCCAAATTTTTTATTATCGCCAAATTATTCAATCTTAACTCTCTTAACATCCTTTTCCTTTCATTCACTAATTTTATAAAACAAAATCTCCCCATTTTAATTTTTCTCTCAAAATACCAAAATAATCGCTGTTTATAGGTTTAATTATTTTTATTTTTTTATTCGACAGGGTAGCCAAAAGCTCATCTTCCGGCTTAATTCCAAACCACAAATTTCCATCTATGTTCAAATGAACTTCGGCTTCTCTTGAAGTCGCCTTGAAGCTCAATGTTTCACATCCATTTATAACAATTGGCCTAGCAGTCAAACTTTGTGGAGATAGTGGCGTTATTATCAAAGCGTTTAAATTTGGATGGACAATTGAACCTCCAGCTGACAAAGAATAAGCTGTTGAGCCAGTTGGTGTTGCAACTATAATTCCATCTGCTCTATACTTATTTACAAAAATTCCATTTGAGAAAACTTCCACCTGAATTAAGTGAGCTTCATGACCACCTTTTGTTATCACAAGCTCATTTAGTGCATAAAATGTGTTGCCGTTGTATTTTACTTCCATAAGTGAACGGTTTTCTATCTTATAATTTTCATTTTTTTGATAATTTTTTAACATTTCAACCGCATTTTCTGGATTTATTTCGACTAAATATCCAAGCGAACCAAGATTAATCGCAAGAATTGGAATGTCTGATATAATCGCTTCTTTTGCAGCTTTTAACATTGTCCCGTCTCCACCTAGTGAAATTAACAAATCTGCTTCCTTCACATCTTCCACTTCCAATATTTCACTTTCTTTTAAATAATTATAAAAGTTTTTAAGTAATTCTTCATTTGCATATTCACTTTTCACAATTTTTACTTTTTTCACTACATTTTCTTTTTTTTTCATAATCATCCGCCTATTTTTTTTTCAAAAATTTATTTTCTATAAAAACTAAAAAAATAACCCAAAGATATAGTTATTTTTTACTATATTTCCTTTGAGTAGTTATTTTATAAACTATTTCTAAAATTAGGTCTCGGTATAAGCCGGATTCTGTATTAGTCAATCATTTATCTAAATTAATAATCACTTATTAACTTTAGCGAATTACCCATCAAAGTAAAGGCGGGGAACCTCTTTTCACTTTTCTACTTATTCTTGCTTCAGGAGGGGTTTACCAGGCTAATTTAATTGCTTAAATTACCGGTAGTCTCTTACACTACCTTTTCACCCTTACCTAAACAGGCGGTCTATTTTCTGTGGCACTTTCCTTAAGATTTCTCTCAACAGCCGTTAACTGTCTCCTTCCCCTGTGAAGTCCAGACTTTCCTCTTAAAAAATTTTTTAAGCGATTAACTCCGAAACCATTAATATAAAGTTATTTTATCATTTTTTATCACTTTTTGTCAATAAATTTACTACTTTAAAATAATTTTTTTATAAAAATATATAAAAATAAAACACCCTAATTTTAGAGTGCTTTATTATTATCTTTTAAATTAATTGTATTAATAATTAATTATTTTTTAATCCAAGGCATAAGTTTTCTTAATTCTGCTCCAACTTTTTCTACGCCATGATTAGCAAATTCTTGTCTTTTTTCTTTTAAGAATGGTTGTCCAGCTTTATAGTCAGCTAAGAAGTCGTTAGCAAATTTTCCTGATTGAATATCTTTTAAAATTCCTCTCATAGCTTCTTTAGTTTCTTTTGTAATAATTTTTGGTCCAGTTAAATAATCTCCATATTCAGCTGTATTTGAAATAGAATTTCTCATTGTAGCAAATCCACCTTCATAAATTAAGTCTACGATAAGCTTCATTTCGTGAATACATTCAAAATAAGCATTTACTGGGTCATATCCAGCTTCTGTCAACACTTCAAATCCAACTTTCATAAGTTCTACAACTCCACCACATAATACTACTTGTTCTCCGAATAAGTCAGTTTCTGTTTCTTGTCTAAATGTAGTTTCAAGAATTCCGCTTCTTCCACCACCGATTGCTGATGCCCAAGCTTTAGCCACTTCCATAGCATCTCCTGCTGGATCTTTTTCCACTGCTACTAAGCAAGGCACTCCGCTTCCTTCTTGGAAAGTTCTTCTTACTAAGTGTCCAGGTCCTTTAGGAGCTACCATAAATACACTTATATCATCTCTTGGAACTATTTTTTTAAAATGAATATTAAATCCGTGTCCGAATGCAATGTATGCTCCTTCTTTTAAGTTTGGTGCAATGTCTTTTGCATAAACTTCTGCTTGTAATTCATCTGGAATTAAGATCATAACTATATCTGCACCTTTTACAGCATCTGCAGTTTCCTTAACTGTAAATCCAGCTTCTGTAGCTGCATCCCAAGATTTAGAACCTTTTCTAAGTCCAACAGTTACATCAAATCCACCTTCTCTTAAGTTTAGTGAGTGAGCATGCCCTTGTGAACCATACCCTAAAACTGTAATTTTTTTACCTTCCAATTTACTTAAATCACAATCAGCATCATAATAAACTGTTGTTCCTAAAATGTTTCCTGCCATTTTAAAATCCTCCTAAATTTTTTTATATGTATATTATACACTTTTTAAAAATATTTGCAAATATTTTTTTTTAATATAATAATATATTTTATATATTTTTAAATTTATTTAATATTTATATTTTAAGAATAAATAAAAATAATTTTCTAAAAACTTCATTTGATATTTATCAATTTTTATGATATTATTAAAGTAGATTTGCTGGTAGTCTTAATAATTATCAGTTTATATTTTGAAAAATATTTACAAAAAATTGCTGTCAATAAATTGTTCCTACTTCTAAACTGGTAGTGGAGTTTTCTCCTTGTGGGTTCGAGTCCCTCAAAACGAACAATACATACAGCAATTTTTTTATTATTTCACAATCAGCCAAGGTCTATCATTTTCCCAAACGATTTTTACTGGCATCTCGAACATTTCTGACAAAATTTTGTCTATCAAAATATCTTTTTTTCTACCTTTTGCAAAAACTTTTCCATCTTTCAAAAGAGCTACATGAGTTATCGCTGGAATCACTTCCTCAATTTGATGCGTCACATAAATAAATGGAACTGCATTTTCATTTTTAGAATTTTTTTCCAAAACAGACAATAAATATTCTCGAGATTTTACATCCAATCCTGAACAAGGTTCGTCTAAAATCAATAAATCTGGTTCATTCATAAATGCCCGTGCAAGTAATGTCCGTCTTTGCTCACCTTGTGACAATATTGCAAAATATTTATCCTTAATGTAAGTTATCCCAAAATCTTCAATTATTTTTTCAGCTTTTTTTCTATCTTCATCTGTAACTTCTTGATAAATTCCAATCGAACTAAATTTCCCAGAAATTACAATATCTTCCAATTTTTGCGAATTTAACGTGCTCAAAAAATTATTCAAAGCAGAACTCACAAAACCAACTCTATCACGAATCTTTGTCCAAGCATAATTTCCAAATTTATGACCAAAAACTCGCACTTCTCCTGAAGTTGGAAAATTATAAGCCGGAATCATTCCCAAAAGAGTGGATTTTCCAGAACCATTTAGCCCTAATAAAGCCCAGTTTTCTCCTTTATTTATGTGCCAGTCAACACCTTTTAAAATTTCTCTTCCTTCTCGTCTGAAAGTTATGTTTTCATAATGTAAAATTTCACCAGTTTTTTCCATAAAAACTATGTATGATAAATATACAAATGATTATACAAATATCACACTCTCCTTTCTTTTTTTATTCATTTTATTTCTCGCTTTTTTCATTTTTCATTGCTAAAATTCTACTTTTACGTGATTATTCAGTTGCTACTCGAAGTGATACCTCTCGTCTTTCAATGAAAAAACTTAACAGAATTAAAAAATTTCTTTTCAAGCAAAAAATTACAAACTATTTTATCTTAAGCTTTCTATATCTATTCACCGCAGCACAAAATTCCTGCTTTCTCGGCAATGCCAAATTTCCTGGATGCCCTGTGTACGACGAAATCGAATCAAGCCCGCCCTTTTCAATTTTTTCATAAATACTGTCAGTTGCTTGCGAAAGCGTCAATTTTTCATCCAGTACTTTATTTTTAAAATAATCAATCATCACAGCAATGCAGTTTGTCTGGCTATCATCCACAAGCTGCTCCAGCCCTGAAATGTCGATTAATTCTTTTCCATACAGAATATTGTATTTCCCTTTGGCTTTTGTTTTATCCAGTTTTCCAGATTGTGAAAAACTTTTTTTGAGTGGAATACGCTGTGTAACTCCTTGAAATTTATCATTTGAAGAAAATTCTCTCTTGTTTTTATCCAATTTTGCAATCTCTTTTGCTTTTTCTGTCACATCTTTTGGCACATATTCATCCATCATTATAACGTGATTTGCCACATCAAAATAATCTCCAGAGCCGCCGACAATCAATATCGTAGAAACTCCAAAATTGTCATAAAGTTCCTTTACCCTGTCAATAAACGGTGTTATTGGCTCTTTTTCCTTTGCCACAAGTTTTTGCATTCTTCCGTCACGAATCATAAAATTGGTAGCCGAAGTGTCCTCATCTACTAGAAGTAAAGAAGCCCCATATTCCAGTGCTTCTGCCACATTTGCCGCCTGCGATGTACTTCCACTAGCATTTTCAGTTGAAAAAGCCCTTGTATCCTTATTTTGTGGCAAGTTATTGATAAATCCGCTTATATTCACCTTTTCCACATTTCTTCCATCTTCCGCACGTATTTTTACCGCATCCGATTCAGAAATTATAAATTCACGCCCATCTTGAGCAATGTGGTTGTAAACTCCTCTTTCAAGTGCTGCAAGCAACGTGGATTTACCGTGATAACCTCCACCCACAATTAATGTAATTCCTTTTGGAATTCCCATTCCGCTTATTTCTTTCCCACTTGGAAGTTTTAATGTAATCTCAAATTTTTCTGGACTTTTAAACTTAACTGCATTTTTCATAGGTCTATCCGAAACTCCACTTTCACGTGGAAGCACAGAACCATTAGCCACAAATGCAACAAGCCCTTTTTCCTTCAATATTTTTCTTGCATATTCCTGATCCAGCACTAGAATTACCTGCTCATTTAACGCTTTTTTATTCAAATTATCATAAATAATGGATTTTTCCACAATTTCAGGCAACTGCTCAAAAATAATTTTCTGTGCGGCTTTTCCCATTATCCGTCTGCCTCTCGCAGGCATCCCCATTTCAAACCTCACTTCAACTTTATCTCCCTTTATCATAACCGAAGTTCTTTCCAAGATTTCCTGTCCACACCTGTCAATAAAAATTCTTCCACTTCCCCCAGTTCCTATACTGTCATTCCCACTTTTCTGAATTTCCCTGTAAAAATTTCTCGTAAGAAAATCCGAAACTGCAATATTCTTATCCTTCGTATCCGTCAATTCATAAGGAATTCCGCAAATTTTCCTATCCATTATAACTCTCATTTTTGAAGGCGGAGCATAGGGATCCGACTGCACATGATCAATCGCAAGAACATACTTTTCAAACCTATATTCCCCTTTAAGCGACTTATACGCCGAATAACTTTTCCCATCCATTGAAAATAATATTTTTTCTAATTCTTTATAATTTTTCATCTTTTACAATCTCTCTTTCCATTTATTAAAATGTAAAAAGGTTTGTCCACTAAAATTTACCTTTTTATCGATTTCTTCTGCTTCATTTATAAAAAAAATTTATACATTTCATTGTAAAAGTTCCTTTTCTCTTTTGATAAAATATTTTTTATCAATTTATTAACCATTTCATAAAATTTTTTAAACTTTAAACTTCTACTTTTATTTACATATTCATTTTTAGAAATTCAATTGCTCTCAAACTTGGATTTTTCTTTTTAAATTTTTTAATCAAATCATCTAAAATTATATTCTTTTAACAATTTCATTTCCCATTTCTTTTGTTCCAACTTTTTTCATTCCATCAGTATAAATATCAGCTGTTCTGAAGCCATCTTCCAATACTTCTGCAATTGCTTTTTCAATCGCATCTGCTTCTTTTGTCAAGTTAAACGCGTATCTTAACATCATTGCTGCTGATAAAATTGTTGCGATTGGGTTTGCTATATTTTTTCCAGCTATATCAGGTGCTGAACCGTGGCTTGGCTCATAAAGTCCAACTTTTCCGTCTCCTAAACTTGCTGATGGCAACATTCCTAAAGAACCTGTAAGCATTGAAGCCTCATCTGACAAAATATCTCCAAACATATTGTCTGTTAAAATTACATCAAATTGTCTTGGATTTGCAATCAATTGCATTGCAGCGTTATCCACATACATGTGTGAAACTTCCACTTCTGGATAATCTTTTGCAAGTTCATTTACTGTTTTTCTCCACAATTTTGAAGTATCTAAAACATTGTGTTTATCCACACTTGTAATTTTTTTCCTTCTTAATTTTGCAATTTCAAATGCTTTTTTTGCAATTCTTTCAATTTCCCCTTTTGTATATGGCAACGTGTCGATAGCTTTTTCATCAGAATATTCTCTAGGACCGAAATAAATTCCTCCTGTAAGCTCTCTAACTATCATCACATCTAGCCCTTCTCCAATTATTTCATCCTTCAATGGACTAGCACTTTTCAATTGCTTAAACAAAACGGCTGGTCTTAAATTTGTGTAAACTCCCAAGTCTTTTCTTATCGCAAGAAGTCCTTTTTCAGGTCTTTTATCAGGCTCAACATTATCCCATTTAGGCCCTCCAACTGACCCTAACAAAATTGAGTCACTTTCTTTACAAATCTTCGCAGTTTCTTTGGAATAAGGAACCCCATATTTATCAATAGATTCTCCTCCCAAATACCCTTGCGTATACTCAAATTTATGTCCAAATTTTTCTCCAATTTTATCCAAAACTTTTACCGCTTCATCAACGATTTCTGGACCAATTCCGTCCCCTTTTAATACTGCAATTTTGTAGTTCATTTTTTACTTCCTTTCTAAATTTTTTATATCATCTTTTTTAACTTTTTTATTCAAAATTTTTCCATTTTAAATTATTAAATAAAACCTCTACTCTTCTATTACTATATTTCCCTTGATCTGTCTCATTTAAATCAACTGGATCCTCTTCTCCTTTACCACTTATTTCTCCAATTGAAATAGTATCTTTTAAACCAAATTCTCTAAATAATTTAGCAACATTTCTAGCTCTTATCAACGATAATTTTTGATTATATTTTTTTGTCCCATTTGAATCAGTGTGCCCTATAAAATCTACAGTTCCACTTTCTCCAAATTTATTTAAAACATTTACAATTTCTTTGAGTTCTGATATTTCATTCTCGTTTATTATTTTTCCATCAACTTTAAAACCTCTTAAAACACATTTTTTCTCTGTCGTACTACAAGGTCCTCCTAACATTGAAAAAGAGATACTCACAATTGTAAATATACAAAAAATAATAATTTTTCTCATAAAATTCCTCCAACTCAAAACAAATCCGAATGTGTCCCAGTTCTCGACAATGTCAAAACCAAGATATTTTTTTCAATTTTATAAATTAAGAGCCAATCAGGCTAAAAAAATTTTTTAAAATATAAGAAAATTACTCATCTTCCAATTGATTTTTTAGTTCATTAAATAAACTTAAATCAAAATTTTTTTCAACTACATTTTTTCCAATAATTTCAACTCTTCTATTATTATATCTTCCTTCTACTGTATCATTAGTATCACTTGAATTTTCAGAGCCTTTTCCCAAAACTTTTACAATTCGCATTTCATCTTTCAATCCACTTTCACGAAATAACTCTGCAAGTCTTTTAGCTCTTTCAAATGATAATTTTTTAT
This sequence comes from Leptotrichia sp. oral taxon 498, assembly GCF_002240055.1. Classification (NCBI taxonomy): domain Bacteria; kingdom Fusobacteriati; phylum Fusobacteriota; class Fusobacteriia; order Fusobacteriales; family Leptotrichiaceae; genus Leptotrichia; species Leptotrichia sp. oral taxon 498. The sequence goes on along the minus strand of NZ_CP016753.1, from coordinate 1,369,711 downwards.
TTTCTGTATTATCATTATATCCAATAAATTCCAAATCTGCACTTTCATAAAGTTTATTCCAAATTTTTCTAACAATACCTTTCATTCTATTTCGTTCATACTCATTTAAATCTTTACCATTTTCTTTAAATCCTCTAATTACAATTTTTATCTCACCTTTAGCATCTTCCATTGGAATATCCCAAGCCAAATCATCCATAACCATCGGATCACTCATAAGTGGAAATTTTTCCAAAATCTTCAAATTTTTCTCAGCTTTTTTAGAACCTTTTTGGATTGCCATTTTATAATACTTTTCAGCTTGTTCAGTTTGGTCATTTTTAGCATAAAAATTTGCTAAATTATTCATTGCTTTTACATCACCATTTTCAATTTTTTCTTCAAATTCTTTGATTTTTTTATAATACCCTTTAAAATCAAAATCTGTCATTGAATATCCAGAGATGTTTCCTTTTGAATCATTAAATTCTTTGATATTTCCGTCTTGAGAAAATAAATTTATCACAAGTAATAACTGCCAAAATAAAATAAACTTTTTCATGAAATTCCTCCAACTTAAAACAAATCCGAATGTGTCCCAGTTCTCGACAATGTCAAAACCAAAATATTTTTTTCAATTTTATAAATTAAGAGCCAATCAGGTTGAATATGACATTCTCTAAATCCTTTATAATCGCCAGCAAGATAATGATCTCTATATTTTTCAGGCAAAATTTCACTATCAGATAATTTATTAATAACCTGTGCCAGTAATATTAAATCATATTTTCTTTTCTTTAATTTTTTCAAGTCCTTATCAAACCTTTTGGTCGTCTTTATTGTCAATTTCATCCACTAAACCCCTAAATCCTCAAATAATTCTTCAGCACTATTATACCCTTTTCTTTCAATTTTACCACTCAAAATATCATCAGTTTCCTGCATTGCCTTTAAAGTTTCCTTATTCGGCACTTTCAATTCAAACGGAATCCCCTGCTCCAAAATACACTTCTTCAAAAATAAATTCATAGCAGTACTCATATTAAGCCCCATTTTCTTAAACAAAGTTTCTGCTTCCTTTTTCACATTTTCATCAACTCTAGCTGTTACTGTAGCCATTTTTACCACTCCTTTGTAATACTTTTGTTATACAATGTAATTATATTAATAAATGGTGTAAAAATCAATATTTTAATTAACTTTTTCAAAAAAAATTTACTTTTTTCATTTTTTAAAATCTATTAATCTATTTTCTATCAAATAATTTATATTTTCAACTACCCAGTTTTTATTAAATCTAAAAAAAATATCAATTCTAAAAGCTTTACTTTTATTATCTAATTTAAAATATAATTTATACCTCATTATTTTTTTTACTAATTTTAAAACCTTTACTTTTTCCCGAGGGATTATTTTCCTCATTTTACCTATAGTCGAAAGTTGTATTCCTGAAGGCATTTTTAATGTTATATCACATGAAAATATTTCTATATTATCTTTCTTAAATAAAACTATAATACTTTCTCTTAAATCCTTGTTAAAATCATAAATAAGATTTTTATCAAAAAACACTTTTATAAAAGTGATTTTAGAAAAAAAAAACAAATAATTTCTGTCATACTCAACATTATTTTCAATAAAATAATTTTCTATTATTTTATTCCATTCTTTGATGGTTCGCATAATTTTTTATCTCCTAGTCATCTGAAAATTTTTTACTAAATCCAAGCATACTGCAACTCATAACACTTTCTGTAATAATTCCCTTTAACTGAAGTTTCAAGATTTTTATTTCTTCTAAAATTCCGATTACAGCTTTTTTTGTAAAACTGATAAGCTCTCTTACACCAGCCACTTCTTCTCCAGCTGACTAATTCTCCATTTTTTACAAACACATCAAATGGTAAATCTTTTGAGCTTATTTTAGAAAGTTTTTCTTTTTCTCGCTTTTTATACTCAATTCCTTTTGACCACATAGACATCTCCTTTTTTTCAGATTATATCTGAAACTTGAAATTTATTTTCTAACTCGTATCTTCTACTTTTACATCGACAATTTTTCATTTTCAATCAAATTTCTAAAATTAAATTATCTGCTATTTAACAATATTTTTTGAAATTTTTTCCAAATCCTCTGCTGTAAACTGAATATTCGTTTTCGCCCCTGTATCAGCCAATATCTTCTGTGCAATCATTGTTGTCAATGGATAAATGATGTTAAAATGATCTCCACCTGCAATTCGGTATTTCTTGAATGGTATTTTGTATTTGTCTGCGGCTTTTTGCATAGGCTCAAATAAAATATCTCTTCTTTCTTCTTGCCCTTCAAAGTGGAATGTTGGTGAAGTTATGGAACGAACATATCTGAGTGATGATCTCACTGCTATTTCTCTAGGGTTTGTCAAGTCAAATGGTACTCCCCCATATTCATCCGGTTTTTCTGTCGCCCAAAAGAAATCTGGCAAAGCACCCATTGCAAAAACTGCTCGAAAACCTTTTGAATATTCGCTCAAAAGCAATACCTTTGTTCCACCTGTACTGTGTCCAACGAGATAAATTCTATTTGAATCAACATAAGGAAGTGATGCCACATATTTTCTAGCTTCTTCCAAGTCTTCAATTTCCCCATAAAACATTTCATATTTTCCAGGATTTGCATTTTCTCCTCTAACACTTGGTATTGCAAGTACAAAATTATCTCTTTTAAATGCATCTGCTCCTTGATAATTATTTTTAGGTGATTCTTCATCCCAATCAAATTTGCTATCTCCAATTCCACCAAATCCACCGTTTAAATATATAATTGCTGGATATTTTTTCCCGTTATTTTCTTTTGCTGTAATGTACATTGGCATTTCTCCTAATTTTGATGGATAATTTACCAATGAAAACTTGCTGTTTTTAGGCGGAATCCCTGGTTTCCCATCTGGCACAAATTCCGTTTTTTGCCCATCGACAATCTTTGTCTTAAAATTTTTATGAGCCTCTTCCAATGTTTCTCCATATATTTCAAAATCAAAACTATTGTCAATTTCTTTGTTATTTTTCTCACTCTTTTGGACTTCTGTATTTCCATTTGAACTTTTGCCTCCATTTCCGCAAGATAGTACAAAAGTTGCTAAAATTAACGATATAAGTAATATTTTTTTCATAAAGTCGCCTTTCTTTTTTTATTGTTCTAACATTCTTCTTCCATTCACTCTTTCAGCCAGTCTTTCAAAATAACCACTTTCAATCAAGTTATTTCTATTTTGTATCCACCACGCCTTCCCATTGATTTGAGCAAAGTTTATTATTTCTTTTTTTATTTTATCTCCTACCCTTACTACTATTGTCAATTTATAATTTAAAATTCCCTTTTTCAAATCAATTTTTTCTATATCCTCAACATCTATCCTTGTCAAAAATTCTTTAATTCCCCCGAGCATTCCAACTGCAAAAAACAATATCTCATTTTCATTAAATAGTATATAGCACGGTTTCATCCCCGTTTTCATCAATAATCCAATAAGCCCCATCATCAAAAATGAATTCAAATTTCTTTCCCTTTTAATACCATAAATACAATTTTTATCATATTCTATCCCATTTTGCTTGAAATATTCTTCTACTTTTAACTGTTCTTTTGATTTTTCTGCCATCTTTTAAATTTTCCTTTCTAATTTTTATTCTATTATTTTAATAAACAACTTCCTTCTCAGCAACATCATTAACCTTTTTAGTCAATTTCCCATCCTCATCATAAAATTCATCATAATATAAGTTTTTCAAAAAGACATATGCAATAAATAGTTTCTATTATATTTTTTAAATTTTGTGAATTAAGTTGAAATCCCATATAGGATTAATATATTCTTTTTAGATTTTTTATCTACTGCATAATGCTAAAAATATAAATAAAATAGTTATTAAATAGTACCAATCCAAAAAATGTAATGTTTTATTTGTATATATATTTAAAAATACATGAGCTTATAAATAATCAATACTAAAAATAAATTTTTTTTATACGTATTTTTTACTTTAAATTCCAAATTTGACGCACTGTAGATTATCCTCATTTTACATACTACATCTGAAATGCCGTTATCCAAAAACATATTCCGGTTATAAGTGAAAGCGGAGTCATAACATATTTTTCTTTCCTGCTTTTTGAAATCATGTTCATAATAGTATTCAGAGATAGGTAGGCAGCAAAGAAGAAACAAATATATTTAGTAACCTTAAAAGACAGCCACAAGGAAATAAAACCTCCGGCTTGCAAAATAATTATCATTGCAAAAATTTGAATAGCCACTGAAATGACTGCCATAACTCTAAATTTCTTAGGTAAGATCTTATGTTGTCCACCCATTGTAAATTCGCCCAGAGGCAAACCGCAGGCAACAAGAACTGTCATAATTGCTATAACTCCAAATAATACTGCACCTAATATTGAAAACATAAATCAATATTCTCCCTTCGCAAAATACAAAAAATTTCAGTTACAAATTCAAAATTTCTTTCTTTTTTAATTAATACCATAAACAAAATTTTTATCATACTCTATCCCATTTTGTTTAAAATATTCTTCCATTTTTAATTGTTCTTTTGATTTTTCTACCATCTTTTAAATTTTTCTTTCTAATTTTTATTCTATTATTTCAATAAACAACTTCTTCCTCAGCAATATCATTAACATAATTAACCTTTTTAGTCAATTTCCCATCCTCATCATAGAATTTCCAAATTCCCTCTTTTTTCCCAGCTTTATAATTTCCAGTTATTGCTAAATTATGATTACTATAATAAAATTTTGCCAATCCTTCTCTTGGCTCTCCCCACTTGCTTAACCACATTGAATGTATTTTTGTCTTCTCTCTAAATATCGTAGAAAATTTATCGTTTAATTCCAAATCATCAACAAACTCAAAAAGAGCATTAAAACTTGCAGCCAAAAATCCCTTATCAATGTTCCCTTTTAACCAAATCCAATTATCCCCTACAACTATATAATCATCAACTACTTCAAAATAAAAATTTCCTTCACTTGTTATTTCAATACTTTCAACAAAAATATATTTTTTAAACTTGTCTATTGGAAATATATTATTTTTATATGCCTTTTCAGCTTCTTCTTTTGTAAAATCGTTTTTTAAAATTTCAAATAACATATCATAGCAAGTTGGATACTCTGGAAATGCTCCATCATCAAAAAAATCATCATTCAGCACATCATAAAAATACTTAACCATCGTATTTTTCACTTTTTTATTCCATTCATCCTGATTAAGATACAATTCTTCCAAAATTTTAAGCATTTTTTCTTTTTCAAGTTCAACATTATCACATTTTTTTGAAATTGTTAGACTTACTCGTATTTCTTCACCTTTCCAAATAACTTTCCCATACCATTCTTTAAAATAACTGCTATGTGAACTTTCTCGAAAATCCTGAATTTCCATATCTGATTTTCCTTTCTAAAAAAATTTAAGAAAGTTAGTCCATATAATACTCGTCTATTTCACCATTAAAATTACAACAAGCATAAAACATTTTATCAACAAAAAATAATTTTTCATGCATAGCTATTGTAAAATTAGAATTTTCTTCTACCTCACTATAATCAATTACTATTTCCATATCTTCATTATCAAGCAACTTTTTAAATGCTTCTTTTGTTAAAAAATTATTCTTCATAATTTCTTCTGTATCTTCTTTTCCAATAATTTTAAGCAATTTTTTCTCCACTTCATCAATACTATTTGTTTCATAGTAAATTTCGGCATATTCAGGCTTTACCCATTTTTCCTCATTAAACCAGTCAACAAATTCATCAACAAACAAATTTTTACACTTTGTATCCCAGTATTCTTTCTTTTCTAAAATTTTTTCAACCATTTCTTCGACTTTTATTTCATCAATTTTCTCTTCATCAATGTCATCTTCACCATTACAGTACAATTTCATTTCTATTTCATGATTTATCCACATCACTTTACGAGTATGCTCTCCATCTATGATTTCCCAATTTTTCATTTTTACTCCTTTTTTAACTACTTATGACTTTCTTCGTATTTTCTAATTTCATCTTCATGCTGTAAAGTCAATCCAATTGAATCCAGTCCCTTAAGTAGTCTTTGTTTCCAGCTTTCTTCCAGCTCAAAAACATATTCTTTCCCATTCGCAATCAATTTGTTATTTTCCAAATCAACTGTAACCTTCACATCTCCAGGCAATTTTGATAATTCGACTCTGTCTGCTTCTGGCAAAGTTATTGGCAGATGCCCATTGTTTAACCAGTTCATGTAGAAAATTCCTGAATATCCTCCAGCCACAATAACGTGAAAACCATAATCCTGCAATGCCCAAGCCGCATGCTCCCTACTTGAACCACAGCCAAAGTTATCTCCTGTAATCAAAATTGTCCCATTTTTGTATTCTGGCTTATTTAAGTTAAAATCCATATTGTCAGACCCATCTTCGTTGTATCTCCACTCATCGAAAACATGTATTCCAAATCCTGTTTTTTCGATACTTTTTAAATATTGTTTTGGAATTAATTGATCCGTATCAATATTGTCATTCATTATTGGAACGATTGTTCCTTCATATTTTGTAAATGGTTTCATATTTTATTCTCCTTCATTTTTTCTATGTATAAAAATCCCATTTTTAGCTATTTTTTAAAAGGATTTTTCAACTTGTCTTTTATCCCTTTTTTGAGTGAACTACTCCCGCTTTTAGAAGCGGGAGCTTCTTGGGAAGTATCTGCTTTTGCTAGCCAAATATATTTACCAAGCTCTTCGGACAGTCCCTGCCCTGTTTTTTTATTTCCTAATATTTCAACATTTCTTTTCCAATATTTTTTATATTCAATGCCGCATTGTAATCTCTGTCAATTTCAATTCCACAGCACTCACATTTATAACTTCTTTCTGATAATTTCAGTTCCTCTTTAATATTTCCACATTTACTGCAAGTTTTCGACGATGGAAACCACTTATCTATCTTCAAAAATTGTTTCCCTAAAAACATCAACTTGTACTCAAGCATTTTCAAAAACATTCCCCATCCATTATCTCCTATACTTTTACCAAAATTTAATGACTGACTCATCCCTTTCATATTCAAATCCTCAACAACTACAGCATTATACGCTTCAGACAATTTTTTTGATAATTTATGCAGAAAATCTTTTCGACAATTTTTAATATACTCATGTAACTTTGATATTTTCGCTTTTTGCTTATACCAATTTTTAGAAAATTTTACTTTTCTTGACAATGATTTCTGTAATTTTTTCAATTTTTTCTCCAACATCCTAAAATATCTTGGATAATCAGCCCTTTGGTTTTCAGAGCTGACAAATAATTCAGACATTGAAAAATCAAGTCCAATCACTTTATCATTACTTGGCATTTTTTGTATTTCTTTTTCAAATTCTGTCAAAATAGAAACATAGTAATTTCCATTACTGTTTGTCAATGTTACCGACTTTATTCTATAATTCTTTGGTATTTCTCTATGATATTTTAATTTTATTCTTTTCAATTTTGGCAAGACCAAATATTTATTCTCCTCAATTCGTATCGAATTATTCACACAATTTGTTGTATAACTTTTAACATTATTCTTTTTAGATTTGAACCTTGGAAATTTCGCTCTCTTCTGAAAAAAATTCGTAAACGATCGTCTCACATTCAATTGAGCATTTGAAAGTGCCAGACTGTCCACTTCTTTCAAAAATTGATTTTCACTCTTCAAACTGGCAGGTGTAATTATTTTATTTTTTCCGGTTTCTTCATAAAATTTATTCGCAGTGTACAAAATCGTATTGTAAACAAAACGAACACATCCAAAAGTCTTGTTTATCAATAATTTCTGTTCCTTATTTGGATAAATTCTGTATTTGAATGCTAAATTATATTTCATAAAATTACACCTCCTTTTGATTTTGAATATTATTTCTAATTATTTCTTTAGAAATTTTATTATTTATAACGTCTCTTCGATATTTTATACAAAAATTGTATCATGGATGTATCCTTTTTTCAATTTTTTTACAAAAAAAGCAATTCATCTCCCACTTGTAGAAAGCCTACGACTTCTTGCTGTCTTTTTGTTAAATTAAGGACACAATCAAAAATATTGTTTGCTTCGGTTTCACCAATATTTAACTCTTTTACATAACGACTTACAACTTGATCTTTCCCTTTTTGCCCTATTTCTGAGCAACTTTCAAAAATATTTATAACCTTCTGAGAAAAATTTTCATCATATCCAAATTGTTGTTGCACTTCCTTAATCATTTCATTTTTATTCATTTTATTTATCTCTTTCTATTTTGTATAAATTATTTAAAATTCTTTAACATCAAATTATTTCACTTCATCCAATTCTCTTACATCCACAAATTTCCCATAAATTGCAGCAGCAGCAGCCATTGCAGGACTTACCAGATGAGTTCTTGCTCCTTTTCCTTGCCGTCCTTCAAAGTTTCTGTTGGAAGTTGAAGCACAATGCTCTCCAGCTGGTATCAAGTCAGGGTTCATTCCAAGACAAGTGGAACATCCAGCTTCTCTCCATTCAAATCCCGCATCTTTCAAGATTTGTGCAATTCCGTTTTCTTCAGCCGCTTTTTTTACAACTTGTGAGCCAGGAACTACAACTGCTGTAATATTTGGTGCAACTTTCTTTCCTTTTACAATTTTTGCGACAATTTCCAGATCGCTCAGCCTTCCATTTGTACAAGAACCGATAAATACGTGCTTTAAAGGTATGTCAAATGGAGTTTGTCCTGGTTTTAAGCCCATATATTCGTATGCTTTTTCATCATTATGATCTCTGATTTCTGGAAATTTTTCAGTAATATTAATTCCCATTTCAGGGTTTGTTCCCCAAGTAACTTGTGGCTCAAGGTTTGAAACATCAACTTTTATGTATTTGTCAAACGCATCTACAGAATCTGTGTACAATTCTTTCCATTCAGCCACTTTTTTATCAAATTCTTCGCCTTTTGGTGCAAATCTTCTTCCTTTTACATATTCAAAAGTAGTTTCATCAGGTGCGATAATTCCTGATTTTCCTCCTCCTTCAATTGCCATATTACAAATTGTCATTCTTTCTTCCATCGAAAGCCCTCTTATCGTATCTCCAAAAAACTCAAAGGCATATCCATTTCCAAGTCCAATTCCATAAGTCTTAATTATATGTAAAATAATATCTTTCGCATAAACACCTTTTTGCAATTTTCCAGTAATCTCAATTCCCATTGTTTTTGGTTTCTTTTGCCAAATTGTCTGTGTAGCCAAAACATGTTCCACTTCACTCGTACCAATTCCAAACGCCAAAGCTCCAAAAGCTCCGTGAGTCGCAGTGTGGCTATCTCCACAAACTACAGTTTTTCCAGGTTGCGTAAGTCCTTGTTCAGGCCCCACCATATGCACAATTCCGTTATTTTCATTAAACATATCCACAAGTTCAATCCCAAATTCTTTGCAATTAGCTGCCAACGCATCTAGCTGTGCCTTTGAAACTTTATCTTTAATATTCATTCTGTCAGCCATAATTGTCGGCGTATTATGGTCCATTGTCCCAAATGTCAAGTCAGGTCTTCTAACCTTTCTCCCTGCAATTCTCAATCCTGAAAACGCCTGTGGCGAAGTAACTTCATGAATCAAGTGCAAATCAATATACAAAAGTTGTGCTTCCCCAGGTTCTCCCGTAATCACATGTTTTTCCCAAACTTTATCAAACAAAGTTTTTGGTTTTTTCTCTTTATTTTTAATTTCTGACATTTTTTCTCCTCCGATTTTCTCTCCAAATTTCTTATTTATATTTTTTAATTTATTAACCTATTTAAAATTGTTCCATTCGTTTCTTTTCAAATTGTTGTAATTCCTTCACTTTATCAAAAATAATATTCACATTTTGTTCCCTCAAATAGTTCATATACAAAGCTCTGTCATTTTTCTCAATCACAAATGGACTTATATTTTCCTGAAAACACAAATACAGCATAATCAGCCTTCCTGTTCGCCCATTTCCATCGCTAAAAGGATGAATTCTTTCAAATTCTATATGTGAACTTAAAATTTCCAGCAACTTTTCATCATCAGTTTTACACAATTCCAACCGATAATTCAAGTTTTCAATCCAATTTTTTGTAAGAACTGGTGCTTGACTTGGTGTAGAAGTTTGAAAATCTGCACCAATTATTGCATTACTGCTATTTTTAAAATTTCCAGCATTATCATTCAACCTGTCTAAAATTTCCTTATTTATATTTTTAATCACATAAATATCCAATTTTTGGTCATTCGCAAGTTCAGTCAACATATAGTCAATTGCCTTTTTGTGATTCAAAACTTCAAAAACCTCACGAATACTCTTACCTCCAGATATCGTACTACCTAAAATAATCGTAGCAGTTTCATTTAGTGTCAATGTATTTCCTTCAATCGCATTTGAGTGATATGTTATTCTTACTGATAAATCTAAAAAATATTCATAATTTATATTTTTTATATTCATTTTCTCCAAGTTTCTCTACAAGTCTTTTTGCATCTTCCATATTATCATAATCTAGTGCAACAAATATTCTATCTTTTACTCTCTCATCAATTCTAGTCATTCTAATCTTCCTTTCTTTTAACTTCTTTTATTTCAAACATTCCCATAAAAATTAGAATCAAAATTTCTAAAATAAATATTGGAATTGCAATAAAAACGGCTGCTTGATGTATATTCATAATTAACACTGCCATTAGAATCTGAAAGATAAAAATAATTCCCCATGCTTTAAAATGAAGTGTTATTCTGTAGTTTTGATTATCTGATTCCACATTTATAACTTTTTTAGGAGTTTTTATTAAAAAATTATTGCATACTTGAAGCGTTTGTTCTCCATAGTCTACATCAATTTCTGTTTTTTCATTAAATTTTACTTCTACAATTTTTTCATCATTTATTTTTAATTTAAACTTATCTCCTCCACCATTAGAAGATATTTTTGATTCTATAATTATTTTAGGCATCGGCTTTTCCTTGTATAATATAGTTACATTATACAAGCTCCTTTCTTTAAATTTTTTATATTGAATTTTTATTTCATCTTCCAAGATTACCTTTTCACAATAAAAACATTTATATTTATATTTATATTTCGATTTTTTTTCAAATTGTTTTATTTTATTTTCTCTCTAATTTTGAGATTTATAACTTTTCTATTTATTTCTTAATCAACAACTGCACTTACTTCTATTTCTATCATCAATTCCTTATCAATTAATAAAGACACCTCTACCATTGTTGCAACTGGTTTAATGTCCCTAAAAAATTCTCCATATGCTCTTACATATTCTTCCCATTTTGAAATATCTGTAACAAACATTCTTGTTCTAATAACATTTTTTAACCCTAATTCTTCCTTTTCAAGAACTTTTTTTATATTTTCAAGAATATATTTTGTCTGTTCATAAGCATTTCCTGCCGCATAAGGCTTTCCATCCTTGACAGCTGTTGTTCCTGCTATTTCAAAAATATTTCCTATCCTTACTGCTCTCGAATATCCTACAATGTCCTACCAAGGAGAATTTCCACCTATATTTTTTCTCATTAATTTAATTCCTTTCAAATTCTCATACTTCTCTTATTTTTTCAATAATAACATTCATATTCTGGTTTGTCAAAAAGATTATAACAAAATTTTATTATTTTTTATCCTCTTTTAAGTTCAAAAATCACAATCTCAGGCTGTGCAAAAAATCGAATAAACATCTCAAGAAATGCTCCTCCTAGCCCTGAGGTAATATAAATTTTATGTCCTCCGTACTCTTTCATTCCATAGCCATATTTCTTTTTATCTTTTACTGCCGACATAATGATTTTTCCAAAAAAAGTAACTTGTCCAGCATGACTGTGTCCCGCTAAAATCACATCAGTTTTTTCCTTTTCATCTTCTGACATCTGTTCAAAATATTCAGGATTGTGAGTCAAAAACAATACAAAATCTTCTTTTTTTGTACCTTCAAGAGCCTTTTTCGCATCAGGCTTTCCATGCCACAAGTCTGTTACTCCTGCAATATATATATTTTCATTGTTAATTGTTATTTTCCTATTTTCATTTACGAGCAGATTAAATCCAAGTTTTTTCATATTTTCAGCAGTTTCCTTTTCACCTGGATATTCATGATTCCCATAAATCGCATACACTCCAAGTTCTGGAATCTTTATATCCTTCGCATCCTCATAAAACTTAGGAATATTTTTCTCCCAAGTCGTATAATCTCCCCCCAGCAGTATCATATCCTTTTTTTGTGCATTAATCAGCTCAATCGCCTTTTTCTGCTGTTTTCTATTATACCGTGTCATCGTATCATACTGAAAATCTGCTACAAACAGCACTCTCTTGCCATCAAACTCCTTTGGAATATCTTTCGATTTTATCTCAATCATTTTAATTTTTATTTGTTTATATTCATAATGTGAATCAATCAAAAACACAATCAAAAGCACAATAATTATTGTTAAAAAAACATACAAAACATTAAGAATCCAACTTTTTGTCTTCATTTTTTCTCCTCGCTACTGTTAAATAAAAAAATATTTTAAGAAACAGATTTATTTTTATCATTTTTGTTTTTACTTTTTTTTCGCTTAAATAGATTAAATAGCAGTCCCAGATAAAATATAAAATCCATCATTCCAGCATAACTTCCAAAGCCATATATTATAATAAATACAAAGACTCCTCCCTGTCCCATTTCATCCATTTCAGGACTTGACATAATAGAACTAGCCCATATTAAAAATATTGCTGCTTTTATTGTTACTATAATTAATGGTGGAATTAAAAGACTTTTTTTACTGACTTTTATTTTTGAAACTAAGTAAGCGAAAATCAAACTAATAATAATGAATAATAACTCCGGTAGCAGCAATAACTTTTCCAAAATCCACTCATTTTTTATATTAAAATTTGACAAAAAGTCATAAAATCTGCTATCAACCATTATCCAAGATGTCCTCGCAATCGTTAAACCAATATCAAAAAATGATAAAAACAATACATAGAATATCCAAAAAAATACTTTTTTCATTTTTATTCTCCACCTAATTTTTTATTTAACTATTTAAGAATTTCAAAAATCAAATTCTTTTTTTCAAAAATATTTTACTCATTAGGATTATCATCAAGAACTATCGCACAAATAATATAATCCAGCAAGACAATTCCTTTTTCATAATATAAAACTCCTTATTTTATGTAATTATTACCTTAAAAAAATATAAATCAATGTCATAAAAACTGAAACTATAAAAAAGCCAAATACTTTCCAATATCTATAATATAAAGCTTCACACAAAGCGTACAAATTAAAGAAAATTAATGATAAAAATAATAAATATTCTTTTTCTTTAAAGAAAGATGCTATTCCTGTTATAAAAAACAGAGAGCCGCTTAAAAACATCAATATTACTTTTACTTTAAGTTGAAAAACTGTGATTTCTTCAGGTAATTCTCTATGCTGCAATTTAGCCTTTATTATTTTATCTTTCCCAAAAAGGTAATAACCATTTGTCATAATTTCTATTAAACCGAAAATCACAATTATAATTTTAAATATAAACATTTCTCCCCCTTTTCTCATTCACTCATAAATTTCCCAACCTTCTCAAGAAATTTCTTTCTATCTTCGTCTTCTCCTTGCATTCTCAAACTATAATGAATCCATTTCGTTTTCTTAATCCCAACTCCACCAAGATTAGCCTTTTTCATCGTAATCCCAAAACCTGTTATATTTAACAAAAATTTTGGTGCTGTAGCAGTTGTTATCATTTTTGCTGTTTTTATATTAGTTAAAAAACCTTTTATTCCATTCTGTGTATTTTCGTATGCAAAGCCTTTAACCATAACTTTGTCAAAAAATCCTTTTAATATTGCAGGCATTGACATCCACCAAATTGGAAATACAAGTATCAATTCATCAGTATTTTTCAATATTTCCTGATATTTTTCCACTAAAGGATCAATACTTTTCCCTTGTGAATACAAAGACAATTCTTCTTCTGTCATCACAGGATTAAATCCATCTTTATTCAAATCTATAATTGTATATTTTTCTTTTGTTTCATCAAGTTTTTCCACTACTTTATCTAAAATTGCTTTATTGAAACTTCCATTCCATGGATGTGCAAAAACTATTGTTTTCATTTTAAAATTCCTTCTTTCTGTAAATAATCTCTATAAAATCTAAAAATATATTTATTTAGAGTCATCTGAAAATTACAATTTTTTTCTTTTAATCAAAATATTATTTAATTTCTATCTCAACTTCTTCTCAAAGTAAACACCGCAATTTCAGGCTTTGCAAAAAATCTGATAAACACTCCTTTCACAGCTCCTCCTACTCCAGAAATAAAACTCATAATGTGCATAAATTAATGCTAAAATAGGAATTAACAAAAAAAATTCCCATCATTAAAATCAATATCTTTATCTTTTTAATTTCTACAAATCCACTTCATTATTTATTTCAAACAATATTTTTTGCCTTTCAATTTCATTTATCAATTCTTCTTCACTAGGAAGATAATTTACATATTTACTTGCAAAAAGATTTTTATTATCATTCAAGACTGAATATTTTATAACGGTACTATCTGTATCTGTACAAAGAAGAAGCCCTATTGTCGAATTATCATTTTCCTGTTTTTTCAAATCATCGTACATTCTGACATACATATCAAGCTGTCCTATATCCTGATGTGTTAATTTTCCTGTTTTTAACTCTACTATAACAAAACATTTCAAAATATAGTTATAAAATACCAAATCTATATAAAAATCTGAATTTTCTGTACGAATATGCTGCTGCCTTTCCACAAATGCAAAACCTTTTCCAAGTTCCATCATAAACTTTTGAATATCATCTGTTAGTGCTTTTTCTAATTCATTTTCTGTATAAGACATATTTGTTGGTAAATCTAGAAACTCCAACACTACTGGATTTTTTATAAATTCTTTTGCTTGTAGTTTTTTTGTCTTCTCTTTCATTTCATTTTCAACCGTCTTTTTATCGATACTTGCAACAATACGATTATAATAAAGTGTAGATATATTTCGATCTAATGTTCTTACAGACCACATATTTTCGGCTGCTTCTGTCAGATAAAATATTCTGGCCTTCTCATTGGAAACTCTTAAAACTTTTTGAATGTGTGTCCAAGTTAATTTGGAAATCAGTGATTTCCATTTTTCATAATCTGAAAATAGCACATAAAACTGTCTAATATTCCGAATATTTCTTTCACCAAAACCTTTTCCAAATTCTTCTGTCAATTCTTTTGATAAATTTTTGATAATTTCTTTCCCGTATTCTGCTCTTTCTCTTCCACTCTGTTCTTCTTCTACAATTCGTCTACCGATTTTCCAATATGCTTCCACCATAGCCGAATTTACAGCGGTATATGCTTTTTGTCTAGCATTTTTAAGTATTGTCTTTATTTCATTAATGTAATTATTTGATATTTCCATCAAAATCCCCTCCCTTTTAAAATTACTTATTATAAAGTCTATTTATCCCATTAATATAAGCCTTAATACTAGCCTCAACTACATCCGTACTTTGTCCTCTACCAATAAATCTGTTTCCATTTTTCTCAATTATAACAACAACCTGTGCCTGTGCATCCGTATCTCCTGTAATTGCTTCCAATTTATATTCTTCCAAGACAAAAGTGTCGCTCACTGCTAAGTTTACTGCATTGTAAGCTGCATCAACTGGTCCATCTCCAAGAGCTTCTTTAACCAATTTTTCTCCATCCAAGTCGATTGTAACTGTAGCTTTTGGTTTTTTCCCTTCCTGTCTTGAAATTTCAAAGTGAGTAAGTTTTATTCTTCCTTCGATTTTTGCCGCATCTCCAGCAACTAATGCGATAATATCTTCATCTAAAACATATTTTTTCTTGTCTGCCAATTTTTTAAACTGTGCAAATAATTCTTCCACTCTGTCACTTCCGACATGATTAAATCCTAGCGATTCTAATTTTTGTACAAAAGCGTGTTTTCCTGAATGTTTTCCAAGTACTAAGCTGTCTGGATTTCTTCCAACAGATTCTGGACTCATAATTTCGTAAGTTTCAGGATTTGCTAAAACTCCGTGCTGATGAATTCCTGATTCGTGTGCAAAGGCATTCGCTCCAACGATTGCTTTATTTGGCTGTGTTGAAACTCCTGTCAAAAGGCTTACTAATTTACTTGTTGGATAAATTTGTTTTGAGTCAATGTTTGTGTAATATTCTTCAAATAAATCTTTTCTTGTTTTCAAAATCATCGCAATTTCTTCAAGTGAAGTATTTCCAGCTCTTTCCCCAAGTCCATTAATTGTACATTCAATCTGAGTTGCTCCAGCTTGAATCGCCGCAACCGAATTTGCAACCGAAAGTCCCAGATCATCATGGCAATGCACCGAAATATCCACATTTTCAATTCCTTTTACATTTTTTCTCAAATAAGTTATAAGTTCAAACATTTCATTCGGAGTTCTGTAACCCACAGTATCAGGCACATTAAGTGTAGTCGCTCCAGCTTTTATAGCTGTTTCATACACTTTCACTAAAAATTCCTTTTCAGTTCTAGTCGCATCTTCCGAAGAAAATTCAACATCATCAACAAATGATTTTGCAAGTTCCACCATTTCTTTTACTCTTTCAAGAATTTGCTCTTTTGTCATTTTCAACTTAAATTCCCTGTGAATAGGCGAAGTCGCAATAAATGTATGAATTCTAGGTTTTGCCGCACCTTCTAAAGCTTTTCCCGCTGCCTCAATATCCTTTCTCACAGCTCTTGATAAACTACAAACTGTCGAATTCTTTACATTTTCCGAAATCATCTTAACCGCTTCAAAATCCCCAGGCGATGCCACAGCAAACCCAGCTTCAATTATATCCACTCCAAGACTTTCAAGCTGTTTTGCAATTCTCAATTTCTCCTGTGCGTTAAGATTAACTCTTGGTGTCTGTTCTCCATCTCTTAGTGTTGTATCAAATATTTTAATATGTTTCATATTTATCTCCCTCTCTATAAACTTAATTTTTTAAAATAATTTATTTATATACAATCCATTTCTAATTTTAAAATCCAAAATTTCTTTTTCTGTGTAATTTAAAATCTCATAATTAAATTTTTTAAATTCTATTCTTGATAAAACCTTTTTTGTAAATGGTCTTTTTGCTGTCATATCTGATATGGATTTTAAAAATCTAATTATTTCCGTTGAATTTAACACATCACAAACAATCTCTGCATCTTTTTTATTTTCAAAAGCTAAAAAATAGCAAGTGTCATCAACCATGACAGGTTTTTCAGAAAAAATTACTTTAAATATTGGATCTTTATAAAATCCTGATATTGCAACCTTATATTTCATATAACTATAATCACCTATTCCAAACATACTGTACTGTGGCATTTTTTTATAAATTGAACTTTTTCGTTTCATAAAATTATCTTTATGTTTTTCAAGATAATTCCAAGTTTTAGGATATTTCTCCTTTATCCATAAAGTATCTTCTTTCATTTTTTTTTGAGTTACTAAAACATATTTTTTAAAAACATTTTCTTTAAAATTTTTAATATGACTACTTTTTATTAATGGATATACTAAATCTTCTTCTATTTCTACTTTTTCTTTTAATCCATTCATATAATTTTTTTTATTTAATTCTAATTCACAAATTTTAGAGCAGTCATGCTTTATTCCCTGCCTCCATTCAAATTCACACTTTCCATCTAAATCAGAACTGTAATTAGTATTTAGAAAAAATTTATTATCAGCATATCCTATTGTATCTACATAACTATTGTTAAAATTATAAATATTCACTTCATTTTGAACTTTGGTATCACTCGAACAATCAATAATCAAAAGGCAGGCAGGTACACTGATATTAAATATTTTTTTTGAATCAAAATTAATTATTTTTATATTTCCACTTTTATAGCTAGTTCTGTATAATTCCTTAAAGATATTAATCGCAACACTTTTTTTGCATAACATAGCTAATATGAATTTTCTTTTTGAGAATTTATTTAATAAATTTAAAATAATTGATTCTGAAATATCGAAATTAGACATTCCTGATAATGCTTCTAATCCTTTGTATTTTTTTAAATTTGTTTTTTGAGGTAAATTTTTAGAACCAAATTTTCCTAATTCTGTATTAGACACCCAAGGTGGATTTCCAAGTATTAATGTCTTGCCAAATTTTTCCATATCTTTGTCCCACTTGTAACTAAATATGGATTCATTATAAATTATTGCTTTTGGATTGTTCTTTTTTGCAGTATCTGAATAATTTTTATTTATTTCTATTCCAAACATTTCTGATTTATAATATTTTTTTGAAGCTTCAAAGAAATTTCCTATTCCACAACTAGGCTCTATTATAAAATCTGGTGTAAAATCATAATTATTTTTTATATATTTTACTACTGTAATTGCAAAATCTAAAGGAGTTTGATAATCACCGTATTCTTTTTTGTTATCTAACATAATTGTAAACACCTTCTATTTGATTATTTAACTCAATTACTCTTTTATACTGCAATCTCCACTGTAAAGCATTTGAAACAGTTAAATATCCTTGTTCAAATGGTTTTTTCAAAATCTCTTCAGCTATCATATTATGCTCTATCTCGTCTCCTGGAATTCTTCTATCGTTTAAATAAGACACTATATCCTCTTTATTAGCACCTGCATTTTTCATATTTATTAGCATTTGTGTAGTTGTGTAATCTGCCGTTCTATGTTTTTCTATAAAAGTGATATATTTAAAATTTATTTTACATAATCTTTGATCATTGTCAATGTAATCCTTTTTTTCATAAACAAATACAATTAAATTATACCCCAATCCAAATATCTTTTGTCTAGCATTTCTATAAGGACAAGATGATTGTGGCTGTACTATGGAAGTTGCTTTTATATCTGTATTTAACCCAGGCAAATCAATTCCTTTTGCAGAATTTCCTGTTCCTAAATCTCCGTATTTATCTTCTAAAAACTTTTGAAATAATTTTTCAATATAAGTTCCAACTTTTTTACCATCAGTAACTCCATATAAATTATTATGAGAAATTTTACTTTGCAATTCTGAAAATTCCACTGCTTCCTTCATTAAATTTATATTCATATCCCCTCCTTTTCTCTAATTAATTTTTTCAACTTAATTTAAAAGCTATTCTTACAATATAGAATAAACCGCCGCCTCTTCTGCATGAATAACCGCTGTATCAAACAATGGAACATCGGTATCCTCATTTTTTATAAGAAGCCCTATTTCAGTACATCCTAGTATTATACCCTCTGCCCCTTTACTTCTAAGTTTATCAACAATTTCTAAAAATTTCTTTTTTGAATTAGAATTGATAGTTCCAAGACAAAGTTCATCATATATTACTTTATTTATAATTTCTACATCATTTTTATCAGGAATTATAACATTTATCCCTTTTTCAATAAGTTTCGATTTATAAAAATCCTGTTCCATCGTATATTTTGTTCCAAGCAATGCTATATTTTTTAATCCTTTTTCTAATATCTTTTTCTGCTGTCATTTCGGCGATATGCAATATTGGAATGGAGATTTTTTCTTTAATCTGGTTAATAACCTTGTGCATTGTATTTGTGCAAATAACTATAAAGTCTGCTCCCGCTTTTTCAAGATTATTAGCAGCCTCTCCTAAAATTTCTCCACTTTTTTCCCAGTTGCCGTTTGCCTGACATTCTTCTATTTCCTGAAAATCCACACTGTATAATATACATTTAGCCGAATGAAGTCCACCTAATTTTTCTTTCACAGTTTCATTTATTATTTTATAATAAGTTACTGTACTTTCCCAGCTCATTCCTCCTATTAGTCCTATTGTTTTCAATTTTATCATCCTCTCAAAATAAAAATAACTATTCCTTCACAGCCTCAAATCTCAATCTCACATAATCAGCTATAATTTGTCCATTTTCATTTCTTTCAAGTTCCTTTTCAACTTTTTCTGTTATTTCATCAATTTATTTAACTGATTCAAAATCACTTTTTTTACAACTCGTTTGTGAAAATCTTTTTGGACTTGTTTTTCTGATTTTATCCGCAATATTTTCTCCTAATTCATAAACCTTTTTTATAGTTTCATCATCTACTCCGTTTTCTGAAAGTTCATTTTTATCAAGAACCTCTACACTAAACATAGTTGTATTCCCATATTCATCTGTACATCTAAAATTCGTTATAACAGGAATTCCATAACCTGTTTTCAAATCTTTTATATACCAGTATTGTTTGTTCGGCACATCATTAAACATTAGTTCAGTATTCTCAGGAAAAACATCCCGAGCGCCTTGATCCACTATTTTTCTATTTTTTATATCATCCATTGCTAACAAAACACCTCTTTTATACTCTTCTTTAGTAATAGCATAAATTCCACTTTTTTTATACATTTTTTTTCTTTCTATCCCATTTATTATTTTTTCACCAAAAACAGGGTACGTTGTTTTCCAAGCAAGAAATCCTCCAACAAGTGGAACGCATGAATTAATCAATAGTGACAACAAAGAAATCAAGATTAATTTTTTCATAATATTACATTCCTTTCAATATTCTGTTTATTTCATCTTTCCTTAAAAAATAAAATTTATACTATTCCTTCACAGCCTCAAATCTCAATCTCACATAATCAGCTATAATTTGTCCATTTTCATTTTTTTCAAGTTCTTTTTCTACTTTTTCAGCTATTTCATCAATCAATTTTTCGTGCATCTCTTTTGGAATATTCACAAAAGCAGGTGCAGAAAAGGTTTGTAGCCATCCTTTTATTCCAGTAGGAAGTAAAGTTGGACGAGAAAAACTTATCATTCTTTTCACTTTCAAGCCATATTTATTAAGTAATTCTGTTTTTTCTTTTTCTGTCGGAAAAAACCAGCATTTTACAGTTTTAAAATTATGTTTTTCTGCAACTTCAAACATTGCATTTTCTATTTTTCCCACATTTCCTTTACAGCCCGTTTCGGCTACAAAACGTCCGCCTTTTTTTCAAGGCTCGAGATACTCCTTCCATTACTTTCTCTGGATTAGTCATCCAATGTAGCGCCGCATTGGAAAAAATCGCATCAAACTCATTTTCAAATTTCATATTCTGTGCATCGCCTTGTATTGCATGAACTCCTAATTTTCTAGTTGCTTCAACAAATTTCTGGCTTCCATCCAGTCCCAAAACTTTGCACCCATATTCTGAAATTTTTTTGGTCAATACCCCGTCTCCACAGCCCAAATCCAAAATATATTCATCTTTTTGGGGACTCAGCCATTCTATCAGTTCTTCTCCGTAATCAGAAACAAATCGTGCATTCTTCTCATACTTTTCCTTTTCCCAATGCTGACTCACACTCATTTTTTGTACCTTCTTTCTGTACTATTCCTATTTTATTTTCAACAAGAATTTTTACTTTAGCAAAAAATCTCTATTTTCCTAATATTTAAGCTCAAAACTTATTTCAAAATTTCTAAAATTTTATAATTTTTCTCCACGGCTCATTGCTACAACTCCAGTTTTTGCGATTTCCAAAATTCCGTAATTGTGCATTATTTCCACAAATCCACGCAATTTTTTCACATCCCCTGTAAGTTCGATAACTAACGAAGTTGGCGACACATCTAGCACTTTTCCTCTGTAAATATCAGCAACTTGAACAATTTGTGCCCTAGTTTCTGGAGCAGATTTCACTTTTATCAACATCAATTCTCTTCTTATGACATTTTCAACCGGGAATACTTTTACTTTTACAACATCCACAATTTTATAAACTTGCTTTTGAATCTGATTTAATGTCTTGTCATCTCCGTCAACTGTCAAAGTCAATCTGGCATAACCAGGCTTATTTGTAACTCCTGCTGTCATTTTTAAAACCGAATATCCCCTTCTGTTGAATAAAGACATTATTCTTGACACAATTCCATCGGTATTTTTCGCAATTATTAAAATTTCATGCTCTCTATTCATTTTCTAACTCACCTT
The DNA here is from genome assembly GCF_002240055.1 of Leptotrichia sp. oral taxon 498. NCBI lineage: Bacteria > Fusobacteriati > Fusobacteriota > Fusobacteriia > Fusobacteriales > Leptotrichiaceae > Leptotrichia > Leptotrichia sp. oral taxon 498. The sequence goes on along the minus strand of NZ_CP016753.1, from coordinate 1,347,675 downwards.
TCTTTCCGATCATTTGACTTACAGTTTTTCCAGCTGGAATCATTGGAAATACGTTTTCTTCTTTTTCAACAACACATTCGATTAACACACCTTCATCAGATAATATCAAATCTTTTAATTTTGTTCTCAAATCTTCTTTATTTGTCAATTTCGCATTTTTAATTCCATAAGCATCCGCAATTTTTATAAAATCTGGATTTACTTCTAAATTAACAAACGAGTATCTTCTATCCTTAAATAATTCTTGCCATTGTCTAACCATTCCCAAATAAGAATTGTTTAAAATAACAACTTTTACTGGCAAGTTGTACTGTTTAATCATCATTAATTCCTGCACTGTCATCTGAAAACCACCATCGCCAACGATTAACACAACTTTTTTATCAGGTGCTCCAATTTGTGCTCCAATTGCTGCAGGAAGTCCGAATCCCATTGTACCAGCTCCTCCTGAAGTTACGATTGAATCAGGATTTTGATAGGTAAAATATTGAGCAGCCCACATTTGATGCTGACCAACATCGGTTACTATAATTGCGTCCCCTTTTAAAATATCGTTAATCGCTTGTAAAACTTCTTGTGGAAGCAATTTATCCTCTCCAACTTTTCTGTGCCCTAATGGATATTCTTTTTTCCACTCAATAACTTTTTCAACCCATTCTCTATGAGTTTGTGGCTCAACTGCCTGATTAATTTCAGACAACACGTGTTTTAAGTCCCCAACGATTGGCACATCAGCTCTTTTATTTTTATCAATTTCCGCTGGATCAATATCAATGTGAATTACTTTCGCATTTTCAATAAATTTACTAGGATTTCCAGCAATTCTGTCGTCAAATCTAACTCCGGCAGCAATTACTAAATCCGCTTCATCAGTCGCATAATTTGCAGGCACAGTTCCATGCATTCCAAGCATTCCAAGCGACAACTCATGTGAACCAGGAAACGCTCCCAATCCGAGCAATGTCATAGCCACAGGTGTCTGTGTCTTTTCGGCATATTCAAACAGTTCTTTCGACGCTTTCGATTTTAAAACTCCTGCTCCTGCAATTATTAATGGTTTTTTTGCTTCTTTTATCAATTTTATAGCCCTTTTTATTTGAACTGGATGTCCCTCATAAGTTGGTGAATATCCTTCCAGCTCAATTTTTTCCTCAAATAATCTTTCAAATTCAGCATATGGAATTTTGTGAACTTGAATGTCATTTGGAATATCAATAAGAACTGGTCCCGGTCTTCCTGTTGTTGCGATATAATAAGCTTCTTTTACAATTCTTGGTATTTCTTTTACATTCTGAATAAGATAATTACTCTTCGTAATCGGCATTGTAATCCCTACGGTATCAGTTTCCTGAAAAGCATCTCTTCCCAATAAATTTGATCTAACTTGTCCGGTTATCGCTATCATTGGCACAGAATCCATATGTGCTGTCATTATCCCAGTTACTAAGTTCGTTGCACCAGGCCCTGAAGTTGCAAGGCAAACTCCCACTTTTCCAGAAACTCTCGCATAACCATCTGCCGCATGAGATAACCCTTGTTCATGTCTAGCAAAATAGTAATTTATTTTATCATAACTATATATTTCATCAAATATAGGAATTATCGCTCCTCCAGGATACCCGAAAATATCCGTTATTCCTAATCTGTGTAACGATTCCAATAACATTCTTCCACCGTTAATCATTTTAGTTTCACTCATTTTTTAAACCACCTTTTCTTAATTTTTTTCTTTTAATCATCTATTATCGCTTGAGAATTCAATCTTTTTATTCTATATCCTCTTTTCTTAAACTCTTCTGTTATTTTATTTATATGTTCTTCTCCATTAGTTTCAACTGTAACTTGTAATTCAACCTCGTGAAATCTGTCCAGATTTTTGAACTGATTATGTTCCAGTCTTATTACATTTGCATTTTGCTTTGACAGAATTTGCGACACAGCCACCAATTGCCCTGGTTTATCAGGCAAATCTACCGCAAATGTAAAAATTCTTCCTCTGGCTATCAGTCCTTTATTAATCATAGATGAAATAGTTAATACATCTATATTACCACCACTTATTATTGAAATTATTTTTTTGCCTTTGACATTTAATTTTTTTAATCCTGCCACCGACAAAATTCCTGAATTTTCTGCAACAATTTTATGTTTTTCAACCAAAATTAAAAACGCCGCCATCAACTCATAATCAGATACAGTAACTATATCGTCTACATATTTTTCGATGTAATCAAATGTAATTTCACCAATTTTTTTCACAGCTGTTCCATCTGCAATTGTATTCGCTTCAGCTAATTCAACTACATGTTTATTTTTCCTAGCTTCTAGTGCACTTGCCGCACCTTCTGGCTCAACACCAATTATTTTTATTAGTGGATTTTTCAACTTTGCAGCCGAAGCAATCCCTGAAATCAGTCCTCCACCACCAATTGGCACCAAAATTATATCCGCATCAGGCAACTCATCCAAAACTTCCAGAGCAATTGTCCCTTGCCCTTCAATAACATCTTCGTCATCAAATGGATGTACAAAAGTATATCCTTCTTTTTCCTGCAATTTTTTAGCATACTCGTAAGCCTCGTCATAAACTTCCCCAGTCAAAATCACATCCGCACCGTATCTTTTAGTCGCTTCAACCTTAATAAGTGGCGTATGCTTAGGCATAACAATTACAGCCTTTATTCCCAATTTTTGAGCAGCTAATGCCACTCCTTGCGCATGATTTCCCGCCGATGCTGCAATTACTCCTCTTTTTTTCTCCTCTTCCGTCAATTTTGCAATTTTATTATAAGCACCTCTTATTTTGAATGCTCCTGTTCTTTGCAAGTTTTCTGGTTTGATATAAACTTCATTTCCAGTTTCATTGGAAAAAATATTGCTGTGAATCAATTTAGTTTTAGTAATCACAGTATTTAACCTTTCCCTTGCTTCCATAAAATCATATAGTTTATGCAATTTTTTCACCTTCTTAAAAATTTTTATTTTTTAATTTTTTATCTAAAAATTCTATTATTATCTTTATAATTTCAGGCTGAAACCAATATTCATCGGAATGACCTGCGCCCTTTATCACGTATCTCGTTGACTCTATCCCTCTTTCAATCAATGCCTTATGAAGTTTTTCTGTTTGAACTGGAGGAACTAACGTGTCTTTGTCTCCATGCATTAATAGAAATGGTGGAGTTTTTGGATGAAATATGTGGTATAGGATTTGTTACTTCTATATTGTTTCTTACGTCATCTAACCAAAATTTTACTGATAAAAATGTTGCTCTATAACCTTCCTCAACATCATCAGGAATTTCAAAATCCGCTTCTTCTCCAAATTCTGTTACGCCATAAATATCAATAACCGCCTTTATATCGCTATTTTCAGATAAATTTTCCCCTTTGTCAAAATCTCTAGTTCCATTTGTCGCTCCAGCCATTGCCACTAGATAACCTCCAGCCGATTCGCCCATTATAGCTATTCTTTCCTTATCTATGCCATACTCATCAGCATTTGCCTTCAAAAATCTGATTGCTGCTTTTACATCTTCCACGCTTTGTGGAAACACTCCATCAGGAATAGTTCTATATTCCATGCTTGCAACCACATAACCAGCCTTTGCAATTTCCAATCTTTGCTGCAAATAGTTTTCCTTGTGGCTATGTGCAAATGAACCACCTGGAACAAATAACACTGCTGGATATTTCTCAGCCTTATATGGTTTCAAAATATCCATTTCCAATTTAATTTTTTTTCTAAAATAGCTGACTGGCTGTGAATAAGTAATATTCACTATCGACTTTATTTTTTCCTGTGTCAGCTCAATATTTAAAACTTTACTTTCACAATCATTTTCCATTTTAACATTTCTCCTTCGTGAAACACACATTAATCCAATATTTCAATAGCTCCTCTATCCGCAGAAGACACGTGCATAGCATATTTTTTTAAATATCCTTTAACTTGAAGTTTAAATGGTTCCAATTTAGCTTTTCTAGCTTCAATTTCTTCATCTGAAATTTTAATATTTATTGTTCTGTTTGGAATATCAATTTCCACAATATCTCCATTTTGAACAATCGCAATATTTCCACCTGAAGCAGCTTCTGGCGAAACATGCCCAATTGATGCACCTCTTGTCGCTCCTGAAAATCTTCCATCAGTGATTAAAGCAACATCTTTATCTAATCCCATTCCTGCAATCATAGCTGTTGGCGATAGCATTTCTCTCATTCCTGGTCCACCTTTTGGTCCTTCATATCTGATAACCACAACATCTCCTGCTACAATTTTTCCACCTGTAATAGCTTCGACAGCTTCTTCTTCACTATTAAATACTTTCGCAGGTCCTGTATGTTGTAACATTTCTGGATCTACCGCACCTTCTTTAACAACACACCCATTTGGTGCCAAGTTACCTTTTAATACAGCAATTCCTCCAGTTTTGTAAGCTGGTTTATCCCAAGGTTTGATTACATCGTCATCATTAATGAATGCATCTTTTGCCAATTCTCCTTGTGTTTGCAATGCTACAGTTTTTGCATCTCCATGTAATCTTTCATTTTCAAGTAATCTCTTCATAACTCCAGTAACTCCACCCGCTCTATACAAGTCTTCAATGAAGTATTCTCCAGATGGCGATAATTTACAGATTTGACGAGTTTTTTGTGCAATTTCATTAAAATCACTTAAAGTCAAGTCAATTCCAGCTTCATGAGCAATCGCAGGTAAATGCAGAGCTGTATTAGAAGATCCTCCAAGTGCCATATCCACTGCAACTGCATTTTCAAACGCTTCTCTTGTCAAAATATCGCTTGGTCTTAAATCTGATTTTAAAACTTCCATAATTTGCATTCCTGCTTTTTTAGCAAGTCTTGCTCTTTCTGAAAATACCGCTGGAACAGTTCCGTTTCCAGGAAGTCCCATTCCAAGTGCTTCTGTCAAGCAATTCATCGTATTTGCCGTATACATTCCAGAACATGATCCGCAAGTAGGACAAGCCATTTCTTCAACTGAATTTAATTCTCTTTTAGTAATTTGTCCAGTATTGTAAGCTCCAACCGCTTCAAACACATTACTAAGTCCAATTTTTTTACCTTTATAAACTCCCGCAAGCATTGCTCCTCCACTTACAAATATTGAAGGAATATTTAATCTTGCCGCCGCAATCAACATTCCAGGCACTACTTTATCACAGCTTGGCATAAACACAATTGCATCAAACGGAGTAGCCATAGCAACTGCCTCAATCGAATCTGCAATTATATTTCTTGTTACCAACGAATATTTCATCCCAATGTGGTTCATCGCAAGTCCATCACAAATCCCAATAGTATTAAATTCCATTGGAACTCCTCCAGCCATTCTAATTCCATCTTTTACTGATTGCACCAAGTTTTTCAAATGAACGTGTCCTGGTATAATTTCATTAAACGAGTTTGCAATCCCAATTATTGGTTTTTCCATTTCTTCACTTATGAAGCCTAATCCTTTTAACAACGATCTATGTGGCGCTCTTGCTGCACCTTCTGTTAAATTGTTACTTCTTTTTTTCCCTTGCATTGATTTTCACTCTCCTAATTTTTTATTTCCTTAAAATTTTAGATTTTCCACTTTGTTTATTTTACCACATTTTTTATAATTTTTATATTTTTTTTATATTTATTTATTTTTTCAAATTAAAAAGACAGCTCTAAAGAGAACTGCCTTAAAAGTCTAGTATTCACAAACATTCACAAAATTTCAAATCTAAATAATTTCATTTACGGATTACATTAAATTATTATCGCTTAATCTTAATATCCATTACAGTGCTTTTATGAAAATTATTCCAAGAAACTCTTAAGGCACAATATTTTAAATTTTGTACAACTTTAATTTCTAAAATTTCTAAAACCAGTAATAATGATAAGACTAAAATCAATAATAACATAATTTTCCTCCAATTTATTAAAATTTTAAAAGAAACTATTTTTTTATTTCACGCATTTATTATAGCAAACTTCCTATATTTTGTAAAATATATTATATATATTTAACTATTAGTATAATATATATCTAAATATACAATTTTTTCTTAAAAATAAAAAACTACCAAGTTAATGGTAGCCAAAAAAATTTACTATTTTTGATTCGCAACTATATTTATTTCAACTCTTCTGTTTTGCTGTCTTCCTTGTACTGTCGAATTACTTGCGATAGGATTTCTGCTTCCATAACCTGTGGAAGTAATTCTTGAACCGGCAACTCCATCTGCTTGTAATAAATTTGCAACTGCATTTGCTCTATTTACTGACAATGGATTATTTATTGCATCATTTCCTGTGTTATCAGTATGTCCTGAAACTATTATTTTTGAATCAGGATAAGCCTTTAAAGTAGCCGCAATTGATTCGATTGTTCCTTTAAATTGCGATTTTACAATGTAACTGTTTGTATCAAACGTGATATTTTCAGGTGCAACCAATTTAATTTCACCTTCTCCAGTTCTTTCAACCTTCACTCCAGTTCCACTCAATTTTTCTTTCAACTCTTTTTCCTGTCTGTCAAAAATGTTTCCAATTAATGCACCAACTGCTGCACCTCCAGCTGTACCAATAAGCGTCCCTTTCGTATCTTTTCCAATAGCTTGTCCTATTACCGCCCCAGCTGCCGCGCCAATTCCTGTTCCAATTCCAGTTTTGCTAATTTTTCGAGTTCCGTTCGCTGCCGTTGTACAAGAAATAGCTACTAACACCAATAACATAACGATTGCTAATATTTTTTTCATATCTCTTCCTCCTTGAAAGTTTTATATGCTTAATAAATTATACAACATTTTTACTTTCATTTTAGCTTGTTTTTACTTTGAAAATATTTTATTATAATCTATCTTTATCTATCTTGCTTGATTTTTTTTTTAATAAAATGTAAAATAAATATACTTCATAGAACAGGGGGAACTTATAAAATGTATTATTATGAAATTTATGTAGAAAACAATATAAGACTTTTTACCTACAAATCTGAAGAAAAGTACGAAATTGGTCAGTGGTGCATCGTCAATTTCGTAAATCGTGATAAAATGGGAATTATAGTAAATATTGTAAAGGAAGAAAAAATTGACTTTGACAAAAAAAAATTAAAGTCTATCATTTGCACAGCTCCTGTTCTTTCGATTCCACTTGAAATAATGAAACTTGCAAAATGGATAAAAAACTATTACTTAAGCGATTTTTTTAGTGTTTTTAAAACTATTTATCCTGGAACATTAAAATTGAATTATTCTAAAAGAGCCATTTATTTGAAAGACTTTGACGAAGATTTTAAAAATTTAGAAGCTCCAAAATTTAATGAATATATGAAAAAAAGGCCAGAAGTCACTTTAAATACTTTGCAAAAAAATTTTTCAGAAGAAATTATTGAAAAAGCTATAAAACAAAAAATTATTTCAGTTGAAAAAAAAGTTATTTTAAATTCTAAAATTTCAAATAAGAGAAAGAATACAGGAAAAATTATTGAGAAAAAGATAACTTTGAACGAAGAACAGCAAAATGCTGTAAATGCTATAAAAAATAGTAAAAAACAAATTTTCTTGCTAAAAGGAATTACCGGTTCTGGAAAGACTGAGATTTATATCAATCTTATAAAGGAAGCACTAAAAAATGGATATGGAAGCATATTTTTAGTCCCAGAAATTTCTTTGACGACACAGATGATAGAGCGACTGGAAGAAGAATTTTTAGATGAAGTTGCTATTTTGCACAGTAAACTTAGCGATAAAGAAAAGCGAGAAGAATGGACTTTTATTAGAAATGGGGGGAAAAAAATCGTAATCGGAGCAAGATCTGCCATCTTTGCGCCTGTTCAAAACTTAAAATACATAATTGTTGACGAGGAACATGAAAATACTTACAAGCAGGAAAATAATCCCCGTTATCACACAAAAAATGTCGCAATAAAAAGAGCGCTTCTAAACGAAAATACAAAAGTCAAAGTTATCTTAGGTTCAGCAACTCCATCATTTGAAAGTTTTTACCAAGCAAAACAAGGCGATATACAGTTAATTGAGTTAAAAAATAGATTTCAAAATTCTAAAATTCCAGAATATGAAATTGTAAATTTAAATGAAACAACAGAAAATTTTTCAGAAAAACTGTTAAAAGAAATCTCTCAAACTTTGCAAAAAAAAGAGCAAATTATACTGATTTTAAATAGAAAAGCGTTTTCAAACTTTTTAAAATGCAAAAATTGTCAAAATATCCCAACTTGTCCAAATTGCAGCATTTCACTAACTTACTACAAAAAAACTAATCAGCTGAAATGCCATTACTGCGGATATGAAGAACATTTTAGTGGATTTTGCAAGGAATGTGGCAGCGAAAAAATGCAGCAAATGGGAGCGGGGACTGAAAAAGTTGAAGAAGAATTAAAAGAATTTTTTCCAACTGCAAAAATGATAAGAGTGGATTCTGAAACGATGAAAACTAAAAGCGACTATGAAAAATTTACAATGACTTCAAAAATCAAAAATACGATATAATGCTGGGAACCCAAGTTATCGCAAAAGGACTCCACTTTCCAAATGTCACATTAGTTGGAATTATCAACGCTGACATAATTTTAAATTTTCCAGATTTTCGTGCCGGAGAAAAAACTTTTCAGCTGTTGACACAGGCTTCTGGACGAGCTGGAAGAGGTTCAAAAGATGGAAAAGTCATAATTCAGACATTTAACGAAAATAACGATGTTATTACAAAAACAATTGAAAATGATTACGAAGGTTATTACAAAAATGAGCTATTTTTGCGAAAATCTTTTAATTATCCACCTTTTGGCCGACTTATCGCAGTTGTAGTTTCTTCAAAAAAAGAAGATTTAGCACAAAAAAAAGCGAATGATTTTTACAAAACTATTTCCAAAATTGTTGACGAAAATATGGAAATATCTGAAAATGAATTTATTTCAGAACCTTTTTGCGCTCCAATTTTTAAAATAAACTCAAGATTTCGCTACCAAATTTATTTTAAATTTAATAAAGAAAATATATTAAAAATAAAAAAAATTATAAAAAAATATTTGGCTAAATTTAACGGCAGTAATGTGAGAATTACGGTTGATGTTGATCCTGTTAATATGATGTAATAAATAAAAAACTATACAAAAATAACAGTAGATTAAATCTTATTAATTAAAGATAGAAAAATTAGGATGTGAAAATATTTAATGAAAGTAAAATTAAAAGAAGACGAAACGATTTATGAAGTTTTTGGAATTGTTATTTTAGATAATCAGGAAAAATTATTTTTGTTGTATAGCAATTTTGAAGTTCTTGGTACAGAGTTAGAAATTATTGATGGAAGAATATCTTTTAATTGGCACTGGAAAGCAATAAATGAAAAATGGTGCAAAGTAGTCATAGGTCCAAAAAAATTAACAAAAAATCTTATTTACGCCGCTTATCACTGGGAAGGAAAAGAAGCAATAGAATATTTGAAATTACAATCTAATGAAATGAAAAAGAATTGGCAAAAAAATTTAGAATATTATGATGAAATTTTAGACTATAGTAAAATTTTTGATAATATGCTATACGAATTTGAAAAATAAATAGGGAGTTTGTATGAAAATAAGATATAAAAATAGTAAAAATATTATAGATTATCTGGTAATGGGAATATGCTATTTTAAAAATAATAAAAAACCATATTATTTAATAGAAGAAGAAAATGAAATAAAATGGGTTTCAGAAATTTGTATTGATATAGAAAAATCTAAAATGCCATTTAACTGGTCTATTTCATTAGGGAATAATTCAAAATATGATTTTTTGTGTGGTTATTATGAATTATGCAACTTACCCGAGCATTTTGAAGGAATTATATCGAGAAATAAAAAGGATTTGGAAATTTTTAGAAAAAGAAAGAATGAATTAGAAATATGGTTAGAAAAATTAGATTATTATAATAAAGAGGTAACTTTTAGTGATATATTATCTAAAATTAAATTTTAAACTTTATATAGTTTATCCTAAACTTTGATTATTAAATAGCAAACTGTTTTTCTGATTGTTAAAATGATATTCAATATCTCTGCTGCTCACCCCTTTAGAGCAGAGAAAAAGAATTTGACCTTCAATGCTAATTTTCTTTTTACCACAACAAAAACCTCCAAATATTATATAGTTATTTTACCATATATTATTTAGAGGTTTTCACAAAAATTTTTATACACCCAAATGTTACGAAATTAAACTCTTGATATTTCTCCTCCAAAAAATAAAAATTAAAAATTATTTTTTATAAAAGTTCCAAATCCAATACTTTTTCTTTTTCCAATCGAAAAATAATCTGGAAATTTCATATTCACAGAAAAACTCCCAATAAACGCTATCATATTTACATTTTTTAAATCTCTTGATGTTATTTCTAAATTTTGAGATACATAAATTTTATTTTCTCTATCAAGCCAAATTCCCAATCCTTTTAAAACTTCTAATATATTATTCGTAATAGCTTGTTCCAATGTGTATTCTCTTTTCAAGTATTTTGCATAATTTTTTTCATTTAATGGCAAATAAGGTGTCACGAATCTATATTCATACATTTTATCGCCTGTATATTTTATCTCTTCATCGTATATTTCCAGCTCTTTCTGAATATCAAAAATAAAATTTCCATCAATATTTAAATAATCAACTTCCTCAAAAAGTTTTTTATTTATTTCAATAACCTCTTCACCAATTCCCATCACAGAAAGTGTATTTTTTATCAATTTATACTGCAACTTAGGATACGAATAATTATATCCGTCTGATAAATGATTATGGAATAACACATTTTCTTTATATTTATCTGCCAAAAAGCCTCTTAATTTTTCTAGATCTCTCATTGAGTGTTTTTCGTTTCTTTTGAATTTTAATATTGAGTATTTCATTAGTAGAACTCCTTAAATTCTTATTTTGGATTTTTATCCAATATAGATAATAAAACTATCTTTCTATCCCCTTTTTTGTTATTAACAAACCAATTCAAACTATTAGTTTCTCCCTTTTTATTAGTAGCTTCAGGAAATGGGCTTTCACTAAAGTCTAAATCATTTGTTTCAGAAAGTATTGCTTTTAATTCTTTAATATTTTTTCTTTTTTCATCAAAATATCTTTTTTCTTTTGCTTTATTTATATAGTCTTCTTTTTTATTTTCTTTTTCAAAAGGTTCAATAAAAAAATCTTTATATTTATTTTTGTTTTCCAATAAAAATCCTTCTATTTCAATTTTACAACTTCCAAACCCAAAAGCTTTCCCTTTACCTACTTTATGTAATAATCCATCTTCAAGCTCTATAGCATAAATCAATACTCCCAACTCTTCATCTGTTAAATTTTCAAAATTAACACTGAATTCAAATTCATTATTTATATCCATTAACTCTAAACTTGAATTATATGCCAATTCTTTTTCATATTTACCATTTTTATTTTTAATTTTTGGCATTTCTACTGATTTTCTGTATTCTGAAAAAGATTTTCCAATTTTTTCCTTATGATGCCAATAAAATTTTCTACCTCGAATACTGACACCTTTATTTTCATTATAATTTTTTTCAATATTATCTAAATAAAAAGTTGTTAAAGTAGGATGTGGCTCCCCAAATGCTTTCAAAGTAACTAGATTTCCATTATCTATCATTTCAGGTTTATAATTTTTAGCATCTTCAAAAAATACTCTTCCAGAAAGTGCAACTAACTCATCTTTTTTCTCTTCATCTTTTTTTGTATTGTCTCCTGTTGTACCAAATAATCTTTCTGAAAAAGATAATTTTTTTAATGAATCACCTGGACGAAATTCTTCTGAAACCAAATCCAATGGTGAAAATTTATATCTCAATCGTGGAATTTCAGAAAAAGCTAAATGTTCTGCCATTTTTCTATCTTTCACTTCAAATAATAAAGGATCACCTATCTCTAAATCTTTATCATAATAAAATGTGTTTGAATTTATATCTTTTCCATTTTTTATTCTTTCAGCTCTTTGTTTTATTATATATTTAAAATCTTCATATTCTTCTTTTGAAAATTCAAATTTTCTACCATTTTTTTTGGGTATTAATAACTTTTCATGTATCTTTCCATAAATTGGCGATGAAAACCACAATACTCCCTGAACACCATTTTCATTATCTGTTAAATAATTTTTATATTCTTTAGAATTGTTAATCAATTTTTCTACTGTTGTTACACCAGGTTTTATTTTAATTTCAGTTTCTTTTAAATTATAAATTGAATCTTTTAATTTTACTCTCTCTATTAATCCATCTTTTGCATTATATTTTTTTGAAAATTCCTTACCATTATCTTTAAACTCAAATTTTTTATACCCACTTTCTATTTTTTCTTTCGTCTTAACTTTTATTTTTTCTGCTTCAACAATTATTCCTTTTTTACCATTTTCTGGAAGGGATTCTATTATTCCAAATACAGATTCAAATTTCCCTGCACCCATTCTTTGTTCTAATTTTTCATCTTCCACATTTCTAATAACACTATTTGTTAAAACATCTATTATGTTTCTTATTACACCTTTTAAAGAACTTCCGGGAATTATAGGTATCCCTTTTTCTCTACAAAACCATTCTTTAGTATGTCCTTTATTATCTTGTTCGCTTTCTCCCATTATGAATAAAGGTGTTTTATTTACTAGTTTACAAACTAATTTTCCAGTATTTGTTCCTAATTTTCTTTCTCCTTTATATACCACATCCTTTTTATCTTTAAGAGAAACAAAATTATAAGGATACTGTTTCACTTTTACTGGTTCTTTTGATTTATGTTTATTTCCGCCAAATTTCGTATTATTTGAAAAATTATTTCTTGTATCTCTCATTTCTTCACTACTAATTTTTTTTACAAACTCAAAATTTTTACCTTTAAGATTATACTCTATATTATCTCCTTCTTGAAATTTTTTTTGATTAAAGATAGCTTTTCCTACTGTATATTTTTCTCTTTTTCTTTTAACTTCTATCTCTACTTCTTTCGTAGAGTTATCCATCTTAATTACTTTCCCTTTCATTTTTTGCACCTCCCGAAAATCCCAAAAATTGTATCATTTCTTTCCCACTAACCTTATTTTCACCAATTAATATTTTCAAACGATTATATTCTTTTTTATCTTGATCAGCTTTAAATTCTATCAATATTTCTCTAAACTTTTTAGTATTTTCAACAAATTCTTCTGAATTTACTTCTGAATATCTACAATCATCTTCTCCAAATTTATAAATTGTTTTCATAAAATTATTATTAAAAATATAAATCTTATAAAAATTTTCAAAATCACTTTCAGGTAGCAAATTCAAAGCATTTCCTTCATTTTTGAATATTTTTATTCCATTTTCTTTTTCATAATTTATATAAACTAAATTACAAATATCATTTTGTAATTCTTGTTTCATTTTCTCTTTATCAAATTTTTTAAATTCCATTATTCCACCTCTCTAAAAAGTGCCTTTATAAACTCATTTGGATTTTTTACATTTATTTCTTTAAATTCTTTTTTTAACCTCAAATTTTCTCTTAAAAATTCATTTCCTAATTTTATTGAATTTAAAAAATCAATCTCAAAATAATTCTTTAAATTAACTACAAATTTTGTTTTATCTCTATAATTTTCAATAACCATACTTTTAATATTAAATTTTACTTGCCCAAATCCTCTTGTTTTAGAATTTCCTAATCTAATTTCTCCTAAATAACTATCTCTTAAAATAAAATAAATGTTTTTCATTTCTTCCAAACTAATATTATTTATAATCAATTCTGTTTCAAATTTTTCCATTGTACATTCATAATTCAATGGCACAACCGCTTTTCCAGTAAATTGATCTATTGGAGTTATGTCTCTTTTCATTATTACTTCACTTAATGCTTCGTCAATATTTTTTAAATAAAAATTTTTTCTCAATTCCTCTTTTTCAAGATAAGCATCTTCTATAAAAATTCTACCTTTTTGAGCTTCTTCTCCTTCTATCCAACCAAATAAATTATCAACTTCTCTATGATTTTTATTTTTTTCTTTAAAATTTGATTCATCATCTTTTGTTATATCATAAATTTTATTAAATTTTTCTCTAAATAACCCTCTTAATGCAGAACCAGGAATGAATATTTCTCCTTTTCTACAATCTTTGCTTTTATTATTTTTATCATATTTTACTAAATTCCCTCTTGGAGAATCTGAAGTCACGAATGATATTACACTTTCACTTTTTTCTTTATTGCTATTTTCTTCTTCAGAACCATCTCCCAATTTTATGATTAAAGGAGAAATAGGTTCAATTTCTAATTCTAAAACCAATTTATTTTCCAATTTTAAAAATTCTTTTGTCATTTTTCTTCTCCTAATCTAAGCTAAGATTCTCTGTTTTAAATATTTTTTCCTGCTCTTTAATTTCATAAGGAAATTTACCTTCAAAAATATATTTTTTTAATTTTTCTTTATCTTCTGATGTCACATACTTCATTTTTAAATCTTTCAATCTACATTTTCCAATTCCTCTTGAAGTTTTACCTCCAAATAAATCACCATTGTCTTTTAAAATATCATTTAACGCTAATCCTATTAAATCCAATTGGTAATTTTCTATATTTTCCAATTCAATATTTAAGTCAAATTCTGTTCCTGCGGGAACTACATCATAATCAAATTTTGCTCTTTTTTCAGTAGCTCCTGTATTTCTATCAATTTTTATTCCATCTCTTGTTACATATTTGACATCTTTTAATACAGGCATGTCTGATACATGTATTCTTCCAGCCAAAGATTTTACTTCATCTAAATTTTTTGCATTTAATTTTCTTATTATTCTATCTTGAATTTTTCTATTATTTTCTTTTAATTTTCTATCTTCTTCATTATCCTTATCATTAATTTTAGTTTCTAATTTATCCAAATTAGTATATCCAAATATCAATTTTACATCAGCTTCATTTAATTCTTCACCATTATTTTTTATTTTAAATCCATTTCCACTATCTAAAAATCTTTCTAATTTTGTACTTAAATATCCTCTGAAAGTTGATCCTGGAATATAAAAATTTTTATCATCATCTAATGATATAAAAGGTGCATCTCTATCATCTTTTTCTCTTCCACTTCCTATATGTAGAGCATTCAAAACAACTATTTTCCCTGTTAAGATATATTTATTTTTAAATGTTGAAAAATCCATTATTCTACCTCCATTTTTTCTATTTTATCTAATTTTTCTTTCATTCTTTTCTTTCCAAAAATATATAACAGATATTTTTCTAATGCTTGAAAACTTTTTTTATTTTTTTTAGATTCTAATTTTCTAAATTCTTCATCTAATTTTTTATCTTTTTCTTTTATCTTTAAAGGTTCTTCAATAAATTCTTCTATTACAAACTCATAAAATTTTGTTGCGATTTTTCTTTCTTTTTGTTTATCAATAAAATCTATTATTTTTTTTCCTCATCAAAAAAATCAAATTTTCTTTCTTTTATAAAATCATAAAATCTTTTAAACTGTGACAGATTCAATACTTCTTTTTTTTCTTCTTTCTTTTCTATATCAGAAATTATTTCTTTAAATTTATCGTTTTCTAAAAATTTTTTCAAAATTTTTTCTTTTTCTAAATTATCCACAAATTCTTCATTAATATCTTTTAAAAATAATTCTTCTACACTTAAATTCTTCTCTAAACTTTCCTTTTTTGCTATTTTATTCTTTCTTTCAGGTATAAAGGTATACATAATTTTCTCCTACATTAAATTTCCTATTTTTCATATTTTCTCTCACTACAAATTCTAACTCTTCCAAAGCCTTCATTTCTTCTAAGTCCAATTCCATTTTCTTCTATTTTCTCTAATTTTTCTAAAATGTCTTCTAAATCTTCATTGTTAATGCAATAAGAAATTACACTTCCTTGAGTTATAACTATTTCATCCATTTTTCTTGAATTGTTTATGATATTATATCCTCTTAGTTTCTCTACATTCACAAAAGTTCTTCTATTATTCAAAGTTAATTTTTCTCCAAAATTTTCATCAAATAATTCCAAAATTTGTTTTCCAACATTGCTAATTTCGTTAAAAGGCAAAATCATATCTGAAAGAAAATCAAATGTTATCAATTTTTGTTTTTCTTCTTTTAATAATTCATCTCCAAAATAAACTTTCTCTTTATCATTTCTTTTATCGAATTCTTTAAAATCTTTTTTAATCTCATCATTCAATTCTTTAATTCTCTCTCCAATATTTTTATCATTTTCATCAGTAAATTTCTTAAACTCAATTTCTACTTTCCCAAATCCTTTTGTTTTATATTTTCCTATTTTTAGCTCATATTTTTTCCCAATTTCAAATAATCCTTTTGGAATTTCCACATTCCCTTTAAAAAAGACTTCTTCCTTATTTGCTACATTAGTTAAATCCGTATATTCTGTACTAAACAACAAACTTTCTTCTGTAGTTCGTGTTTTTTCATCAATCTTTATGCTTAATTCTGTTCCTGTCGCATTCAATAATGCTAACGAATCCCTTTCTAATTTTATCCCATTTTCATCTTTTTCGTTCACTTTATATTCTTTCATTACACTAACTGCTTTATCTATTTTTTTATACTTGTCTGCTTCAATAGGATATTTCGTTTTGAATCCACTAGCTAATTTAAACTCTTCTTTTATTTCATTTTTATCTTCTCTTACAAACTTTCTAACTTCAGAAATTTTTATTTTCAATAATTTTTCAATTTCACTTTCAAATCCATTATCAAGACCATACTGAATAATCGCACCTCTTATTGATGATCCTTGTAATGATTTTCTTAACTCAACTTCATTTTTATTGACTTTCCCTTGAAGTACAGCAGGTTCTACAAAATTCAAAGTATATTTATATTTTTCCAATTCATTTAATTTTTTTATTCCTTGATTTTTATAATTATTTTTTGATTTTACTTCTTTCAATATTTTCTCTACAATTTTAAATCTATCATTTTCTTCTTTAAAATTATTTCTTTTATCATTTTCAATCGATACAAATTGAACTAATACTTTTCCTAATCCTCTCGACTTCAATCCACCAATTTTATCAATATGCAAAAAACTTGATAATAGAAATTTTATATCTTCTTCACTTTTTTCAAAAAAATCATTACTTAGTTCAAAACTTCCAGCATAAATATTTTTTGGTTTTACAAATTCATAATTGAATAATGAATTTTCCTCTGCTACCCTTGTTTTTCTATTAATTTTTACACCATATCTATTTCCAATTTTATTTTCTAATCTTCTTTGATATCCTTCATCTCCAATATTCTTTTCAATCTTTAATTTCAAATCTGAAAATCTAATTTTACTTGGATTATTTCCTCCACTTCCAAAATATTTTTCAGTAAATTCTTTACCATCTCCACTTAAAGCATTTTTAAATTCTAAAACTTTTGCTCTAAAAACTCCTTTTATATGCTTTGCTGAAAAATAAGGTGTCCCATTTTTATCTCTTTTGACTTCTACATCTATCTCTTTACCAATTGTTCCAGTCTCTGCTGTAATTGCTGGAGTTAATAACTCTACTTCATATCCTATTTTAATTCCCACTATTATTATCCTCCTTTTCTGAAGAGCTTTTATCCTTTTGAATAAAATCATAAATTTCCAATACATCAAAAATATTATCAAAAAATTCTTTAAATTTTTCATTTTTATTTTCATTTTCAAAACTTAAGTTCATTTTATCTTTTATTCCCCACAATTTATTTAAAACTTGAATTTCCTCTGTACTCATTTTAGATAAAATATTTATTGATTCCATAATTTTTTCATTATCAGTTTTAGTATCATCCTTTTTCAAATCATAAATATATCTGATTTTTGTGTTTGGAAAATTCTTTGTTTTCAATTTTTTTACTTGGTCAATAAGTTTATCAATACTTTCAGACACATCTTTATATTCTTCCTTTTCCAATCCTCTAATACTATAAGGTCTTCTAGAAACATGTAATTTCCCTTTATTTTCATCTTCTTTATCAAATTTATCATACCATTTTTTTCTATATTCTTTTATATTTACATTTCCTTCATTACCAATCACTTGAAAATCAATATATCCTGTTCGCACTTTCCCTTCTCTATTTTTATTTTCTTGATATCTTTTTGCTTTAGCAGATTTTTGTAATTTAAGACCTTGTTCAAATAATTGAAACATCGGTGTTTTATTTTTCGCAATTACAACTCCACAAGAAGAAGTTATATTTTCTGGATTTTTCTTTTCATTTTTTTCATTTTCAATTTTAGTAAATTCGTTCATCTTTTTTTCAAATTCTTTTTGAAATTCATATGAAATTTCTATTGCTAAATCTGCTGGAAATACTGCACAAACATCATCTCCACCAACAATAAGAAATTCTCCAATTATAGATTTTTCAACTATTTTTTTCTCTCCATTAATTATTTTATATTTCGGTTTTCCATCTTTCAGAATTGTTTTTTTCTTAACAAATTTTTCAGCATCATACATCTTTTTGATAACTTCTTTTAATACATATTTTGTATTTCTATCCAAAATAACACTGAATTTTCTCATAAATTTTAAATATTCTTCTTCAGTTGTATAAACTTTTTTTACATTTTTCAAAAAATCTCCAAGTCCATCTCCATCACTATACACAAATCCAATAAAACTATCTCCTACTGAATAATCATCAATCTCTGTATTTAAATGAATATCATAATTAAGAGCTTTTTTTATAATCGAATAAAATCCAATCTCATTCACATCATCTTTTATCATTTTATTAGAATACTTAATTTTTACAGCACTTTCTTCACTAATTTTCATGTTATCTTTTTTTATAACATTTCTTATAGCAGTTATAGTATCTTCCACCTGTTTATCATCATCAGAACCTTCCCCACTTCTATGAATTTCTATTTTTTTTAAATCTTTTTCTAGATTCTTCAAACTTACAACCGCTGGTTCAGTCCCTGACAAGTCACACTTCATAGCAAATGGCAAATCAATATTCAACATAGGAAATCCTTCACTTTTTTTCTCAGCAGTTTTCTGTGCTAATTCATCAATTGCAGTCCATATTTTTTCATTTTCTTTCATTGGATAACACTCTGCAACTACTTTTGCACTTGGAGCTAAATTTTTGTATATTTCTTTTATCTCTTTACATATCTTTTCAGCCGTTTTTTCACTATCAACTAAAAATTTAGCATTTCCAGCTCCAATATACAATATTCTTTTATCAATAGCCTTGTCTATTTCTTCATCTACTTTTTCTAAAAATTCCTTGTCGGCATTAATATTATAAATCTCATCTACAAGCTCTTTTGAATTATATTCTAATCCATATTTCTTCAATATTCTTGGCACTTCGACTTGATTCATATAATCCAAAAGATAACTTGCTCCTCTAATTAATTTCAATTTATTTGTTGAAAAAATAAAATCTTTTATTTTTACAGTTTCAATACTTACTAAAACTCTATTTTCTTTTAATACATCTTCAAATGTTTGATTTTTAAATGTTTGATCTTTTTCGCTCATTTTGCCTCCTTGAAATTTATTTTAAATAATTTTTATGTTTTAATTTAATCTTTATTAATTATACTTCAAATAGGTTTTTAACTTCTACTTATAATTTCTCCAAATCCATACTCTCTAAATTCTCCAACACCAACATATTTCACATACTGAAGAAAAATTAAAAGCATCTTCCCATAATATCCTTGTAGCACAAGCTCTACATCTCCTAAATAAACTTTTTTTATCTCATCATTCAGTAAATTTACCCTTTTTTCTCTATACAATTCTTTTTTTATTGTAATTGAATTTAAGATACTTTCTTCCATTTCCTGTGTTTCAAAACCTGTATCTTCTTCCACATTCTGCAAAATAATTTTTAATATTTTTTCAAATCCAAAAATTGACTTTCCTTTCACCAAAATAGGATTAACAATTTTTAAATTTACTTTTTCATAAAAGCTCAATATTCCTACATCTAACGCTTTCATCTCTTTATCAAAATCATATTCACCACACCAAGTATCATTTTTGGTTATAATTCCAACTAACTGAAAAATTCCATCTCCTATTACAAGATTTTCTTTATTTATAGCTAATTGAAACAATTGATCTTGTAATTTTAAAAAAATTTCTTGCGTTTTAGTAATTACCCTAATCTTATATTTTTCTCCTTTTTCCAATTTTATGCTTTCATTAAAAAATTCACCAAAAATATTTGAAACTCTCAATTCCTCTCGCTTATCTATTTTCAGTATTTCTGACATTCTTTTATGAATCTCAAAACTATACATTTTTTTATTATCTATAATTTTATCTTCTACCGCAGAAAGTTCTAAAATTACACCATTCATCTATTTCCTCTCCCTTAATGCTCTTTCATCTATCCAGTATTTTTATAAATCAATCTATAATATATTTTATACCACATTTTTTAAGAAATAACAATTTTTCACTAAACTTTTTTAACAAAAATCTAATTAAATTAATAAAAATTATCATAATTCTTTATAAATATACTTGACAATTTCTCTAATTCATTATTCAACCACTTTTCTCACTCCCTTTTCTTTTATAGTCTTATTATATACCATTGTTCTAACCTATTTTTATTAATAATTCACCTATTTTTTCTAAAAAAAAATAACAACCTTATAAAAGTTGTTATTTTAATTTATATTCTGACTCTATTTCAATCCTTGTTTTAATGGATTCACTACTTTAACATATGGGAAAATCCAGATTCGTTTAACGGACAATCAAGTTTCAATCCTTGTTTTAATGGATTCACTTCTTTAACCGTACTTTCAAGAAAATCCTTTATTTATAGGTGTTACAGAGATTTTTTCAGACATTAAAATCGTATTTTTTTGATTAATTTTTATCGTTTTTTGCTGTTTTTTTAGCATTTTCCGTAACTCCTAACCCTCATTTTTATTGACTTTGAGTAGATTTTCTTTCTCTTTTTTTATTTTTCATAGTGGTAGGAATTTTTACCACGAACTTATTTTACCATACTTTTTTATTTTTTCAAAATTTTTTTTGATTTTTTTACAAAAAAAGAGAAAATCTATTTATGATAAGTTTACTAAAAAATGATTTCCTCTATTTTTATTTTTTAATACTATCTTCCACAAATTTTTTTGTAATAACAATCTCGGCATTTTGTACCGCCTTCTGCTTCTATCGGGTATCGCTCAGTTTCAATTATTTTTAATACTTCAGCAGCACTTTCTTTTACTTTTTCCAAATCTTTATTTGTACATTCTATTTTCTTTAATGATAAACCATCCAAAAACAAAATATACCCTTTTTGAGATTTAATTTTATACTCTTCTTCAATTAATATTAAAAACATGGCTACTATATATTTGTATCTATTTTCTTCTCTTGCTGTATATTTAGCATTGTAGTAATAAACTGGAACTATTGTTTCGTCTTCTAAAAGAAGTATGTCGTCTAATTTTCCATAAAAATGATATCTTTCTGAAGACAATTCTTTGTTAAATTCTCTATTATACCAGTATAATATGTTTTCTTGATTTGAATTCATCATTTTTTCTATACTTTGTTTTTTTAATTTTAGTCTATCCCATATCCATTTCCTATTTATACGATTTTTTCCTTTCACTCTTTCTTCTTCTTCCTTGTTAGAATCTTCCTTTTTTTCTCCAAACATTTTTAGCACATTTTCATAATATATTATTCTAGGACAAAAAATATAGTCCAAAACTTCAAATATTGATATTTTTTGAGATTTAATAACTTCCATTTTTATTCACCTCTTTTAAAAAAATAGTACTGGCTTCTCATCTTTAACGATATCTTGTTCAAAAGATAATCCCAGTAATGTTGCCTTTTTATAATCTGCTTCACAAACTGGGAAAATATATACTGAATCTTCTCGTAAATCAATTGCTTTTTTTGTTTCCACTATAATTTCATCAACTTCATCTTTTTCTATATTTCCTAGAAATACCGACTTCTGAACCCTGTATAATCCATGCTTTTGTGCTATTCTAATAATTTCTCTTCTATTTCTATCATCTGTTATATCGTATATCAACCAAGTCATCATTTTCAATCACCTTCTATAAATAATTCAAAATTAGTCCTCAAGTCCCCAAAATTTTAATTTTACTTTGATATCAAAAAATTTGCTAATTCATGACATTCAAACTGTAACTTATCTAAACTCGAAATATTTCTGTTATTGTAACGCACCTTTTTTTCCAATCTGTTATAAAAACTCTCAACCAAAACTTTTTTTCCATCGCCTACTAGCATAACGCTATTTCCTTCTCTTTTGAAAAAATATTTTTGAACTCTTTTTTGTGTAAAAAGTGAAAATACTGTTCTACTAGCCAAATGTCTGTAACTTTCTATTAAATCAAAAACAAGCGATTTTTTCCCATAATTATCTGTATGAATTATTCCAACATAAGGATCCAGTCCCGCAATTATACAAGCTTTTTCAACTTTACTGTACAGTATTCCAAAAGCATAGTTTAACATTGCATTAAATTCATCTTCCGCAGGGTGCATACTTCTTTTTTCAAATTTAAATCCTTCTGGTATCAATTCCGACAATGTTTGATAATATATTTTTGCTGCATTCCCTTCGTACCCCATCAAAGTTCCTCTTTTTTCACTAACATTTCCTTCTACTAATTTTATTTGATAAATATATCTTTTCATTTCTTTTATTTGTTTATCCAAAAATGCTTTTTTCGCTTCTCTTTTTATCTTCAAATCTTCCAAATGTTCTGTACAATTTTTAATTTTTTGTATCAATATTTGTTTTGCCAATTCAATTCCCTTTTGAGTCCCAAATATTTCCAACTGTTTTCTTCTAATATTAGCTGTTGAACCAAATTTACTTTGCCAAAATCTTCCATAAGGATTTCCAAAATCATCAACAATCACTATATCAATATTATTATCCACTGCTAATTTTATTACATCTGTTGTCAAAAATATCCCTTTAGATAGCACTAATGATTTTATCTTTTGTGGAGCCACTGCCACTTTCTTCTCACTCGTAGTTATCTCAAACAAATCATCTCTCTTTTTTACCACTGTCCCTAAATCTGTTATATATAGTTCCATAGTTTTTTATCCTTTCGTAAATAAATTTTTAATTTTAAATCCAGTTCCAAATTTGACTCAAACTCTTGATTCTTCCCCCTTAAAAATCTTTTTTCAAGAGTCCAAGTTACATTTGGCATTAATTTTTACAATTACTTTACTATTCCGAAAATACTTTTTTTGCTATATTCCCTATTGTTAATGTCATCCCTGTGTCAAATACTCCACCTACTACTCCGCCTACTAATGGCATCATTTTTATGACATTCACCAAACCTTTTTGTCCAAATTTTGTAACTAATCTGAATCCAACTTGTTGATTTATTTTTATCAATATTGCTCCTGGAACTTTTTTTAACGCATTAACTGCCATTTTTTCACTAATTTTTATTCCCACATTTTTTAATATATTTGCTGCTGAACTTCCTGTTAAACATGCATAAGCTATTGTTCTTACTTGATCGCTGTAAATATCATACCCATTTATGTGTGCTATTGCTGCTATCATTCTTAATTGTACATAAATCACACCTGCTACATTTGCTGATATTGCTACTGGTAATACTAATAATCCACCTAATCCTGTTATAAATCCATTTGTTCCACACAATACTGTTTGATATCCTATTAACTTGTCTATTGCTTTTTCTCTACTGTTAGTTTTTGCTAAATAATCTTCTGCTAATTCTTCAATTGATTTTTCTACTGGCAATACACCTTGTAAAGCCTTATCATAACACACATCCAACAAATTCATCATTTCTCTTTCTAACATAGCTAATACCTCCTAATATTTTTTACAAGATTATGATATCACTTTTTTTTAACTCATCTTTTTCTAAAATAACATACTTTTTTTTTTCCACTCAAATCCCCTCAGTTTGAAGGGATTCAAGCAGAACAACTTTTTATTTAATTCATTTAAAACCATCCACTAAAGAAACTTCCAATCGTATCACACACACTACTTACTGCCGAACTAACTGCTCCTACTACTCCACCAACAACTCCTCCAACTACTGAACCCACTGCTGAACCTATTGTTTCTCCAACTTCTCCAAATATACTACCTATTGCTCCACCAACATCTGATCCTGTATCACTACCTTCTGAAATCCCATCTGATGCACCTTCAACTACATTTGCAACTCCATTTACCACATTTGCCACACCTTCTGCTAACACTCCAACTGCTGCTCCTAAAATACTTTCCAAAATACCTTTTCTATAATCTTTCAAATCATCATTATCTTTCCACATTACTTCTTCTTGATTCAAATTTTGCACATAAACTACTCTTTTTTCTTCTGGTGTATTTTGTAATATGTAATATAATAATTTTGATAAGTTGTACGGTTTTTGTTGTAAATATCCTTCTTCTTTGTATCCTGCACTGTAATATATTGGTTCTACTTCTATTCTTGTCGCTTCTTTAATTCTTTTCTTTACAGATTCTACTTTTCTATCTAAAAATTCTTCTAGCTCATCCTCAGGCCTATTTTCTTCTTCGTTCCAATATTTCCCCTTCATCGCTACATCCGCTTGATTAATTGCCACTAATATTCTATTTTCTTTATTTTTTCCTAAATTCGGTATAATCACATTATTTATTAACTCATACGATGTTCCTAAATCTCTACTACCACCATCTAAAATCACCAAAACTAAATCTATTAGCAAATTCCCATTTTCATCTTTTTCATAAAGTTTATCAATCATTCTTTTACTGTGTCTGTTATCCGCTTCTTTTCCATCACCTAATCCTGGAGTATCCCATACTACTAAATTGTCTAACTCATATCTTTCAATATCCATTGTTTCAGGATCCACACTTGTTCCAACTTTAGCCACTTCTACACCAAATAACGCATTTATCGTACTACTTTTCCCACAACCTGTTGCACCTGTAACCATCAAATTAACTTTCTGTTTTTTCAATCTCAATAAATTACCTAACAATTTTTGTTTCACATTTTCATTCAACTTTTGTTTCATAATAATACTTTCAAATTCTTTCAATAAGTCACGTTTCATAATCAATACCTTCTTTCTACTTTTTTCTTTTTCTTTTTACATTGTAATTATAATCTATTTCTTTAACTTATTTTTTTTAGTAATTAACTTATTTCTAAAACAAAAAGAAACTGCTCCAATAATTTGAAACAATTTCTTTTATTAGTTTGTATTTTATTCACACTATTTCAAATGAGATTTTCTAACTTTTTCCTCTGCTTTTTTTCCACCTTTTAATGTTTCTTTATATGATAAATAGCCAGAAACTCTTCTTAATTTTTTTATTTCAATACTTCCGCAACAACTGCATTTTTCTTCAAATATTCCAGTAGTTTTACAACTTTCACAATAATCTAACGGGAAATTTATTCCTAAATAATTTATACCTTTTGAAATTCCAAATTTAACAACATCCATAATCGCTTCACTATTATTTAACACAGGCGTTGAAAATTCGATGTAAGAAATTGAACCTCCATTACAATATTCAACAAAATTTGATTCTAATTCTAATTTTTTAAATGCATCTAATTCAAGATAAACTGGTATATGAAACGAATTTGTATAAAATTCCTTAGTTTCTTCATCTTCACAAAATCTCCCACTAATTCCTTCGCCAGGAGTTGCCAAAACTGAAAAATTCAAATTATACTTTTTAGTCCATTTATCCGTCATTTTTCTCATAAATCTTAATATTTCTCTCGACAATTCTAAATTATTTTCTATCATATCTAAAGATATTTCTTTTTTTACTAAATAACTTACGCATTCAGCCAATCCAATAAATCCAATTGAAAGTGTACCATTTTTAAAACTTTTTTCCATATCATTATTGTTTATTGCCTCTTCAGAATTTTCATAAAAATTATTTTCTAAAATATATCTAAAATTATCAATTTCTAATTTGCACAATGCCTTATATTTTTGAATTAAGATATCTTTTGATTCTTCACAGATTTCACTCAATTTTTTATAAAAATTATTTAAATTTGTACTTTCTCTTGCTATTTTTGGTAAATTTATTGAAATTGATGCAATGTTCCCTCTTTTTAATGCTCCTTCTTCTCCATTTACATTTTTTGCAACTAATGTTCTGCACCCCATTATTCCAACTTTTTTCTCATTAATATCTTTTACTAAAACGCTATCACAATTAAAATATGTTGGATTCATTCTTTTTCCTGTCACTTTAGTTGCTAATGAAAATAAATCATAGTTTTTGTCATCCGAATCAAAATTAATACCTTTTTTTAATTTGAAAATTATATTTGGAAAAACAAAAGGTAATCCATTTAATATTTCACCATATTCAAAAGCCTTTAAAAAACATCTAGTTACTTTTCTCCCATTTTCACTAGTATCTAATCCTAAATTAAATGAGACATACGCCTTTTCATACCCATTTCTCAATGGTAAATTCAACTTTTGGTATAATCTTCTAATTTTTGTTATTAATTTTTCTTCTGAAACTTCTTGTACAAATTCCGCCAAATCACTGTCAATATTAATAAACCCTATTCCACCTGATTGGTCATTTGTTAAATTTACAATTACTTGAAAAATACAATCTAATGCATCATCAATTTCCATTTCTTCTAAATTTTCTTTCAGTTGGTTTAATTTTTCTCTTAATTCAATCCCAATGCAATTATATGAAACCCCTGTATACTCTTTATCATGAATATGAATCCATCTTTCTTCGTGCAATTGATTTTTAAATTCTTCATTTTTCAAAATTCTATATGCTGCATTTGTATTTGCATTTGCTTGATTAACTCTCATTTACAATCTCTCCTTTTTCCAATGAATAAAATTTTTGGTTACTTGATCCATAAAACTTTTCTTGTATTCTCAATGTATCTATATATTTTCCAACTTTTAAATACTTTAATTTTTCTAAAATGTTTTTTGGAACTTCCTCTAAGTCATATGAAGTATAAAGTGCAATTTCAAAATTTTTCTTGTGCATTTCATCAATAAATTCTTCTAAGGCTTCTTTTTGCATCATAGGTTCTCCACCTGAAATAGTAATTTTTTTTACTGGCAAGTTATACGATAATATTTCTTCACATAAATCTCTCACTTCATACTCTTTTCCATATCGTATATCTTGTATTCTTTCATTGTGACAACCTCTACATTTTACATTACAACCTTGAAAAAATATTGTTGTTCTAATTCCAGGCCCATCTTCATATCTGTTTTTCTTAATTGATGCAATTTTTACTTTCATTATATACCTCCACTTACATCTCTATTACATCAATAATTTTAACAAATATTTTTCCCCTATTTTTCTCTAAAATAACTCATTTTTCTCTTTAGTATTTACTTATTATAAAATCTAATAATATCATTTTTTAATTATATAATTGGTAAAAACCATCTTAAATTTTTCAAGATGGTTCTTTCTGTATAATCTATCTATATTTTAAATTTATCTTTAATCCATTTTCATAAATAATAAAATCTTCAACATCGTCTTTTTTAGGATATTTTTCTTCAATTTTTCTCCTGATTATTTGGTTTATCCCAAAAATAATATCTTTTAATTTAGTAACTTTTTGATCTTTTATTCCAAATTTATATTCTAAATCTTTTTTAGAAATCTCAAATTTATTTTTTTCAATATTCTTAAATAACTCTACTATCGGAACATTAATTATACTATCAGAATTATTAAAAAAGATATTTTTTACTTTAGTCTTTCTATCACTTTTCGTAACTATTTTACCATTTTGTATTTCAACTATATCCGATTTTTCTGAAATTTTAAAAGGAAAGTTTATCTCATCTTTATTATTTTTATCAAGTATTTCTTCTAATTTCATTTTTATTTCTATTTTTTTATTTAGTTTAATCCTATTTTCCACTTTTGAAATATCAAATTCTTGTCTTTTATCTCTTTTTCTTATAAAATATTCTTCTTTAAAATTAATTTTTAATATTTCCAATTTCCCTTCATCTTCAAACGGTATATCTAGTATTCCGCCTTTATATTTAAGCAATCCTACATTTTTATCTGCTAAATCAGGTATTTCAAACTCCTCTAATTCATACTCTTCTGTAAGTTCTTCAAATAAGATATTTTTTATAAGTTTAATTTTTTCATCTTCACTTATATCAACCGAATCTCTTACTCCAATAATCTCTTGAATCATTTCTTCTTTATAATACTCTTCTAAAATACTTTTTAAATGATAATTCGAAATTTTTTCAAAAATAGCTTGTTTTAATAAAAGATACAAAAAATAGTCAACCATTTCGATACTTTTCTCCAATTCTAGAGCATCTTTACCTTCATCATCTTCATCTGAATAAAAATCTATATTTTCCCATTCGGTTTTTTTTTCTTTTATTCTTTTTATTTCATCATCATCTAATTCTTTATCCTCCACATTTCTTTCTATTTTTTCATCTTTTTCTTTTTTTATCTCATTTTCTGTTATCCCAAAAATATTGTTACTAAATTTTAACCACTTGATATCTATATAATCGCTTTCAACTCTATAAATTACTCTCGCCAGATACTTTACATATTCTCGCAATCTTGAAATATTTTCTGATAAAAATTTATATTTAAATATTTTTTTCAATGCTTCATTTAAATCACTATAAAAATTTTCAATATCTTCGCTATACTCTAACATTTTAAAAAAATTAAATAGTTTTCCAATTTCTTCATAGAAAAATCTTAAGTCATCAATTCCTACTACTTCATATAAATCTGAAACAGCTTTACAATTTACTTTTAAAATATTTTCATTTATTTTTCTATATATTCTATTCGATTCTTCTAATGGCTCTTTCATCAAGTTTAATTTTGTAACCAGACTCATTCTAGGTCCTTGACCTTTTCCTTTTACAAATTCATTTTTATTATCAGCAGCAGGCTTATAATTAGGTAACATTGTTTCACGCCAGTTAATTGATTTAATTTGTTTTTCAACTGAGATTCGATAAAATACAATTCCTATTTCCTTAAAACCAAGTGTTGTATCTAAAACTGTGTTATTTTTTGAAATTTTTCCATCTTGTATTAACTTCACTATTTCTTTATATAACATTTCTATACTGTTCTCAATTAAAATACCTTCTATTTTTATTTTATCTCTATATTTACTTGCTTCCTTATACTCCAAAAATTTACTTTCAGTTTGATCAGTATACAATAAATAAAGTGTTTTTATATTTGGAAATATTCTTAGATCTTTTTCAAATGGTAATTCTTCAAGAATAGAGTTTTCACTGTAACTATGACTAAAAGCTGAAACTATTTTTGTTATTTCGCTTGTATCTACTCCATCTTCTTCAAGCAGTTTCTTTTCATTTAATAAATGATTCTTAAAATCTTCCTCAAAAATTTTCAAATTAAAATTATTTTCATCAATTTTCATCCCTGATTTATTATTTCTTTCATCATATCTATTAAAATAATAATCTACTAAAAAATTATCATCTATTTTTGAATACTCCTGAATATTTCTATTCTTTACAAATAATTTTCTTATTTCTCGTGCTAATTCTATTCTTGAGATTTTATTTTTTTCCACTTTTTAATTCCTCCTATGTATCATCATTCTAAACTATCTGAACCTCCCACGACTAAAGTCGCGAGTGTTCTTGCACTATTTAATAAAATACTAAATAATTTTTTATTTTATTTATTCTATTGCTTCGTATTCTTTCTCATATTTTTCAATATCTTTTAAAGTTAATTTATTCATAATTTTAATTGCTTTTTCTAATGAATCTGAAAAATTAATTAGATTTACTTCCTCTCTAATATTAATATGTCCTGCATAATTTCTTATATTATTTAATTTATTTAAACAATCAATTAATTTTTTTAATTTATTATCTACATATTTATTTTTCAACTTTTCTATTTTTTTATAAAAAGTTTCGCTTTTTTCTTTTGAATCAATTTTAAAAATTTTATATTTGTAAATATCTATTAAGAAAAATGACGCCAATGCATAATTTTTAGAATTTTTCTGATTTTTTACAAATTTCATTAATTCTTCATATGTTTCATTTTTTATTAATTTTACTTCTATAATTTCATATATTTTTTTATTTATTAAATCTAATTCTTTATTATTTACTTTTTCAAATTCTTTAGATATTTCTATAATCTTTCTATATTCATTATATGTATATGCTTCTGAAATTTTTCTCATAATTTTTAATAATTTTTCATCTATCATTTTAGTATTTTCTAAAAAATTTGTATACTTCGTATAATCTTTAAATTCTACTATTGATTTATACAAATTAATTATTTCTAAAATTGGTATTTTATAAATACTTCCATATTCAGAGTTTAATATTCTTTCTCCATAATAAATCGAACGAAGTACAATATTATCATTTAACAATTCAAACAATCTCAAGGAAGTCAACAAATTAAACGGAATATTTCTAAATGAATGAGTAATATCCATATCTATTTCTATTATTTCTTGTTTTTTTATCTTTATTTCATTTTCTATCTTTAGATTCAATTCATCTATATCTCCGAAATTATCAATTTGAACATATTTTATTTTATCGTTTGGTAACATTATACCTTTATTTTTAAAATCTTCTGTTAAAATATCCCATTTCCCTGTTTCAAGTCCAAAAATATAAATTTGATTATAATCCTCTAGATAAGACTCAAATGTATAACGTGTTATTATGTCGGCTGATTTTTCGTTATCTGAATAAGAATATAATACTTCTTTGTATCCTTTTCCTGATTCGCCTGATCCTAAATTCCAAATTAAAATTCTTTTTTTGTGTAAATTTTTATTATTAGTAATATTTGTTATATATTCCCCTAATTTATTTAGTGGGTGAACAATTTTATTTCTTTTATCTTTTAAATTTTTATATTTTATATTATCACTTTCATACTTATTTACTATTTCTAAACCATAATTTTTTACTTTATTATGGTATTTCTCATTTTTTAATGTTTTTAATTTTTTAACTCTTTCTTTTAAAATTTTTTCATTTTCATTTTTTCCCTTTATTTCTGTCAAAGTTTTATAAGTGTCATCTATATTTTTTAAATTAAATTGTAACTTTATATACAATTCTTCTAGTTTATTCAATAAAGCTTCATTTTGAATGATATCTCGCAATTTAGCAATGCTTCCATATTTTGTAAAAGAACTAACAGCGTCTACAAAATCCAATTTTTCTAGCACATTTGTTATATCTATTATTTGGAAATAATCTGTATTTATGTCATTTTGGGAATACAGTACTTTTAAATTCAATTGACTATAGTACATTTTTAAAATATTGATGATTGAAACTAATGACATATACATTATTCTAAGACCACCAGTTATATCAACATAAACTTTGCTTCTGCTTTGTTCATCTAATATATTTTTTATCTCTTCTATTTGAAAAACTAAATCTGAAACAATATTTTCGTTATCAAATTTATTTTTACTTTCTATAAAAAATATTTTACATTTATCTGGAAATCTTTCTTTAAAAACTTTTCTTATATATTCAACATCATTTTTTTGTTCTTCTAGAAAAACAACATCTTCTTTTTCAGAATAAAAATACTCGTTTAATAAATTATATAAATAATTCCAACTACTTTGATCTGTTCCAAAAACTATTATTTTATTAGGTTTTAATTCTTCTAAATATACTTTTGTCAAATACTCATATTTTTCCAAATCATATTTTTTATTTTCCCATCTGTATTCTTTTTTATTTTTTTTTGCTTTTTCTATATTTTTTTCAAGATTATTTGATAAAGACATTATTAAAATATTATTTTCCATTTTTTCCTTCTTTCTATAAATTTATCGAAAATTTATTTTTTATTACTACTCATACTCAATAAACTTCACATGTTTAAAATAACTAATCTTCTTCACATTTTCCCCATCTTTTATTTCTTCAACATTTCTTTCAGTATAACTATACACAGGAACCAATTTCTTTTCTATCGACCATTTAACGATATTATATGTATATCCCCAATTGCCTTGAACCAACATCACATCATTTTCATTAAAATTTTCTTCAATATATTTTTTTATTTTTTCAAGATTTTCTTTATAATTTTCCTTAATTGATACATTTGACCACATTTTTTGTAATTCACTAGACAAACTTATTATTTTTTTTACCTTAAAATTTTCTACCAATTCTTTTTCTTGGTTTTCCGTCAACTGATGTGAAAATAGTAAAAGTGCTTTTCTCTCCATAATATCATCTCCCTCAATTTTTCTATATTCCAAACTAAACTTTCAAACTTCTTTATTTTACATAACTATTTAAAATCACAAAAATTCCTATAACATAATTTTGAAATTTAATATTCATAAAATTCTACTTTAAGTAAAAAATTATCAGTCACTTTCTCAACTCCATAAATTGCAATAATTCCTTTTTCTTTTGCCCAATTTACCAATTCAAAAGTTATCCCAACTTCTCCTTCTATCAATAAAATATCACCTGAATCAATATTTCTGTCTATTATATCTTTAAATCTTTTTATATTTTTTTCTTTGTTGCTATCATTTTCAAGATTTTGCCATTCTTTTGCAATTTCACTACTCAATTTGCTTATTCTTTTTATCTTATATTTTTTTATTACTTCTTTTTTTTCTTGCTCTCCAAATATTTCTTTAAATACTAAAATTTTTCTGTCTTCTTTATTTACATTTATTTTAGGCACTTGTTGTGTTTGAGAACTTCTTTTATCATTTAAATTTACATTTTCAATGGCTTCCAAAAATGACTTTTTCGTTAATATATTTTGTAAGTGTCTTATCTTCTTAATTATTTCTTTTCTTGTAATACTTCTACTATTATTTTTAACTTCTAAAAACAACTTCATTAATTCAGATAATTGCCCTTTTTCTAATTCTTTTTCAAAATTTCCTCTTTTATTATCCAGCCAATTTTTTACAACATTTTTATTCTCTCCTGACTTTTGTACTCCAAGTTCCTCAAACAAAAAATCATAAATTCCATTAGATGCAACTCTACCAATTTCTGCAAACTGACCATTTTCAGCTAATTTTTCTAAAAAAGTATATGTCTGTTGCATTTTCAAATCTTGTGACTTATGAATCTCACCTTTTTTATATTCAGTTTTAAATATTTCTCTTAATTTTTGTATATTTTCTGGGATTTTTGAAATAATTTCTTGCATTTCTGCTCTACTTTCCAATGTATGCGAAATATTATTTCTAATAACTCTAGAACTTTCAAAAATTTCACTTAATTTTATTCTATTATTTATTTCTTTTTCTGACAAATCTTTATATTTTATTTTATTTTCTTCAGTTATTCTATTTATCCATTCTCTCAATACTTCTTTACCTTTATTTATATCTTCAACTTCTAAAATTTTTCCTGTAAAAGTATAAATAGCTTCAATAATATTTACATAACTCATTGAATATCTTTTTTGATTATAGTGCCATTCCGCTAAACCTAATAATATCTCAAATGTCTCCTGCTTCTCACCAAAATTTTGTGCAAATCTTTCTAAAATATCTGGTAATAATAGTTTGGCAGGTCCATCTAATGTTTTTATTGTTTTTTCCATTTGATTAATTTTTCCGATATTTTCTTTTATATTCCCAATATAGTTCATATTCATTGAATTTGAAAATTCTTCCAATGTATTTTTCAACTTATTATCTTCAATCATATCTAAAAATTCATAAGTATTCCCATATTGCTTAAAAGCATTCGCTCCTTTTATCCACTTCATTAAGTCAAAAAATGATTTCAAATTAATTATTGGAGCTACTTTTAAAGGATTCCCATTTAAATCTTTTTCTGTTTCATCATCATCCATTTCTTCCAGCATTCCATATGTTATCATTTTTATTCTTATATTTTTATCAATAACTTCTGTAATATAGTTCATCACTAAAAATATCCACATTGCATTTGATCTGAAAGAATGGGTTATATCCAAATAAATTTCATCTTCTTTATTTAAAGAATTTACGATTTCTATAATTTTATTAAAGTTTTCAAATATTTCATTTTTATTCATTCCATATTTTGTTACTATTATTTGTACTTTTTTTTCTGTATTCTCAAATATAGAATTAAATTTTTCACTGTTTATATTTAAAACATCTGTATTCTTATTCGCATTTTTAGTAACATTTCTCAATTCATCTCTATATTTTTCATATTCTTCACTTTCAGTGGAAAATCCATTTTTCTTACAATAATGTGTATAAAGTTTATCCCACATCGACCCTGCTGTTCCAATATATATTGTTTTATCTATATCATAATGTTTTTCTAATACCGATGTTACAAAATATTCATCTCTATAAATTTTATATTCTCCTGTTTCCTCAATTTTTATTTTATAATCTGCTTTTCTGTAGTCTCTTTCTTCACTGTTACGATCTATCATCCCTTTCCCCAACCCTGCTATCAATATTTTAGCCATCTTTTTCTCCTTCTAATTATAATTTTTCTTTTTCTGAATTATTCTCAATAATATTATTTTACCGCATTTATTTTAAAAATCAATATACTGGCAATTTAAATCGTAGCAATTCCACTCCAAATTTAGATAAAATCCTCCTTTAAAGCAGAATCACTACTTTTCTTAAAGCCTACCAACAAAAACTATCAAAAAAATTAGACACTTCGTTACAAAAATCTTCTGCCATATTTCCCATTGTTGTAAACATTTCATCTGCTGTATTCACTGTTTCATTCAATAATTTTGCTGTTTCATTTACACCTTCTGCCACTGCAACTACGCCTGCTGTTACTAATAATACTGTGCCTACTGTTTCTTCAATTCCTGTCATTTTTATCACCTCCTTTTTTATTTTAGATTCATTATATATTAATTCAATAACTTATTTATGTAATTTTTTCACCAACTTTTTATTCCCACCCACCCAAACCCTCTATTTATCTTCTAAAATATTCCTTCAAAAAAATCAACAACTCCACTAATTATATTTGCTCCTACTCCAACTATTGCTCCACCTACTGTACCTATTACTCTTCCAACTGAACCTAATCCTACTAAACTTCCTATTGCTTGACCTATTGTTCCACCTATTGCCATTCCTCTTGTTACTGATTCCACAAATTTTTCTAAAACTCCCGCTCTGTAATCTTGTAAATCATCATTGTCTTTCCACATAGCTTCTTCTTTATTAATATTTTGTGCATAAACTAATCTTTTTTCTTCTGGTGTATGTTGTAATATGTAGTATAATAGTTTTGATAAATTGTACGGTTTTTGTTGCATATATCCTTCTTCTTTGTCGCCAGCACTGTAGTAAATCGGTTCAACATCTATTCCTGTAGCTTCTTTAATTCTTCTTCTCACTGATGCAACTTTATCTTCCAAAAAATCTTGTAGTTTTCTCTCAGGTTGGTTTTCTTGTGCATTCCAATATTTTCCCTTCATCGCTACATCTGCCTGATTAATCGCCACTAATATTCTATTTTTCTTATTTTCCCCCAAATTTGGTATAATCACACTATTTATTAATTCATACGATGTCCCTAAATCTCTACTGCTACCATCCAATATTACCAAAACCAAATCAATTAACAAATTCCCATTTCTATCTTTTTCATAAAGCTTATCAATTATTATTTTACTATGTCTGTTATCAGCTTCTCTTCCATCACCTAATCCTGGAGTGTCCCATATTACTAAATTATCCAACTCATATTTGTCAATTCCCATTGTTTCTGGATTTACACTTGTTCCTACTTTTGCTACTTCTTCTCCAAACAACGCATTAATAGTACTACTTTTCCCCACTCCTGTTGCACCCGTAATCATTAAATTAATTTTTTGCTCCTTCATTCTCAATAAATTACCCAATAATTTTTGTCTCGTCGTTTCATCCATTTGTTCATTCATTACTCTTCTTTCAATTTCCTTAAATATATTTCTTGCCATAATCAATACCTCTTTCTTTTATTTATTTTTATTATAACTCTCTAACCATAAACTATTTTTCAAAAATTTATCCTATTTTTTGCTTGAATACATCAATTTATTTCCTAAAATTTGTTTATCTCTTTTTATTTTAACTCCATAATATCTCATTTCATTTTCCCTAATCAATCTTCCCATATTTCATTCCTCCAAAAATCAAATTTTTATTATAACTTATGATAACATTTTTAAATAACTCATTTTTCTTTTTAATTAACTTACAAAAACAATTTTTTATACCCAAGTTTCAGCATTCACCACTCCAAAGAAAATTTAATATCTACATTATGCTCTAACTAACGGTCTTCTCTCTACAATCATATTATCTATTATGAAATCTAATAATTTTTCTATATTATAACCATATTCTGCTGAATAATATACTGGTTTTCTTATTGTTACTCCTGTTGTTTCTTTTACCCTATTTTGTATAGATAACGCTTGTTTTTCTAAAAAATCTACTAACACTTCATCCGGTCTATTTGTTTCCTTATTCCAATGTCTGCCTTTCATCGCCATATCTGCTTGATTAATCACTACCAATATTCTATCTGCCTGTATATTTGGAACTATTACCTCATTTAACAATGTATACGTACTTCCCATATCTCTATTCAAACCTTCTAAAACCACAATTGCCGAATCTATCCAACCATAAATATTTCCATCTAATGAATAAGTTTTATACAGCAAATCTACCAATTTTCTTTTATGAATCTCATCATTCGCAACACCATCTCCTAATCCAGGAGTATCCCACAATCTAAATACATCATTTAACGAATAAGAATCTAAATCCATTGTTTCAGGATCCACACCGTTACCAACCGTTGCCACATTTTTTTTAAAAATTGTATTTAATGTTGTCGATTTACCTGCTCCTGTTACTCCTGTTACCATCACATCCAAAGGTCTAAATCTAGCTTTTTCCAATTTCTTTTCTATATCATTTTTTCTATAATATTTAAAACTCGTCATAATCAATCACACTCCATATTTTTTATTCTCTTTCTCATTTACAAAATCATTATACCTTTTCTCTCTAACCTATTTTTTCCTAAAAATAACTCTTTTTATTTTTAAATTTCAAAAATTTTTCTCTCTCATTCTTTACACAATAATTATATCCAATCCTTATAACTTATTTTTTTTACTAATTAACTTATTTCCAAAAAAAAATCACAGTTTTATAACTTAACTGTGATTAAATATTTTTTAATTTTTTATCTTTATTTTAATAGAATTATTATTTCAACTTGAGTGCCACAATGACACCCGATACAAAATTTATTGTTTCAATCCTTGTTTTAATGGATAAACTACTTTAAC
Organism: Leptotrichia sp. oral taxon 498; assembly: GCF_002240055.1. Classification (NCBI taxonomy): domain Bacteria; kingdom Fusobacteriati; phylum Fusobacteriota; class Fusobacteriia; order Fusobacteriales; family Leptotrichiaceae; genus Leptotrichia; species Leptotrichia sp. oral taxon 498. Next base: position 1,310,250 of record NZ_CP016753.1, on the reverse strand, counting down.
TATAATAAAAAGAAGATTTATACATATCGAATACAGTTTCAATCCTTGTTTTAATGGATAAACTACTTTAACTGGTTATATACTTCTATCGCTTTGTATCTATCGTTACCTTGTTTCAATCCTTGTTTTAATGGATAAACTACTTTAACAATGAATACAATAACAGTATTGGGGATGGGTAAAGAGTTTCAATCCTTGTTTTAATGGATAAACTACTTTAACCTACTAAGATGGCGGCTGATTGATAGGCGGCTGAATGTTTCAATCCTTGTTTTAATGGATAAACTACTTTAACAATAAAGCATTCAGTACATATATAATTCTATCAATTAGGTTTCAATCCTTGTTTTAATGGATAAACTACTTTAACACTTCCAAATCAATCTAGAGTTATTACAATACAACTGTTTCAATCCTTGTTTTAATGGATAAACTACTTTAACCAGATCGTCAGCGATACATAATAAATCGGAATGATCGTTTCAATCCTTGTTTTAATGGATAAACTACTTTAACTGAAAGCCTAGACGATATTTTCAACGACGTTGAAGTGTTTCAATCCTTGTTTTAATGGATAAACTACTTTAACCAGATAAAAGAGAAGACGAATACCCATTGTTAAATTCTGTTTCAATCCTTGTTTTAATGGATAAACTACTTTAACTTTAGTGAAGAATGGTTTTTTAATAAAAATAGAAATGGTTTCAATCCTTGTTTTAATGGATAAACTACTTTAACCCGTACTTTCAAGAAAATCCTTTATTCATCAATGTTATAGAGATTTTTTCAGACATTAAAATTGCTTTTTTTTGCTTAATTTTTTTCAATTTTTGTTGCTTTTTTAGCATTTTCCGTAACTCCTAATCCTCATTTTTACTGGCTTTGAGTGGATTTTCTTAACACTTTTTTATTTCTTGTAGTGGTAGGAACTTTTTCTACAAACTTATTTTACCATATTTTTCTCTTTTTTCAAAATTTTTTTATAAAAAAAAGAAAAACTAAACAAAAAATTCAGTTTTTCTTTGTAAATTTACTTTTCTCCTGCCATTTCTTTCGACTTTTCTGTACAAGCTACAACCGCTTCAATTACATTTCCACGAAAATTTCCATTTTCTAAAACTCTGACTACTTCGATTGTCGTTCCAGATGGAGAGCAAACTTCGTCTTTTAACTGTCCTGGATGCTTTCCTGTTTCAAGAAGCATTTTTGCTGATCCCGCTACAGTTTGAGCAACTATTTCGTATGCTTTATTTCTTGGCATTCCGCAAAGTACGCCACCGTCAGCTAGTGCTTCCATAAACATGTAGACATACGCTGGAAGTGAGCCGCTTATTCCCGTATATGCATGCATCAATTTTTCTTCAATTTCTACACTTTTTCCAAAACTATTTAAAAGTTTAAAAATTATTTCTTTTTCAGAATTTTCAATATTTTTATTAAATGTAACCGCTGTCATTCCTGAAAGTACTTGAGCAGGAGTATTTGGCATTGTTCTAACAACTTTTTTATCTTCTCCCAAAGCATTTTCAATCATGGAAATACTTATTCCAGCTGCAATTGTCAAAATAATTGTATCTTTTTTTACATTTCCACTCAAATTTTTTAAAACTATAGGAATAATATGTGGTTTTACTGACAAAATAATAATATCACAATTTTCTGCCAGCTCTTTTTCACTATTTACGGCATTTACTCCATATTCTTTAACTAAATTGTTTACTTTTTCTTTATCCAAATCAAAAATATTTATATTTTCACTTTTTTCAAATTTTGAAGATAAAATTCCTTTAATTATCGAACTCCCCATATTTCCTGTTCCAATAAATCCTATTTTCATTTTTTCTCCTTAGTTTTATAACTTGAATATGATTTTTTTATTTTCTTATAAAAAAATTTTATTCTCTAATTTGTCCATTTCCACGAATTACATATTTAGTCGTAGTCAACTCTCTCACTCCCATAGGCCCACGAGCGTGTAATTTTTGCGTAGAAATTCCTATTTCTCCACCAAATCCAAATTCTCCGCCGTCAGAAAATCTAGTTGACGCATTTAAATAAACCGCTGCCGAATCCACTTCATTCAAGAATTTTTCAGCATTTTGAATATTTTTAGTAATAATCGAATCCGAGTGATGTGTTCCGTGCTCATTGATGTAACAAATTGCTTCTTCCACATTGTCCACCAATTTTAGCGACATCACCATATCCAAATATTCCGTTCCAAAATCTTCATCTTGAGCCAATTTCACATCACTTCTGTTTCCAACAATTTCAAGCGCTTCTTTGCTGTATCTAAGCTCAACTTTATCTTTTATCATCATATCCGTCAATTCTGGCAATATTTCACTTGCAATATTTTTATGAACTAAAACCGTTTCAATCGAATTACAAGTGCTAGGTCTTTGAGTTTTTGCATTTTCAATTATTGGTAAAGCCATCTCAATATCTGCGCTTTCATCGACAAAAACATGACAAACTCCAGCTCCTGTCTCAATTACAGGAATTGTCGCATTTTCAATCATAAATTTTTTTAAGCCTTTTCCGCCTCTTGGAATCAAAACATCAATATATTCGTTTAAAGTTATCATTTCTTTTACCAATTCCCGTTCTGGCTTTTCAATCAACTGAACTGAATTTTCAGGAATTCCCACTTTTTTCCCAACTTCGCTGAAAAGTCTGCTCAAATAAATATTTGAATTTATTGCATTTTCAGAACCTCTCAAAATTACTGCATTTGAAGATTTCAAACATAGCCCTGCCGCATCAATCGTAACATTTGGTCTTGATTCATAAATCATTCCAATCACGCCAAGTGGGACTCTTTTTTTCGCAATCGACATCCCATTTTTGTGGTTCCATCCAGTTAAAATTTCTCCAATCGGATCATTAAATGCCGCAATTTCTCTCAAACTTTGTGCCATCCCTTCAATTCTAGCGTCTGTCAATTCCATTCTGTCAAGCAACGCAAAACTAAGCCCTGCCTTTTTCCCATTTTCCAAATCAATTTTATTTGCCGCTTTTATTTCTTCCTTTTTTTCAATTATTTCATCTGCAATGGCACGAAGTGCATTATTTTTAATTTTTGTATCAAGCGTCAAAAGTTTTTGAGAAGCAATTTTTGCCTTTTTTCCCATTTCTTCGATATATTTATTCATAATTTTTTCTCCTATTTCAATTTATTAATATTAATAATTTATAAAAATTTATTCAAATATACTTTACTTTATTTTATTTTATTTAAAAAAAAATCCTAAATACTTTGCATTAATGAATTATTTTTCAAAATTTTTTTAAATTAAATTTATACATTTTCAATCAAAACAATATTGTCCGCATGAATCACGACATCGTCATATTTATGCCCCAATATTTTTTCGATGTCTTCACTTTTTTGCCCTTTTATTAGTTCAATTTCATCTGACGAATAGTTTGAAATTCCATTGGCAATAACTTTATTTTTAGAGTTTTTTATTTCCAAGACTCCACCTCTGTCAAATGTTTCAAAAACTGATTTAATTCCTATTGGAAGCAAACTTTTTCCTGAAAGCAGAGCTTTTTCTGCACCTTCATCAACTACGACTTCACCTTTTTTATTTGTTCCATAAGCAAGCCAATATTTTTTAGAGCTAATTTTTTTATTTTTTCTTACAAACAATGTTCCAATATTTTCTTTTTCCACAACTCTTGAGATGTTTCTCGGGTCATCTCCATTTACGATAACTAAATTTGTCCCAATTTTTGTTGCCATTTCTGCAGCCATTATTTTCGTAATCATTCCACCAGTTCCAAATTTTGAGCCTTTTCCACCAGCCATATTTTTTACATCTTCATTTATATCTCCAACAACTTCAATCAAATTGGCATCTTCATATTTCTTAGGATTTTTGTTGTAAAGTCCGTCTATATCCGACAGAATAATTAATAAATCTGCATCAATCAGTCCTGAAACAAGCGCTGACATTGTATCATTATCTCCTACTTTAAGCTCATCTGAAACAATTGCATCATTTTCATTTATAATCGGAATTATTTTTTTATCCAGAAAGGCGTTACATACATTTCTTACATTCAAATACCTTTTTCTGTTTGAAAATTCTCCTTTAGTCAAAAGAAGCTGTCCAATAAGCTTGTCATACTTTTTAAAAAAAGTCTGATAAACTTGCATAAGTGTCACTTGTCCAACTGCTGATAACATCTGCTTTTCTGAAAGCAACTTCGGTCTTTCTTCGATTTCAAGAAGCCCCATTCCAGCTCCAACTGCTCCAGATGAAACAAGTATCACATCAAATCCCTTGTCTTGGAGATTGCTGATTTCCACAACTATTTTTTTCATTTTTTGCAAATCCAGCTGTCCATTTTCATCAGTAAGCGTAGAAGTTCCAACTTTTATCACTATTCTCTGTATATCTTCTAAAATTTCTTCTCTTTTATTCTGTTTTTTCATACTTTGCAGTTACAGTTTTTTTGTAACTTCTCCTTTCTATAATTTTATAATCCACTCTCATTTATACTTGATGGTTCTGTATTTGGCTGTGTACTTTGAATATTTTTAGTATTATTTTTTTTATTTATTAAATCTTTACAGATATTTGTTTTTGTACAAGTGTATCCTCCAGCAACAGCTCCAGCTCCAAGCGCAACTGCAGTACATGAATTAAGCGCTCCTACTAAGACCGATAATATTAATGCTAATTTTATTTTTTTCATAATTTTTTCTCCTTTAATTTTATTTTTTTATTTTTTCATATTTCAAACTATTGTTTTTTAGGTACCCAAACTGCAATTTTTTGACCTTCGACTCTAAATGCGGCATTTCCTTCTTCATCAATTGCCACGTCTTCAAATCCGCTTCCTGTAACTTCTTCCCAAACTTGTCCTATTCTATCTTTTCCAATTTCAATAGCTTTTTCTCCATCTTCATTATTGGATAAAATAGCTACACATCCTGTATTTATTTCATTTTCCCTACCTTTTCTGTAAAAAGCTATTATATTTGGATCATCAAAATAATTTATCTGTTCTCCATAAGCGTTATTTCTTCTCACATAAAGAAGTTTATCTATTACCCATCCATGCGGACTTTTATTATCTCCTACACCGTAATAATCTCCATAGAACAAGCACGGATAACCTTTTTCAGAAAGCAATATTATCGCATAGGCATGTGGAATAAACCAGCTTTCTATTTCAGATTCCAGTGCACTTCCCTTTTGCGAATCGTGATTATCCACAAATGTTACCGCTTTAATTGGATCCATAAGCATTATTGAATTATCCAGTATTGTTGTTAAATCATAGTTTTCTTTTTCTACTGAAGCTTCGTGGAAATTAAAATGAAGTCCCACATCAAATAAATCAGTTTCGTATCCTATATTTTCCAAATAAGTTTTTAAAGTATCCAAGTCACCTTTCCAATATTCTCCAACAGAATAAAATTTTTCTCCATAAACTTTTCTTACTTCAATTAAAAATTCTTTGATAAAATCTTCGCTTATATGTTTTACAGCATCCATTCTGAATCCATCGAGATTTAATTCGTTTACAACCCATTTCCCCCAGTTTATAATTTCATTTCTCACTTCAGGATGCGAATAATCCACATCGGCATTCATAAGATAGTCATAATTTCCAAGTTCAGAATCCACATTTTCTGCCCATCCTTTATTTTCTCCAGCAATTTTATAAATTGCAGTTTTTCCTGTTAAATTATCATAGTCAACTCCGCTAAAAAGAGCATGGTTCCATTCAAATTCAGAATATTTCTTATTTCTTCCAGGAAAAGTAAATTTTGTCCACCCTTCAATCTCTTTTGGTTCTGAAATTTCTTCATTTCTGTTTTCAGGATCCACTTCTATTGCCAAAAATCTTTCTGTTTCGTCAGCACCTCCCTTATGATTAAGCACAGCGTCCAAATAGACATTTATTCCATATTTATGAAGTTCATTAATCGCATCAATGAGTTCTTCTTTTGTTCCGTATTTTGTACGCACAGTTCCTTTTTGATTAAACTCTCCCAAATCCCACAAATCATAAGCACTGTATCCAACATCCCCTGAAAAAGTTCCTTTATAGGCAGGAGGAATCCAAACTGCTGAAACTCCAATTTCTTTTAGATGAGCGGCATCATTTTTTAATCTTTCCCAATGTTTTCCATCATCAGCTAAATTCCACTCAAAATATTGTATCATTACTCCATTTAACATATTTTTCTCCTAATTTGTTTCATAAAATTTATTTATATCGTCTTCGTTATTTTCTAAAGATTTTTTTATTTTTTCTAAAAATATTTTTATAACTTCACTTTTAGTTTTTTTCTCCCCATCATAACTAACTAATTCTGAAATATCATCTAAATTATAATAATTTGAGTAACTCCAATCTTTTTTTGCAAAACTATTTTTTAAAATTTTGCTTTCTTTATTCAAAAAAGAAATAACTTCAACTTTTCCGCTAAATTTTTTCTTTTTTAAAGTATCAATTACTCTTTTTATAGTAGGTGTATCTTTGTCATCGAAATAAATCAATGTAACTTTATTCGCATTTTTAGATATTTGATTGTATATACTAGCCACATCATTGTCTACAGAAAAACTTCCTCCCATTATAACCGTCATTACCCCTTTTAAATCTCTTCTATTGCTCGTCCTTATCCCAACAGCTCTATCATAGTCATCATTCTCAATTTTTAAAACGGTTGAATATTTTCTTTTTTCATAAATTTCACTATTTTTATCTTTTTGCTCAGGAAATACGATAAAGCTGGTAAATATTATCAAAAAAAGTATCAATTTTTTCATTGCTTACACCCTCTTTGCACATTATTTTTCTCCAAAATCATTTTTTCAAGTAAGTTTCCTTTTTCAGTTTCACTTTCAATTCTGAAATAATCTCTTCTATTCCCTTTTATAAAATATTCTTCTTTTGACTTCAAATCATATATCCCTTTTTTTCTGTCAAAATAACAAGGGTACTCATCTTTTAAAAAATGAACAGGCAATCCATAACCAGTTTCTTTATCAACCAACACATCTTTTTCTACAACTAAACCTTTAGGAAGTAAAATTTGTTCTGTATGGTAATCCGTATCCACAAAACCAGAAAAAAATGTCGTTTTTTCCCATTCCCTTTGTAAAATATCACTCATCAATTTGTCAATTCTATCTTTATATTCTTCGACTTTATAGGCACGATAACCTTCTCTATATTTACCATAATCCTGCTCATCTTTTTTAGGAAGTAACTTACCAACTGCATAAAACGGTGCTCCTATAACTGCAACTGTCGCTTCTGTCAGCGGTCTTATAACAAGAGCATGACAAGAATTCAAACAAATTGCACTCAAAATTAATAAAAATGCTTTTTTCATAATATTAATTCTCCAATCATTAATTTTTAATTATTTTCACAAATCTTTTCCATGTTATTTGCTTTTACAATTTTATCTTCCAGCTCTTTTCCATCATAGGTATAAGATTTTAAATAAAAATATTCATCTTTAGATATTTTTTTCAAATATTTATCTTTGTACTCTTTATTTTTCCATTCTTCCTGATTATTACAAGGATTTGAAACAGTAAAAAATTTTATTGGAAGTCCATAACCAGACTGTGCATCTATCATTTCTATATCATTATCTATAACTTTTAATTCAACATTTTTAGGAACTGAAATTTGTATATTTTTACCCAAAATATTTACTGTTTGTGTCGCCATTTCTCTATCTATCACTCGTAACGTTACACGACTAACAGATTCCTTATGACTTTTATTTGAATATGCCATATATCTATTTTTTCTTTTTGGCTGATAATCTTCTATACCATCAGAAATACTTTTTATTGGCTCTATCACAGGCCAAGTTAGTCCTTTAGCCACTCTTTTCACAACAGAATCATCTGAATCGCAAGTTTTCATTTCCCCTTCATTACACCCAAGTTCATAAGTCATTAAAAGTCCAGTCGCAACCGCAGTCGCTGCACAAGAATTTAAAAATAAGACAGAGAAAATTAAAAATAGAATCCTCTTTTTCATAAAAAAGCACCTCTTTTCATAAAATTTTATTAAAAATCATTTCAGTCAGAATTTAAATTTTTTAATTTACAATAAATTTTCAATTTTCTAAAAATTTTTTTACTCCAAAATAATTCCATTTTTGCAGATAAACTTTATAACTTCTTCCAAGTCCTCTTTTGTATCAACTCCAATAACTTTGGAATCTGTTTCCAAAACTTTTATTTTATAACCATTTTCCATAAATTTTAGCTGTTCAAGCGACTCCATTCTTTGCAAAATTCCATCTCTCAAATTACTAAGTTCATTCAAAAATTTTGTCGTATATCCATAAATCCCAATATGTCGATAATATTTAAAATTTTGTATTTTTTCCCGCTCAAATGGAATTGGAAGCCTGCTAAAATAAATTGCATTATCATAAAAATCTGTGATAACTTTTACAACATTCGGATTTAAAATATCACTTTCTTCAATAATTTCTTGCTTTAATGTAATGATTTCAGAATTTTGGCTTCTATAATTATCAGCCAGAATATTTATAGACTTAATATCTATTAACGGCTCATCTCCTTGAATATTTATTACAAAATCAAAATCTTTATATTTTTCTTTATTTATAACTTCAATTATTCTTGAAGTCCCATTTTTGTGATCGCTTGATGTCATAACTACCTTTCCGCCAAATTTTTTAACTGCCTCAAATATTCTTTTATCATCAGTTGCAACAATTAATTCATCAATATTAGCATTTTTAGCTCGTTTGTAAACCCATTCAATCATCGGATTTCCATTTATATCTTTTAGTGGCTTTCCTTCAAATCTTGTTGAAAAAAATCTCGCTGGTATCACTCCCAATATTTTCATATTTTTCTCCCTTTTTTCAATTCTTATATTTAATTTTATCATATTTTTTATTAATTTGCACACAAAAAAAACACACCTTTAAAAATTAAATTTTTATTAATTAATAAAAGTGTGATTTTTTTATTTTATGCCATTCCAAAAGTTACAAATCTTAAAACTTTTCCAAGCAACGATAACCGTTTGTAGTCGTTACTTGCAACTATATCAATTGTATTTACAATCTTGTTATCATTTGATAAAACTTGTAATTTCCCAATTACGTCTCCTTTTAAAATTCCATCTTTTTCTGCTGTAACCCTTAAATCTTTTACTTCAAATTTATAATCCGTATTTCCCAATTGATACACGTTTTCAGCTAAAATTCCAGTAATTTCTTTTTTTACAGCATCTTTTATTTTAAATTTATTTGCCACAACTTGTCCCGCTTTGTAAATTGGCACAAGATTTTTTTCTATCGCTTGAAATTCTTTTTTCTGCTCTTCTGTTCTTTCAACATCACTTTTATTTCCAAGCGAAACTGAAATTATTTCAAGATTTCCAATTTTACTCGAAACTATCATATTATATCCAGCTTGTTCATGAAATCCTGTTTTAAGCCCAAAAACTCCGAATTGTCCAAGTAAGTGATTACGATTATTGTAGACAACTTCTTCACCTTTTTCATTCAATAATTCAAGTTCTTTTTCACTCATCCATTCCCTAAGTCTTTCATCTTTAATTGCCTGTCGCCCCAATAAATACATATCATATGCTGTAGAAATATCCATTTGCTTTTTAGTCATCGAAGTCGGAAGCCCAGCTGGTGTAAAATACTGCGTGTCTTTCATTCCAAATTCTTTTGCTTTTTCATTCATAAGTTTTACATAGTTGTCAAGATTTCCTTTTCCGATATAGGAAGCAACCATATAAGCCGCATTATTAGCTGAATAAATTATTTCTGCACGAAGCAAATCTCTTAGTGTAAAACAATCTCCTGCTTTTGCATTTAACCAGCTTCCGCCTGTATCAACCACATCAGGCGTAAAGCAAACTTTGTCGCTTAATTTTACCTTTCCTTTATCAACTTGGTCAAGTGCAACCATTATATTCATAACTTTTGTAAGCGAAGCTATTGGGTGTTTTTGTTTTGCATCTTCATTTTTTATAACTTTTCCATCTGTTGTTGCTATAAATTTTATAACTTTTCCGTTATACTTTGACTCCCCTTCTTTTTCTTTTTCTACCGCTTTTACAATTTTCACATTTTTTTTCGATTTTGTTAAAGAATCTGTCTGGGATTTTGAGTTTTTACCTTTGCTGTTTAATGTATCTGACGCTTTTGAAGATGTATTTTTAGAATTTTTGGAATTCCATTCACTTTTGTTTTTATGTTTTTTATTATGTTTTGATGATTTTTTTGAGTACTTATGAGCGCTGTTTCCACGATTTGTTGCTTGCTCTATTTCATCTGAACCACTTTTCACCACCTTTACTGCTTCACTTTTACTACTACCGCTGTCCTGCTTTTCACTTGTTCCTTCTCCTTCCCCATACAACAGAACTGCAAAAAATACTGTTAAAATTAAAATTTTTTTTGTTTTACTAAACATTACTTTCCTTTCTTTTTTTATTTATCAATCTTTATTTATTAATTAACTTTTGTCCATGTTTACAATATTTATTTATTTCACATTCCAAACATTTTGGTCTTCTGGCTACGCATTTATCTCTACCGTGCAAAATCAAATAGTGCGAGTATTCAAACCAATATTTTTTTGGTACAAATTTCATAAGTTCTCTTTCAATAATTTCTGGATTATCACTTTCAACAAATCCAATTAAATTTGAGAGTCTTTTAACATGCGTATCTACGACAATTCCTTGCCTTATATTCCACAAATCTCCCAATATGACATTGGCCGTCTTTCTCCCAACTCCTGGCAAAACTAGTAATTCTTCAATTGTTCTTGGCAATTTGTCATTATATTTTTCTTTCATCATTTGGGCATTTAATTTTATATTTTTAGCTTTATTTCTAAAAAATCCCGTCGATTTAATGTATTCTTCCAATGTCTTAATATCCATTTTTCTAATATCTTCTGGATTTTTAACCACTTTAAACAGCTCTTTTGTAACAATATTTACTCTTGCATCTGTGCATTGTGCTGAAAGTATTACAGCAATCATAAACTGAAATGGCGTTTCGTAATTCAGAGCTGCTTTTGCTTTACCAAACTTTTTTTCCAATATCGGAAATACTTTATCAAATATTTCTTTTTTCGTCATTTTATCACCTTATTTATTTCAATTCTCACTTTTCATATCACAACTTTTTAAGGAAAAAATTTATTGTTTCTAAAATTAAAAAATGTATCGGATAAAATAGATAGAAAAAATATTTTAAACTTTTACCTTTTTTCCCATTGTAAGAAAATATGAAAACCAATGAAAACATTGAAAAAAACTGTATTTTAAATAATCCAAAAATATTTGGGAAAACTACAACTGCCAAATTTAATAAAAAAAACGCTAAGAATAAAAATAATTTTTTGTTTCTAAATATATTAAAAATTATTATAAGCAAAATTCCATATATTCCATAATCAAATTTAAATTTTTTACTTATATAAAAAATTAAGAATATCAAAAATATTTTTAAAAAAACAAAAATATATAAAGGCATTTTTTTATTTTTTAAATTTAAAATATAAATTGCAAGTAATCCAAAAAATAGTGTAAAAAATATATTAACTGGATAATTAAGTTTAAATAAAATTGCAGGAATTTGTATAATTACTGCAAAAGTAAATAATCTAATTAAATATTTTTTCAAATTGCTTGTGTGAAAATAACCTTCATTAAGGGAAAACGCAAATATCGGAAAAGCAATTCTTCCAATTATGTTAAATATTTGATTTCCAACTATTATATAGTGATAATGGTCAATAAACATTGTTATTATGCCAATTATCTTTAGACAAAATAAATTCATCTATTTTTTTATAAGCGTGACGCTAAATTCAGAATCTTCTATTGCAACTGCACTTATAAAGTTTATTCCATCAAATTGTAGAATTTCTCCTGGCACTAAAATATGATTTTCTTTTTCATTTAAAAACACTTCCACTTTTCCTTTTAGAACCGTAAAAATAATCTCTTCGTTTTCGTGATTATGTTTTTCAATTTTCTCATCTTTTTTTAGTTTTTTCTTAATCAACATAAAATTATCTTTTGAAAATAATACTCCAATTTCGTTTTTTACATTTCCAACCATAAAAATTCCTCCAATACTTTTTTTATACTTTGATTTTATCAAATACACTAAAAAAATCAAGATTATTTTTATTTTTTTTAAAACCGAATTCTCAATTAAATGACAGTAGAATTTGTGAAAATATTAATTAAACAAAAAATAGAGTAAATTTTTAAAATCTACTCTGTTATCTTTTAATTTTCACTAAAATATTTACTTTGTTCATCTGTCAAAACTGAACGAATTTGTTCATTTCTTTTTTGTTTTAATTCTTCATATTTTTGTGTAAACATTTCTACACTCAATCTATCATTTTTTAATTTTTCTACGTTTCTTTTAAAATCACGCTCAAATTTTAGTACCTTTGCTTTTTGTTCATTAGACAAACTCACATTATCTTCAAGTTTTTTTATTCTGTCAATTTTTTCGTTAAAAGACTGTTTTTTTGAATTTATATAAGAATTATATTCTTCTAACTGCTCATTTGTCAGAATTTTTGCAATTTCTTCGTATCTTTGTATTTCAATTTTTCCAATTTTTTCTTTTTTTTCTTCAAATGTTATTAATTCTTTTTCAATATCTTTTGCTTTATTTTGATATTTATCAAATATTTTTTCTAATTTTTTCTGTTGTTTTTTTGTCACATTCAACTTCTTAAAAATATCGCCTTTGGATACTTTTACAATGTAAACTTTTTCATAATAATCTTCATAAGAATAAACAAAACTGCTCATTCCAAAAACCATCACTGAATAAATAATCAAATTTTTTATTTTTTTCATTTTTTTCCTTTCAAAGTCCATTTAATCTTAAACTTCAGACTGCCTTAAAAATAATTTTTAAGACAGCCTTTTATTTTTTTATTTATTTGAATTATTGTAATTTGGAGCTTCTTTTGTAATAATTACATCGTGCGGATGACTTTCTTTAAGTCCTGCTCCTGTAATTTTCACAAATTTTCCATTCAATTTCAAATCTTCAATTGTCGGAGTTCCGCAATACCCCATTCCTGAGCGAAGTCCTCCACAAATTTGATAAACCGTGTCTTTTAATGCACCTTTATATGGAACCATTGACTCTATTCCTTCTGGAACTAATTTTTCTGTGGCTGATTCCAATTGGAAATATCTGTCCTTACTTCCTCTTTTCATAGCTGCAAGCGAACCCATTCCAGCATAAGTTTTGAATTTTCTTCCGTTATATAAAATTTCTTCTCCTGGTGCTTCATCAGTTCCAGCAAGCATTCCACCAAGCATTACACAATCTGCTCCAGCGGCAATTGCTTTTACCACGTCCCCAGACAATTTAATTCCCCCATCTGCTATTACTCCAATTCCTTTTTCACTACAAACTTCAGCAACGTCCATAACTGCTGAAATCTGTGGAACTCCTACTCCTGACACAACCCTCGTCGTACAGATTGAGCCAGGTCCAACACCAACTTTTACTGCATTTACTCCAGCTTCAATCAAATCAAGTGCGGCTTCCTTCGTAACAATATTTCCACCGATAATGTCCAATTTTGGAAAAGCTTCTCTAATTTCTTTAATTTTATTAATAACCGCTTTTGAGTGCCCATGAGCCGAATCCACCGCAATTATATCAACTCCAGCTTCAACTAAAGCTTGAACTCTTCTCACAGAATCAGGTCCAACACCAACTCCAGCTCCCACACGAAGTCGTCCTTGACTGTCTTTTGCGGCATTTGGATAATTTATTACATTGTCAATATCTTTTATCGTGATTAATCCTTTTAGTTTTGTTCCTTCTACAATTGGCAATTTTTCAATTCTATGTTGAAGTAATATTGTTTTTGCTTCATCCAATGTAGTTCCGACTGGCGCTGTTATTAAATTTTCTTTTGTCATAACTTCTGTCACTTTAGATGACAAATCTTCTCTATATTTTAAATCTCTATTTGTAATAATCCCTTTTAAATTTCCTTCGCCATCAACTACTGGAAGTCCTGAAATTTTATATTCTCTCATAAGTTTATTAGCATCTTCTAAAATGGCATCTTGCCGCAATGTAACAGGATTTGTAATCATTCCGCTCTCATATCTTTTAACTCTTGCCACTTCTTCAGCTTGTCTTTCAATGGTCATATTTTTATGAATAAACCCAATTCCACCTTCTCTTGCAATAGCAATCGCAAGTTTTGATTCTGTTACAGTATCCATAGCTGCACTTAAAATTGGCACATTCAATTCCAAATTTTTAGTCAACTTTGTCTTTAATATAACTTGATTAGGCGCTACTTCCGACGCTTGCGGAATAAGAAGCACATCGTCAAATGTCAATCCTTCAGAAATTACAACTTTATCTTTTTGACTCATTTTAAGATTCCTCCTCATTTTATTTTTAAACTTTGTTTATTTTTCTTATCTTTCAAAATTTCCCTAACTAAACCATATTTTTTATATTACTTTTTTTAATTATATTATTTTAACACGAAATATACAATAATTTCAACACTTTTTTCAAAAGAAAATAAAAATATTTTATTTATTGAAAGTCAGGTGTTTCTGGCAATATTTGTCCACCATCTACAACTATTCTTTGCCCTGTAATAAATCCTGCTTCACGACTTGCCAAGAAAACAGCTGTATATCCAATATCTTCAGGTTTTCCTAAAACATTAACTGGAATGACACTTTTCATTTTATTCATATATTCTTCTCCAGCTTCTATTAATCCATCTGTCAAAATATTCCCTGGTTGAATAGCATTAATTGTAATTCCATATTTTGCATATTCTAAAGCTGCAGTTCGCATAAATCCTAATTGAGCCGCTTTACTCGCTCCATAATGTGCCCATCCTGGATATCCAGTAATATCACCTGTAATTGAAGATGTTAATACTATATGTCCATAATTTTGTTTTTTCATATGTTTCAATGTCGCTTGTATTACCAAAAAAGCTCCTTTTACATTTATATTCTGAACCTTATCCCAATCTTCTTCCGTCATATTTTCAATAGTCACTTGCGGGAAAATTCCTGCATTTGAACAAAGAATACTCAATTTTCCATATTTTTCACAAATGCTTTGAACAACATACTGCACTTGTTCTTTATTTATAACATCAAGATAGTAAAAATCCCCATCCAGCTCATTTGCTGTCATCTCCCCTTTTTCCTTATCAATATCTCCAATAATAACCTTTGCCCCAGCCTGTTTCAATGCTTTTGCAATTCCTTTTCCAATTCCCTTTGCTCCTCCTGTAACAAGAGCAACCTCACCTGCTAAATCAAACATTTTATCTCATATCCTTTCCTGCTACATTTCTTTATTCTTTAAACTTAACTCCAAAACCTTTTCTTTCGCAACTTTAATAAAATAAATTTCACTTTCCTTTTCAGCCACTTTCTTATAAAATTCCAATGCTTTTTCAAAATTTCCAATTTCTTCATATGCTATTGCCAAAGCATTCTCCACTTGCATTTTATACAATCTATTTCTCTGTTTTGGTAATATTTTTTCAAGTTCAAAAACCTTTTGTTTAGGATTATCTTCATAATCTAAAAAAATTTCTAATAAGTTTTTGTTAGATTCTTTCTTAATATTCTCATCAAGTATTTTTCTAGCTTCTTCTTTTTTTCCATCGTAATATTTATATTCTGCTAAATTCATATAATAACAATATCTCACTATTGGCAATGTAAACCTGCTTATTCTCACTTCATTCAAATACCTCAATGCTTCTTCCTCTTTATCTAATAACCAGTAATAGGCTGACAAATTAATTCTATGAATATCTTTCATAATATTAATTTTTTTAATCTTATATAATTTTTTCTCCATCACAATACTTTTTGAAAGATTCAATTTATACACATGATATTGTGATCTTAAAGAAATTATTAAATAAATTATCAAATAAAAAAACACCACTATGTTTATTATTAAAATTATAAAAACTCCTAAAATAAATTTTTCTTCAAAAATTTCCAAAAGTTTATTCATAACTGTTAAATAAATACACAAAAAAATTAATTCATATATATATGTTTTCACTAACGCTTTTCTCATTCATTATTTCCCTTCTCCATTCAACTTCACAATTTCCACAATCACATCAGTTGCCAAAATCATACTTTCAAGTGCAACAAATTCATATTTTCCGTGAAAATTTTCCCCACCTGCAAAAATATTCGGAGTTGGAAGACCCTTAAACGAGATTTTTGAACCATCTGTTCCCCCGCGAATTGGCTCAATCACTGGCTTAACTCCAACATTTTTCATAGCTTTTTGAGCAATTTCTACAACATTCATATGATTTTTTATAATTTCTCGCATGTTATAATATTGATCTCTTATCTCAACTTCTACAATTTTATCACCATATTTTTCATTTATTTTTTTAGCAACTTTTTTTACAAATTCTTTTTTTGCTTCAAATTTTTCTCTATCGTGATCACGCAAAATATATGACATTTTCCCTTCTTCAATGTTTGAAGTCATTTTTTCAAGCAAATAAAAGCCTTCATAACCTTCTGTTTTTTCTGGCACTTCTTCTTCTGGAAAACTATCTGCAATTTCCATTGCTACAACATTTGCATTAATCATTTTATTTTTTGCCGTTCCTGGATGAACACTTTTTCCTTTTATTTTAAAAGTTGACTGTGCCGCATTAAAACATTCATATTGAAGTTCTCCAACTGGTCCGCCATCCATTGTATATGCAAAATCTGCACCAAATTTTTTTACATCAAAATTATCCGCGCCTCTACCTATTTCTTCATCTGGACCAAAGGCTATTTTCACTTTTCCATGCTTAATCTGTGGATTTTCAATCAAAAATTTCATTGCTTCAATGATTTCCACAATTCCAGCTTTGTCATCAGCTCCCAAAAGCGTTGTTCCATCAGTCGTAATCAAAGTTTTTCCAATATAATTTTTCAAATTTGGAAATTCTTTTGGCGACAAAATCACTTTTAAATTTTCATTTAATAAAAGATCATTTCCGTCATAATTTTCAAAAACTTTTGGACTTACATTTCTTGCATTAAAATCTGCTGTATCCATATGAGCAATGAATCCTATTGTTGGTACTTTCTTATCAAAATTAGCTGGGAGAGTTGCATTTACAAAACAGGTGCTGTCTATGCTGACATCTTCTAGTCCTATTTCTTCCAATTCACGCTTTAGCATTTTGGCAAATTTGATTTGTGAAGGTGTCGATGGAATTGAAGCGCTATTTTCATCTGACCTTGTTTCAAATTTCACATATCTAAAAAATCTTTCTTTTAAATTTTCATATCTCATAAAATTCTCCTTATTTTTATTTAATATATTTTACAATTTTTTTTATTATTTTTCAACAAAATAAAATTTTTAAACTTAAAAAAACTAAATAAAAGTGATATAATAAAAATATAATATTTAAAATCTTTAAAAAGATAAATAGGAGATGATAATGAATGTATAAAATTTTTGAAAATGTTGACTATGAAGTTTTTCACGAAGGGGAAACTTTTGAAATAAAAGGTATAGAATATGATTCCAGAAAAATAGAAAATGACTTCGTCTTTATCGCTATGATTGGAAGCGTTGTTGATGGACACGAATTTATTCAAAGTGCAATTGACAAAGGTGCAAAAATGATTGTCGTTGAAAAAATGGTAAATCCTGAAAGATATGAAAATTCAAAAAATATTACTTTTGTTTTCATCTCAAATATAAGAAAAAAATTAGGAATCATCGCTTCAAATTTTTATGACTTTCCACAAAATAAAATAAAAATAATCGGTATCACTGGAACAAACGGAAAAACTACATCAAGTTTCATTTTAGAAAATATTTTAGAAAAAACTGCTCGGATTGGAACAACTGGAAATCGTATTCTAAACGAAAATTTTCCAACTGTAAATACAACTCCAGAATCACTTGAATTAATAAAATTAATAGATAAAAGTGTAAAAATGGGTGCAAAATATTTTATAATGGAAGTGAGTTCCCATGCTCTTCAAATTGGACGAGTGGATATGTTAAAATTTGACAGTGCAATTTTTACGAATTTAACTCAAGACCACTTAGATTTTCACAAAACAATGGAAAACTATTTCAATGCCAAGAAAAAAATATTTACACTGTTAAAAAGTGATGGCGCTGGAATTATAAACATTGACGACAAATATGGAAAAATAATTTTTGAAGAAAATCGTGGAAGAAACTACATCTCATTTTCAAAAAATGATAAAAGTGCCGATGTTTACGGAGAAATTATCAATTACACAAATGACGGAATGAAAATAAAAATTAATGCTAAAAATTATTTCGAGAAAATTAGTTCTATTTCAAATGAATCTGAATATGTTGTGGAAGTGAACTTAATTGGAGATTACAATCTTTATAACATTTTAGGATGCGTTGCCGGTCTTTTATCAATGGGAATTGACATCGACTACATTTTAGAAAAATTATCAAATATTTCTTCAATTCCAGGAAGATTTGAAACTATTAAAAATGATTTGGAAGCTAGAATTGTTGTAGATTTCGCTCACACAGACGATGGGCTTTTAAATATTGGAAAAACTTTGCAAAAAATTACTGACAACAGAGTGATTACAATTTTTGGAGCGGGTGGAGACAGAGATCACGATAAAAGACCAAAAATGGCAAAAGCTGCTGCAAAATTTAGCGACTTTATAATTTTAACTTCTGACAATCCCAGAACAGAAAATCCAATTTCAATTTTAGCTGCAATTGAAAAAGGACTTGTTCAAATTGATTATCCATTTGATAAATATTTAATTGTCGCCGATAGGGAAAAAGCGATAAAAAGAGGACTAGGAATGCTTCAGAAAGGAGATAGCCTTTTAATCGCTGGAAAAGGGCACGAAACTTATCAAATAATTGGAAAAGAAAAAATTCATTTTGACGATAGAGAAATTGTAAAAAAATATTTAAAAAAATAATTTTATATAAAATTTATTTTCAAAAAAAATTAAAAAGTGTGATATAAGTTACAGAATTTATTTTTAATTTATTATATAATTTTTTTGTTGAAATAATAAAAAATTAATTTTAAAATTGTGGAGATTTTAAAATTAAATATTTCAAAAAAAAATAAATTAAAAATGGAGAGAAAATTATGAATAACATGTTTTGTTTTCAATGTCAGGAAACAAGTAGAAATCAAGGCTGTACAGTTATGGGAGTCTGTGGGAAAAATGACGAAGTTTCAAATTTACAAGATGTGCTTATTTTTGTTGTAAAAGGAGTTGCACTTTATTCAAACAAACTTAGACAAAATAATAAAATTTATGAAAATGTAAATGAATATTTATATCGTGCACTTTTTTCAACTATAACAAATGCGAATTTTGATGGAGAGGAAATCAAAGAATATATCTACGAAGGCATAAAATTAAGAAAATTTTTAGCAAAAGAATTGGAAAATACAAAAATTTTGATTGATTCTAAATTTGAAGGTTCAAGACTTGCCACTTTTGAGTTTGATGAAAGCTGTGACTTAGTAGATCTAGCCCATGAAATTGGAGTTTTGAGAACTGAAAATGAAGACATCCGTTCACTTCGGGAAATAATTTTATATGGACTAAAAGGGCTTTCTGCTTATGGTTTTCACGCACTAAACTTAAAATTTGAAAGTAACGAAATTTTTGACTTTTTTGAAAAAGCATTAATTGCGACTGAAGATAACGACTTGAGTGCTGAAAAACTTACAAACCTTGTCTTTGAAACTGGAAAATTTGGTGTAGATGTGATGGCACTTCTAGACAGAGCAAATAATTCAGCTTTTGGAACGCCTGAAATGACAAAAGTAAATATAGGAGTTGGAAAAAATCCTGGAATTTTGATTTCTGGACACGATTTAAAAGATATAAAAGAACTTTTAGAGCAAACTGAAGGAACTGGAATTGATGTTTACACACATTCAGAAATGTTGCCAGCTCACTACTATCCTGAATTAAAAAAATACAAGCATTTAGTTGGAAATTACGGAAATGCTTGGTATCATCAGACAACAGAATTTGAAACATTTAATGGACCTGTCGTATTTACTACAAATTGCTTAGTTCCGCCTAAGAAAAATGCTACTTACAACGACAGAATATTTACATTAAATGCAACAGGACTTCCAGGCTGGAAAAAATTGAAAACAGACGAAAATGGGAAAATTGACTTTAGTGAAGTTATAGAATTAGCAAAAAAATGTAAATCGCCAACCGAAATTGAAAGTGGAACAATCACAGGTGGATTTGCACATGGTCAGGTATTTGCCCTTGCTGATAAAATTGTCGAGGCAGTAAAATCAGGAGCAATTAAAAAATTTATAGTTATGAGCGGATGTGATGCAAGACAGACAACAAGAAAATATTATGCTGAATTTGCAAAAAAATTGCCAAAAGATGTGGTAATTTTAACATCAGGATGTGCAAAATTCAGATATAATAAATTAAATCTGGGAGATATTGACGGCATACCTAGAGTGCTTGATGCTGGACAATGTAACGATTCTTATTCTTGGGCAGTTGTGGCACTAAAATTAAAAGAAATTTTTAATGCAAACGATATAAATGACTTGCCAATCGAATTTAACATTGCATGGTATGAACAAAAAGCCGTAATTGTACTGCTTGCGTTACTTTACTTAGGAATTAAGAATATTCATATTGGTCCGACTTTACCAGCATTCATTTCTAAAAACGTTGCAAGTTTATTGAATGAACAATTTGGTCTGACTGGTATAACTACTGTTGATAATGATTTACAAATATTTTTTAGTTAAAAAAATCCAAAATAGTAATGATAATTTTATATTATCTTTACTATTTTTTTATTAATTTCATCTTATTTTCTTATTTTTTTAAAATTATCATTGCAAAATCTTTGAATATCTGTTATAATAATTATGTAAAATATATGACAGGTGTTATAATAAAAAATTATAGAAAGAAGGAATAATGAAATGAAAAAAGGTATATTAGCATTATTAATCTTATTTTCTTTTGCAGCTTTTGCTGAAAAAAATCATGAAAAAACTGCAAAATTAGAAAAAAATTCTTATTGTAAAGTTCCAAAATCACATGGAGATTATAAAAAAATTAATGAAAAAGACAGCCGTGTGGACATCGACTTTGAAAACTGCATATTTGATGGCGAAAATTATGAAAATGTAAAAATTGGAATTTTAATTCAAGATAAAGATAAAGTTGAAAATTATTTAAAAAAATATAAATTTATGCACTTAAAAGCTGGAAAAGACCTAGTTAATAACAATGGTAACTATTTTTATAATGGTACTTGGGCTTTTACAAATGACAAATCATATCCAAAAGATTTAATAGAAAATAAAACTCCAACAGTCGCACCTACAAATAAATAAACTTTCTTAATTATATATTTTTATGAGTTATGCCAGACACTCCCGACGCAAGGAATGAGATGAATGGCATATTTTTTGGCAACGAAAAAATTTGAAATAGTTAAATAATAAAACTGGTTTTGAACCGAGTCAACAGGACGCTAATGTTCTTGGTGGAGAGCTTGTCCATTAAAGTCTTAAGGAAATTAGCTAGTGTTTGAATACTAGATATTCAAAAGAAACTAAATAGTACTTAAGAATCTCGCAACTTCAGTCGTGAGAGATTCAATAAGTAGATCAATTCACTTAAGATCTTCAGAATAAAAATTATTACAATAAAAAATAGTGAAATTTAAAAATTTCACTATTTTTTATTATTTCTTTATTCATTACATTTACCATTTCTACTATTTCATTGATTGAACTTGTTTTAAAACATCTGCTGCACCTTTTACCTTAGCTTTTACAGCTTCCTCTAAAACTTTTACAGCTTCCGCTTTTTTACCTGCCGCTGCATAAACTTGTCCCAATACAACTTTTGCTTCATTATTTTTATCTTCTGAAATTGATTTTTGTAAATATTTAACAGCTAAATCTCCAGCTCCAGCTTGCGCAAAATAAGTACCGATTTGAGCGTTAGTAACTTTTGGAGTTCCTGATTTTAACTGACTATATGTTGAATTTACTTTTGCTGTATTCTTTTGCATTTCATAAATTCCTAAAAGCAAAACTTTTGCTTCTACATTTTTAGGCTCTGCAGCAACTGCTTTTGATAAAAATTGTTCAGCTTTTGTCGCATCTCCTTTTTGTAAGTAGAAAGTACCAAGCATTCCTAAGATTTGAGTATTTTTTCCACCTGCTGCTGTATTCATTTCAGTTAAATATTTTTCAGCTTGAGCGGTATTTTTTTCAGACATAGCTATTTCAGCTAATAAGATTCCAGCTCCATTTACTTTTTGTGGCGCATCTGTGTATGCTTTTTGTAAATACGTTTTGGCTTGAGCATTGTTATTTTTTGTCATATAATATTGTCCCACATTGTAGTTTACTTCTGATACGAAAGCTTTGTCAGTCGACTTCATAGCTTTATTGTATCTCGCAGTTCCTTTTGATTGCTCGTTATTATCGAAGTAAAAGATGATTAAACTTGAAGTTATATCAGCATCTTTCCCTTCTGTTTTTTCATCTGTCCAAAGAATATATTTTTCAGCTGACTTTTTGTCTTTTTCAGCAATTCCCACTAAATATAACAATCTTGCCGCTTCAGCGCTGTAGCCATTTACAACTTTTCCATCGTCAAAAGCTGTTACCAAATAAGGTTTTGCTTTAGATATTTGATTTTGTTGCAAATAATAAGAACCTAATTCTAAATTCGCTCTTTGTTTATATTCTGCATCTCCTGTTTTTGAAAGTGTTTCCAAAATTTTAACTGCTTCTGCTGTTTTCTTTTGTCCTGCTAAGGTTCTTGCTTTTTCATAGTCAGCTTTTGAGTCAGCAAATGATAAAGCTCCTGTTACTAAGATTGCTCCTATTAGTAATAATTTTTTCATAATTTCCTCCTAATTTTGATTTATCTATTTTTAAATAATTTAAATGATAAATTTCTATAAATTTCTTAAAGCGTCAACTAATTCAGTTTTTGAAGCTGTTTTAGCGTCAACTCCCTTTATAATTCTAGCTGGTGTTCCTGCAACTACGACACCTTCTGGAACATTTTGCGTAACTATTGCTCCTGCCGCAACTACTGAACCTTTTCCAACTCTGACTCCTTCTAAGACTACTGCATTTGCTCCTACAACTACATCGTCTTCGATCACAACTGGATCTGCTGAAGGCGGCTCGATAACTCCAGCTAGCACTGCTCCTGCACCGATGTGACAGTTTTTACCAACTTTGGCTCTTCCGCCTAAAACAACATTCATATCAATCATTGTTCCTTCACCGATTTCAGCGCCAATATTTATAACTGCACCCATCATTATTACAGCTCTGTCACCAATACTAACTTTATCTCTAATAAATACTCCTGGCTCAATTCTAGCATTAATATTTTTCATATCAAGCATAGGAACTCCAGAATTTCTTCTGTCATTTTTTAAATAATAATTTTGTAAGTTATTTTCATTTATGATTTTTTCTATTTCTTCCCAATCACCAAAAACAACTTTTAATCCATCTTTTCCGATAACTTTACAAGAATAAAAATCTTTTATTTCTTCATCTGTATAAAGTTCTACAGGTGTTGTCTTTTTTGCATCGGCGATATATTGAATAATAGCTTTTGACTTTTCTAACTCCGTCATCTTCCCTCCATTTTTTAATATTTTCAAAATTTAATCATATTACATTTTTTGTTTATTTTACCACTTTTTTTAAAATTTTACAACAAATATTTTATTTGTTTATTCCCAAAACATCTCTCATAGTATATTTTCCAGCATTTTTACCACTTAAAAATTCTATCGCTTTTACTGCACCATCAGAAAACATTTTTCTTGACAACGCCTCGTGCTTTATTTCAATAATTTCATCATTTTTTGCATAAATAACAGTATGTTCTCCTACAATATTTCCTCCACGAATTGCATGAACTCCTATTTCTTTTTCAGCTCTTTTACTGTATCCTTCTCTTCCGTAAACTGTTCTGTAATCATTTCCGTCATTCAAATTTTCCTTTACAATTTCTAAAAGTGTTGAAGCTGTCCCACTTGGAGCGTCAATTTTTCTGTTGTGATGTTTTTCCACAATTTCAATATCAAAATCTTTTAATAATTTTGTAGCAAATGCAACTATTTCATTTACAATATTTACTCCTAGCGAAGTATTCGTTGCTTTAATTACAGGAATTAATTCTGCAGCTTTTTCAATTTTTTTTAATTGCTCTTCCGTATGACCAGTTGTTGCCACCAAAACTGGAACTTTTTTAGCAATTCCCGCTTCCAAGACATCATCGATTAAGCTAAAATGCGAAAAATCAATTATTGCATCATATTCCACATTTGAATTTTCTCCTTTTAAATTAACAAAATCCCCTTTTCCAAGTGGATCAACAAAACCTACAAATTCATTTTTACTGTTTATTATAGATTCCTTTACATATTGTGCCATAACCCCAGCACCATAAACTACTATTTTCATATTTTCTCCTTTTTTTGAATAAAAAGTACTTAATTTAATATATTATACTAAATTTTTAATATTTTGTACAGTCGGTCAATTTTAAAAAATAAAAGATTAAGAGAAAAATAAATTTATAAAAACTTTAAATTTATGATATAATATAAATTGAAAAAAATAAAAAATAAAGGAGAGGTTGTTATAATGGCTAAGAAAAAAATTGATGAAAAAAATAAAGAAAATAAAGAGAAAATGTTAGATTTAGCACTGAAACAAATACAAAAAGACTACGGTGAAGGTGCTATCATGAAACTTGGAGAAAATCATAAAATGAACATAAAAGCCATTTCTACTGGGAGTATAAATTTAGATATAGCACTTGGTGTAGGAGGTGTTCCAAGAGGAAGAATCGTTGAAATTTATGGAGCTGAGTCTTCTGGAAAAACGACTCTTGCACTGCATATCATTGCAGAAGCTCAAAAAGAAGGCGGAGTTGTAGGATTTATTGATGCTGAACATGCACTTGATCCTGTCTATGCTAAAGCGCTGGGAGTAAACATTGACGAACTTTTAATTTCTCAACCTGACACAGGGGAGCAGGCTCTTGAAATTGCTGATATGCTTGTACGAAGTGGAGCTATGGATGTAATTGTGGTAGATTCTGTTGCAGCTCTTGTTCCAAAAGCGGAAATTGAAGGTGAAATGGGAGATCAGCAAATGGGACTTCAAGCAAGGCTTATGTCAAAAGCGCTTAGAAAATTGACAGGAACTATTGCAAAATCTGATACAGTTATGATTTTTATCAATCAGATAAGAGAAAAAATTGGTGGATTTTCATTTGTTCCAGGAGTTCAGACAACTACTTCAGGAGGTCGTGCACTAAAATTCTTTTCAACAGTGAGAATGGAGGTAAAAAGAGTTGGTTCAGTAAAACAAGGGGATGAAATGGTTGGAAATGAAGTTTTAGTCAAAGTTACTAAAAATAAAGTTGCACCGCCGTTTAAAGAAGCTAGATTTAATGTGATGTACGGACAAGGAATTTCAAAAATTGGAGAAATACTGGACGCTGGAATTGATTTTGGAGTTATCTCAAAAAGTGGTTCTTGGTTTGCTTATGGAGATGAGAAATTAGGTCAAGGTCGAATTAATGTTGAAAAGATGTTAAAAGAAAATACCGAGTTATTTTCACGAATCGAAGCTCAAGTTATGGAAAAAATTAGAGAAAAATTGGGACTTAATGTTATGGCTGAAAGCTCTGAAAATATGGAAAATACAGAAAGTCAAAATAATTCTAGCGATTCCAATGAAATGAAAAATTAATGATAATAAAAAAAATATCAAGAAATAAACTGTATTTATCGACGGAAGAGATAATGGATATAAGTCCATTTATAAAGCAAAAATATGGATTAAAAGTAAATGATGATATTTCTAGCCTCTATGATGATATTTCATATGAGGCTGCCTTAGAAAAAGGGATTTTTCTAATTTCTTTAAAAGACAGAACTAAAAAAGAACTTTACAAAAAATTAGAAGAAAAATATCAAAATAAAAATTCAATAAAAAAGCGATAAAAAAATTAGAAGAACTAGGATATGTAAATGACTTAGACTACTCAATTTCCTACATAAAAAATAAAAAATATGGAAAAAATAGAATTACTTACAATTTGATACAAAAAGGAATTGAAAAAAAAATAGTAGAACTTGCATATGAAGAATTGGAAACTGAAGAAAACATTGACGACAAAAGGCTTGAGACTTTAATCAAAAAAAATGAAAAAAAATTGGCTTACAAAAATTCTGACTTAAAAAAAGAAGAATATTTAAAACAACTAAAAGAAGAACAAAAATTTATACAATTTTTGGCAAGACAAGGATTTTCACTGGACAAAATATTTGAAAAAATTAAAGAATATAAATCACATTTTTAAAATAAAATTTTATAAATAAATTTTGAATAAGGAGAGTAAAAAATGAGAACAATATTTTACCATTTTATACTTGTAGGAACATTTCTATATGGAATGATTTTTAGGGCTCCGACATTACTTTTTAAAAAAGGTCGAGATGCTCACAACTTTGCTCGTAAAGTTGGAACAAACTGGGGAAAAAATTTAGTTTGGGCATCAGGGAGTAAAGTGAAAGTCATTTACGAAAATGACTGTGAAAAAGAAATAAAAAAAATAAAGGAAACAGGAGAACCTATCATTTTAATTTCAAATCATCAAAGTAATTTAGATATTCCAACTCTTCTTGGATATTTACCACTAGATTTTGCTTTTATTGCAAAAAAAGAAATGAAGAATTGGCCTCTTATCGGTGGCTGGATGAAAGCATTAAACTGTATCTTTTTGGATAGAAAAAATGCTCGTCAAGGAATGAAAGATATGAAAAATGCAATTTCAAAAGTAGAAGACGGATATTCTTATGTAATTTTTCCAGAAGGAAGCAGAACTAAAAATGGAGAAGTCGGAGAATTTAAAAAAGGAAGTTTTAAACTTGCAAAAGACAGCAAAGTAAGAATTTTACCGTTAACAATTTGTGGAACTTATGAAGTTCAAAGTAAAAAAAGCTTGAAAGTTAAAGGTAACAAAAATATTAAAGTAATAGTTGACAAACCTATTGATCTTACTAATTTGCCAATTCAAGAACAAAAAAATATTCATAAAATCGTGAATGACATAATAAGAGAAAATTTAAAAAAATATAAAATGTAAATTAAAAAAAATTACAGACATAGAAAGCAATTTTTAGGAGAAAAATAATGAAAATATTTTTAGCTACAAAAAATAAAGGAAAGATTAAAGATTTTGAAAAGCTGACTGAAGGAATGAATATCGAAGTTTTGTCGATTTTGGACGATATAGAAATACCAGATGTGGTGGAAGATGGAACTACTTTTGAAGAAAATTCACAAAAAAAAGCGCTTGAAATTTCTAAATTTATAAAAATTACAACAATTTCTGATGACTCTGGTCTTTGCGTTGACGCATTAAATGGAGAGCCTGGAATTTTTTCAGCGAGATATGCGGGAGAAGATGGAAATGATGAAAAAAATAACAAAAAACTTTTACAAAATTTGAAAGATGTACCAAAAGAAAAAAGAACAGCACATTTTATCTCAGTTGTAAGTATTGCTTTTCCAGATGGCAAAGTTGAGTCTTTTTCTGGAAGAGCTGATGGGGAAATTTTGTTTGAGAATTGTGGAGATGGAGGATTTGGATATGATCCGCTGTTTTATTCATATGATTTGAAAAAAAGTTTTGGTGTTGCTTCGCCTGAGGAAAAAAAATCTGTGAGTCACAGAGGAAGAGCCTTTAGAAAATTAATTGAATCAAAAATTTTGGAAAGTAAAAAATAATGTTAGTAAATTTAAAAATAAATAACTCAAGCATAAAAAAAAATTTGGAAAAAATTCGCTCTATTAATAAAAATGTGATTTGTGTTATAAAAGATGATGCTTACGGTCTAAAAATAGAAAAAATTTTGCCGATTTTGATAAAAAATAACTTTAATTATTTTGCGGTAGCTTATCTTGAAGAAGCTATGAAAGTTTTTAAGATTTTAAAAAAATTAGACAAAAAAAATAGTTGCAATGTGATGACACTTAACTATGTGGAACCGCAAAAGCTAGAAATAGCGATTAAAAATGGTTTTGAAATAACAGTTTTCAGTAAAAAACAATTTTATGATTATATTGATATTTTAAATAATTTAAAAAACAATGTCTGTTTAAGATTAAGAATTCACATAAAAATAAATAGCGGAATGAATCGACTTGGATTTGATGAAAATGAAGTTTTTGAAATAATAAAAGAAATTAAAAAAATAAATTCTGAATTTTTGAAGGATAAAAAATTTAAATTGGAAATTATCTCGATTTTTTCACATATTTCTGAAGCTGAAAATAAAACCGAAACTGAAAAGCAAGTAAAAAAATTTGAAAAAATTTTAAAAATTTTTGACGATAACGAAATAAAATATAAATATAGACATTTACAAGCAAGTCCGCTGTTATTTAAATACGAAAAAAAATATAACTATGATTTTTGCCGTGTTGGAATGGCAATTTATGGTTTAGAGCCGCTTTCTTACGATGTCGGTTTGGAAAATGCCATTTTAGTGGAATCAAAAATTATAAATATTCGTGAAGTGAAAAAAGATGAAAAAGTTTCGTATGGAAATAAAGGAATTTTGAAAAGAGATTCAAAAGTTGGAATTGTCGCAATAGGTTATGCACACGGACTTCCAAAACAAATTGAAAATAAAAAAAACTGTGCGTATGTGCTTGTAAATGACAAAAAAGCAAATATTTTGGGCGAAATATGTATGGATATGATTTTTATTGATTTAACTGATATTCAAGATGTAAAAATTGGAGATGAAGTTTTAATTGTTGGAAATAAGAAAAGCTGGAAAAATAAAATAACATTAAGACAGATGGCGAAATGGGCAAATACTATACAAGATGATGTTTTGACCAACTTTAAAATTGATTGAAAAAAAGATTTTTATAATTAATTGGGATTAATTTTATAAATTAATCTTTTTTTTGTTATTATTTTTACTTTTTTATAAAAAAATTGCTCTAAAATTAGAACAATCTTTTCATTTTTTATATTTTTATTTTTTTAGTTCCAAAATAATTTATCAATTAAAGTTTTTCTCTTTGGCATTCCTTCTAAAATTTTACCCCTTTTTATCCAGAATTTTTGCTTTGCAATATCATACAAAGGCTTGTCAGCAAGGCTATCAGAATAAAATTTCACTATTTCAATTTCATAATTATTTTGCTTTGCCCATCTGTTTAATTTTTTTACTTTTTCATCACCTTTATTATTTTTCCCATTAATTTGAGCAACAAATTTTTTTTGATTATCTCCCACAAATTTTGTTCCAAAAATCACATCAAATCCTTGTGAGAGTAAAAAATTTTCGATTAAAAATAACGGACTTGCTGAACTCACAATGACAAAGTCGGCTTCTTTTTTATTTTTTTTTAACTCTTCTTTTACCCAAGGATAAATTTTACTTTTTTTTGTTTCCCAAAA
The DNA here is from genome assembly GCF_002240055.1 of Leptotrichia sp. oral taxon 498. Classification (NCBI taxonomy): domain Bacteria; kingdom Fusobacteriati; phylum Fusobacteriota; class Fusobacteriia; order Fusobacteriales; family Leptotrichiaceae; genus Leptotrichia; species Leptotrichia sp. oral taxon 498. The sequence continues at coordinate 1,280,640 of NZ_CP016753.1, read as the reverse complement.
TTCATCAATCAAATCCTGTATTTCCTTTTTTGTATGAGATTCCAAAAATTTAAAATATTTTTCCTTTATTTTTGACAAATTTACAATTTTAAAAAGATACAAAAATAAATATCTGGAATAAGTAATCAAAAATAAGATAGATTTTAGCGGATATTTTTTTAAATAAAATACCGAAAAATTAACTCCAGTTTCTCCATCGTAAATTGTCTTGTCAAAATCATACACAACTAATTTTTTTTTCATAAATCAGCTCCTCTTTATAAATTTTTATAATACTCTAGTGTTTTTCCATACAAATAATATTTCACATTTTTTAATTCATTTAAATTTTTCGTATTTAAAGCGCACATTATCATTTTACACTCATGTTTCCAGCTATTCAAAATTTCTATAATTTCATCTGTAGAATATTCACTCAAAAATTTTAAAATTGTCCCTGAAATTCCAACGCCACTTGCTCCTAATACAAGGCATTTTATTACATCAAGCGGATTTCTCACTCCGCCACTTGCAACAATTTCAACTTTTCCATCAAACTTTTTTGCATCCAAAAGTGCTTGAACCGTCGTCTTTCCCCAGTCATTCAAATATTCAAAATGATTTTTACGGCGCATATTTTCGATATAAGCAAAGTTTGTTCCGCCACGACCACTTATATCCACTGTTTTTATTCCCAATTCTATCGCTTTTTCAATGGTTTTGCTGTCCATTCCAAAGCCAACTTCTTTTAAAATCAACGGAACTTTTATATTTTTTATAAAATTTCCCAAATTACTTTCCCATTCATTAAAATTTCGACTTCCTTCAGGCATTATGAGCTCCTGCATAAGATTTATATGAATTTGCAAGAATATTGGATTTAATTCTTTTATCGCTATTTGTCCACTTGTGAAATCTTTATCAATTCCGATGTTTGTCGCAAGTAATAAATTTTTATTATTTTTTCGCACAATTTTGAATGAATCGTCATCTTTATTTTTCAGTGCTGCGCTGTATGAACCAGTTACAAGCAAAATTTCACATTCATTTGCAATTTTAGCCAATTTTTCGTTGATATTTTTTCCAGCTTCACTTCCACCTGTCATTGCATTGATAAAAAATGGAAACTTAAAATTATGTCCTGCAAAATTTGTCGATAAATCAATTTCTTCCAAATTATATTTTGGCAGTGAACTGTGCTCCAACTGAACATCGTCAAAGCTATTATAATCACTTTTACACCGTAGAGCAAACTTAATGTGATCATCTTTTCTTTTCATAAATAAATTTTTTCCTTTCTTTTATTTAATATTTAAATTCTTAAATTTTTTATTTATTTATTTTTAAGTTTTAATTTATTTATTTAATTTATCCATTTTTTATAATTTTCCAGAAAATATTATCTCTATTTCCAATTTTTCCCATCTCTTAATCAATTCTTTACTGTCATTTTCATCAAAAGAAATCGCAATTCCACAGTCGCCACCGCCAGAACCGCTACTTTTAGCACATATATCAAGTCCTTGTGTAGCTTGGACAAGTTTTAACAATTCTAAACTATAAATATTTTCATTTAATTTTTTCAAAATATTTCCATTATTTTCAATCAATTTTTTTATTTTTTCTTTTTCTCCGTTAATAATAGCTTCTCTCAAATTATTTACAATATCTTGAACTTCACTTAAAAATTTTTTATCTATTGAAGATTTCACAATTTTAATCATTTCACTAGAAATTGACGGCTTTTTCGTCCAGCCAACTAAAAAATTGCATTCAATTCCACATTTTATCTCTTCAATTTTATATCCCCAGTCCATCTCCAAAACTTCTTTTAAATCTTTTTTTTCAATAAATTCTTTTATTTTTTCCCTGTCAAAAGATGTGTAAAATACCATATTTTCATAAGAAATACAGGCTAAATCTCCCATTGAGCCATTATCTCCCAATTTTAGCAATGTATAAGCTGCCAATTTAAAAATTATTTCTTTTGAAAAAAATTTTTTATTTAATTTTTTATAATATAACTCAAACATAGCTTTTATTACCAAAATTACAACACTTCCACTTGATCCGATTCCATATTTTTTCCCATTTTTCTCCATTTTTCCAGTTATTTTTAAATCAATTGGCTCTGGATTTATTTTACTTAAAATCAAAAAATCATTTACATTTTTTATCGTATTTTGAATTAATGAATAATTTTTATCGTATTTAAGTGTAACTAAATAATCAAACATATCTGAAAATATATGATATTCTGAATTTTTAGAAAAATTTATTTGTGCATTCATAAAAATATCAACATTTTTTATAATCGCACTATTTCCACAGTTTAATACGGCATATTCTCCAGCAATATAAAGTTTTCCACAAGTTTTTATATTTATTTTTTTATTTTTATCCCTATTTCCATTATTATTTTTATCTTCCATCTAAAATTTTCACTTTCCAAAAAATTTAAATTATTTATAATATTTTACCATTTTAATATATTTTGTCAATTATAATTTTTTAAAAACTTCTCCAATTTTATCGTGAATGACTAAATTTGCCAAATAATCTTTATCAGTTGAGCTTTTGTTAATTAAAACGAGATTTTTTCCATTAAAATATTGAATCAATGAAGCTGCTGGATGAACGATTAAAGATGTTCCGCCGATAATCAAAGTATCAGCATTTGAAATTTGTCTTATCGCTTCTGAAAAGACTTCTATATTTAGACCTTCTTCATAAAGAGTCACATCTGGCTTTATAACTCCACCACAGTCAGGACAATGTGGAATTTTTTCCCTTTCGCAAAAACTCAAAAACTCGTCTAAATTATAGACTTTTCCACATTTTGTACAAATATTTCTATCAATTGTGCCATGCACTTTCAAAACATTTTTACTTCCAGCCATCTCGTGCAGACAGTCAATATTTTGAGTTACAACAGCACTCAGTTTTCCTTCTTTTTCCAGTTTAGCTAAATAAAAGTGTGTAAAATTGGGTTTAGCTTTTTTATAAATTAAATTTTTTTTATAAAAATCATAAAAATCTTCTGGATATTTTAAATACATTGTGTGTGAAATCAGCTCTTCAGGTGAAAAATGTCTATTCAACTTTTGACTATAAATTCCATTTGCACTTCTAAAATCAGGAATTCCAGACTCTGTGGAAACTCCAGCTCCTCCAAAAAATACAATTTTTTTACTTTCTTCTATTATTTTTCTCAATTTGCTTGTCTTTTCAAAACTTTCCATATCCACTATTTTCATCTCCCCTATTTGCGATTTAATCGAAAAAAAATGAGAGAACATTTTATTCTCTCAAAATTAATTGCTCATTAACTACTTCTAGCTCCACTCATATCAAGCCTATCTGGTTTTGATTTCAATGTTCTTCCTTTTAATGCTTCTTCTTCGACTAAAATTTCAGATGAACCAACTTTTCTCAATCTTCTTATTATTTCATAAATAAATTCATCTCCTGTTTCATCTTCAAATTCTCCAGAAAGTTCCAAGAACTCTTTATTTTCTGGTGTCATCACAGGAATATTTATATATTTTATAAGTTGATTAGTATTTTTATCTTCTTTTACAGTTCCCCATAATAAGTCTAAATTATCAGATATTTTATCATTTGGTGAAATTGCCTCAACTGAATGCGCTACTTCAGAAAAATTTCCATAAATATCTTCATATCCAACTGAAACTTCATAATGCTCGTTTACATCAATTCCTGTAATATAATGCGAACCAATTCTTTCATGCCTTACTATTTTTCTGTATTCTTGTCCATCTTTAAACAATTTAATAATTATATTATCAACTACATTGTTGTCATTCGACAATCTTCTAAATGTATCTTCCCTAATTTCCCAATAAGCAAACAATGTTGTTGGATTTTTTGGCATAAGAACTATTTCATCTACAAAGTATGAAGATGGAAGCGGTGATTTATCAAAATAAATATCTCCGTGATTAGAATTTCCATCAAATTCTGTTCCTATCGCAAATTTTGAACGATTTATTTCTGTTTCGGTATGTCTTTTTTTTATTTGATCTACTGTCATACTTTCATAATTAAAGGATATTTCTCTAAAAATTTTTCTATATTTTTTACCTAAACTTCCTATTAGTTTTTTATTTATAAAATTTCTATAAAAAACTTTGCTTCTTTTTATTTCAAAAATATTTTTTAAAGATTTTACTATCAACATTCGTTCAACAACTTCAAATGGAACGAAGTTTAATATTTTTCTTAATTCTCTTTCTATTTTTTTATTCATTGTAAATTTTTTATTTACATAATTTCTATAATGTGTTCTTTTTGCCCTACGATTTTTTTGCACCATGATAACACCGCCTCCCATAAATTTTTTATACCTATATTTTACATTAAATTTACTTTCTTGTCAAATTACTTTGAAGTCGTTTTTTAGTCCCTAAAATATCACGTTCTTCTTGAATTTTATGTTTTTTTGCAATTTCAATTGCAGCATTTCTTGCTCTTTTGACAGCTTCAGCTTTTGTTGATTCAACCAAAGTTTCCCCCAAAATTACAACTTTATCCTGTCTTACTTCTAAAAATCCACCTTCCAAATAATATGTAACTTCCTCTTTGTCATTTTCCCTAACTACCATTTCTCCAGCACCGATTGGGGAAATAAAATTTATATGTTTGGCAAGAATTCCAATATCTCCATTTTCTGTTCTAAGCTTCACGAAAGTTACCGGCTTCTCAAACACAAGACCTTCCGGAGTTACTGCTTTTAAAATAAATTCTGTAGCCATCTTCCCTCCTTTAACAACTAAAAAATTTTATAAACACGAAAAAGGAGCACATTAATACTCCTAATTCCTCATTTTATTCTGCCATCAATTCTCTTGCTTTTGCAACCGCTTCATCAATAGTTCCTACATATAAAAATGCCTGTTCTGGCAAATCATCGTGAAGTCCGTCCAAAATTTCTTTAAATCCACGAATTGTTTCCCTTAAAGGTACATATTTCCCTTTCATTCCAGTAAACTGTTCTGCAACAGAAAATGGTTGTGAGAAAAATCTTTGAATTTTTCTTGCACGGTTTACGGTTAATTTATCTTCTTCATCCAATTCATCCATACCCAAAATAGCGATTATATCTTGTAATTCTTTATATCTTTGCAACACTTTCTGAGTATCTCTCGCAACTTTATAGTGTTCATTTCCAACAATCTCTGGTTCCAATATTCTCGATGTAGAATCAAGCGGATCGACCGCTGGATAAATTCCAAGTGAAGCAATCTGTCTTGAAAGCACCGTAGTTGCATCCAAATGTGCAAACGTTGTTGCCGGTGCTGGGTCAGTCAAGTCATCCGCTGGTACGTATACAGCTTGAACTGATGTAATTGAACCTGCATTTGTTGAAGTAATTCTTTCTTGCAACGCTCCCATTTCAGTTGCCAAATTTGGCTGATAACCAACTGCTGATGGCATTCTTCCAAGTAGTGCCGAAACTTCCGCTCCAGCTTGAGTAAATCTGAAAATGTTGTCGATAAATAAAAGTACATTCTGTCCTTCCTTATCTCTAAAATATTCAGCCATTGTAAGTGCTGTCAAACCTACTCTTAGTCTTGCACCAGGTGGTTCATTCATTTGTCCGTATACTAAGGCAGTTTTATCTATAACTCCACTTTCAGTCATTTCATTATACAAATCTCTTCCTTCTCTTGTACGTTCTCCTACTCCTGCAAAAACAGAAAGTCCTCCGTGTCCTTTTGCAATATTATTAATTAACTCTTGAATAAGCACAGTCTTTCCTACTCCTGCACCTCCAAAAAGTCCAATCTTTCCACCTTTTAAATATGGCGCTAATAAATCTACAACTTTTATTCCAGTTTCCAAGATTTCTGTGTCTGTTCCTTGTTCTTCAAAAGATGGTGCTTCTTTGTGAATTGACTCTTTTAGAACGCTTTCATTATCAAGTGGTTCTCCATCATCAACCGTTTCTCCCAAAACATTGAATATTCTTCCCAAAGTATCTCTACCAACTGGTACTTGAATAGGTTTTCCTGTGTCAATTACTTCCAGCCCACGTCTTAATCCGTCAGTTCCAGACATCGCTACTGCTCTTACTACGTTGTTTCCGTTGTGTGAGTGTACTTCTGCAACTAATTTACCACTCTTTGTTTGGACTTCCAAAGCGTTATAAATGTCTGGCAATTCATTTTCAAATCTTACATCTATAACTGGTCCAATTACCTGAACTAATTTACCTTTATTCATTGATTAATTTCGCTCTCCTTTCTGTTTATGTAAATTTAATTTCTACTGTACTCCCGATGAACCTCCGATTATTTCGGTCAATTCCTGTGTTATAAGTCCTTGACGCTCTCTGTTGTACTGCACTTCCAATTTTTTTATCATATCTGCAGCATTGTCATTGGCTTGCTTCATTGCTGACATTCTGGCTGAATGTTCACTTGCAGAATTTTCCAAAAGAGCCTGATACAATTTTATGTTTAAAACTTGTGGAATAAACGCATTTAGCACTTCATCTTCCGATGGGTCAAACATATACTCTTTTGTTGGAAGCCCTTCCTTTTTTTCAATTGGAAGTAATTTTTCTGTCTGGATATTATATTCTACCGCTGATACAAATTTTGAGTAAATTAAATAAACTTCGTCATAGTAGTCATCCAAATAAAACTGTACAACATCTTCACTTATTTTTTTTGCTTTTTCAAACATAGTCTCAGGTATCATTTGTGTGTATTCACTATCGACATCTATATTTCTTGTTTTGCAATAATCTTTCGCCTTTTTTCCGATTGTAATTACAGAAATCTCTTTATTTTCTTTTTGAAAATTTCTTCTCATTTCTTCAAGTTTTCTATGCGTATTTGAATTAAAACTTCCACAAAGCCCTCTATCTGAAGTCATAACAATAATTCCAACTTTTTTTACCTGAGATTTTCCATCGAATATTACAAATTTATTACCTTTTAATCCCGCAACTAAGTTATCAAACGCTATATCCAGTGTCTCCGCATAACTACGAGATTTTAGCGTCAATACTTGAAACTTTTTAAATTTTGTAGAAGAAACAATATTCATCGCATTTGTGATTTGACTCGTATTTTTTACGCTGTCAATTCTCTCTTTTATTTCTTTCATATTTGCAGCCATATTTTTTCACCTACTTACCAGACATACTCTTCTTTAAAGTCTTGAATAAAGTCATTTAAAGAATTTTTAATTTCATCATCAATCTGTTTTTTCTCCAAAATCTGTTTCAAAATAATCGTTTTGCTTGAAAGTGCATCAATTAATTCTCTTTCAAACTGTCGAACTTTTTCTGTTGGAACATCGTCAAAAAATCCATTTGTTACACAGTAAAATGAAATTACTTGTTCTTCCACTTTATACGGACTGTATTGTCCTTGTTTTAATACTTCCATTATTTTAGAACCACGATTTAATTGATCTCTTGTCGCTTTGTCCAAGTCTGAACCAAATTGTGTAAACGCAAGTAATTCATTATATTGTGCAAGTTCCAATTTCACTTTTGAAGCAACTTGTTTCATCGCTTTTATTTGTGCTGATCCACCGACCCTTGATACAGAAACTCCTGCATTTATCGCTGGTCTAAATCCTGAATTAAATAAATCAGTTTCCAAGAAAATCTGTCCATCTGTAATCGAAATTACATTTGTTGGAATATATGCCGAAATATCTCCAGCTTTTGTTTCAATAATCGGTAGCGCCGTAATTGAGCCACCACCCAATTTATCACTTAATTTTGCAGCTCTTTCAAGAAGTCTTGAGTGCAAATAGAATACATCTCCAGGAAAGGCTTCTCTTCCAGGCGGTCTTTTAAGCAGTAAAGACATTTCACGATAAGCTACAGCGTGTTTAGACAAATCATCATAAATTATCAAAACACTTTTTCCATTATCCATAAAATATTCTCCCATTGCCACTCCCGCATATGGTGCCAAATATTGAAGCGGTGCAGATTCTGACGCTGTTGCCGCCACAATTATAGTGTAGTCAAGCGCTCCTGTTTCCTCTAATTTTCTATAAATTTGTGCAACTGTCGATCTTTTTTGTCCAATTGCAACATAAATACAAATCGTGTCATTTTCTTTTTGATTTATTATTGCGTCAATTGCTATTGCTGTTTTTCCAGTTTGTCTATCTCCAATTATAAGTTCCCTTTGTCCCTTTCCAATTGGAAACATTCCGTCAATTGCTTTTATTCCAGTTTGCAGCGGTTCACTTACAGGTTTTCTTGCTATTATTCCAGAAGCCTGTCTTTCTATTGGCATATATTTACTAGCTTTTATTTCACCTTTTCCATCAATAGCATTTCCCAGTGCATCTACAACTCTTCCAAGTAATTCTTCTCCAGCAGGCACTTGTGCAACTTTTCCTGTTCCCTTTACTAAACTTCCTTCTTTTATTCCGATTGTTTCTCCAAAAATAACTGCTCCGATATTGCTTTCTTCTAGATTTAGAGCCATTCCAGTTGCACCATTCTCAAATTCTAATAGTTCTCCAGACATAGCATCACTTAATCCATAAATTCTAGCAATTCCATCTCCAACTTCGAGAACTGTTCCAGTGTTGGAAATATCAATTTTATTTTTGTAATTTTCTATTTCGCTACGAATTATCTTACTTACCTCTTCTGGTTTAATCTTCAAAAAAAGCACCTCCATTTCTAAAAAACTTTTTTCATATCGCTTATTTGATTTTTTATTGAACCATCAATTATTTCATCGTTTACCTTTATGATTCCTCCACCAATTATACTTTTATCAACAACTAAATTTAATACAATTTTTTTATTGTATTTTTTTTCCAATTTTTTTGTTAATTTCTTTTCCTGTTCATTTGATAATTTTTTTGCAAATATAGCTGTCACAGGAAGTTTATTATTTTCCTTGTAATAAATTTCCAAAAATTTAGCTTTTATTTTCGCTACTGAAGATAATCTATTTTTTTTAATGATATATCTTACCACTTTAATTGACTCTGCACTAGCAAAACTAAAAGATTTTTTTAAAAACTCTTCCTTTTCAGAAAATTTAATTATCGGATTTTCTAAAATTCTTCTAAACTGTTCTTCTTCTGAATATTTTTCAATTAAAATATTAAGCACTTCTCGAACTTCATCTATTTTATTAGAAGATTTTGCTATATCATAGATAGCTTTGGCATATGTTTTTGCAATCTCGTCTTCCATAATTTTAATCTCCTAATCCATCAATAAATTTATCAATTGTTTTATCTTGACTTTTATCAATATTTTCTTTAATAATTTTTTCTGCAAGATCCACAGCCATTTCTCCGACTTCTTTTTGCAACTCAAATTTAGCTTTTTGTCGCATTTTTTCAATATCAGCTTCCGCTTTCATCATCATTCTTTCACGGTTATTCATAGCCAAATTTATAATTTGATCTTTTCTTTCATCAGCTTGTCTTTCAGCTTTTATCAAAATGTCATTTGCACGTCTTTTGGATTCTTTTTTTAACTTTTCAATATTTTTCTTTTTTTCTTCCAATTTTTCTTTTTCATTTTCAACGATTTCCATTTCTGATAACGCCATTTTTTTTCTATCTTCCAAAATTTTTCCAATTTTTTTTGAAAATGCCCGCGTGAAAAAATAGACTAATACTAAAAAATTTATTATTTGAATAGCCATTGTAAAATCAATATTTACTAATTTTGCTCCTTCATTCATTTTTTCTCCTTAATTTTTTAGAATTATTTTTTATTTTATATTTTTACCCCCTATTAATTTTATATTCAAAATACCAGGTTGAAAAATAACTTCCTCTTCTTTTCCTTTAGCTTTTATCACAAACTTAAATAAATAACGATATTTTTTGTTGCTTAATGCAAACAGATCTTTTAATTTAGAAATTTTTACTTTTTCTAAATCAATTTTATTATCTTTTAACAAATTTCTTAAACTAACTGTACCAATAATGTCCGATTCTCCATTCCAACTGACAGGGTTTTGGTCTTTCTCGTTTCCAAACCCTTTTATTTTAGAATTTTTACCAACTTCAGTTCCCCATTCTTCCACAAAAGGTTTATTTTCTTCTCTCTTTACTCTATTTTCTGGAACTTTTGAAGAAATCAATAATTTTTCACTTTTTTCAGATATAATCAAATAAACTTTTACGCTTTCCAGTTCAATTTCTGGTTTTTTTATCTGAAAACCAGCAACAAAACTTGTATTTAATTTATCAGATTTTGTAAGTTCACTACTTTCATCAGAATTGACCTCATTAATTCCAGTAAATAAAATTTTATAATTTTCAGTTGACACCATAGTTGCACTTGCTAAAATTTCTTCCGAATTTTTAGTGAAAGACAATATTTTTTCAGGATTTACTTTTGTAATTTTATCTATTTTTACCCTATCAACTTGTTTATCTTTTTCAATTTTATCATCTACCATTTTTTGCGATTTCTCTAAAATTTTCATATTTTCTTTTTTACCAGAAAACTCTTTTTCAATTGATTTCTTAGTTTTATTTATATCTTTTCCTATCTCTACATCACTTAAACCCTTAGTACTCGATGGTTTATTTATTCCACTATTATTTGACTTTCCCTCAGTTGTTTTTTTTCCAGATGACTTATTGTTATTCTTTTTATTTTCTGGATTTTTTTCATCAGAAGTCTTTTTTCCCATTATTTTAGGAAGCTTTTTATTATTTACTGGATTTAAAGTTTTTGGCATCGATTTTGTGTCTACTTTTTTATCAACTGTTTTTGCTGGTGTTTTAACAGATTTTGTCTTTGTTGTAGCTGAACTTTTTGGTGCTGGTTTTGTAATTTTTGTGTCATTTTTTTGGGTACTTCCAGCCGTTTTCTTTGTAGTTGTCTGCTTAGTTACCTCTTTTGTTTCTTTTGATTTATCGCCAGTCTCCTTTTTCAGCGTTCCTGTTCCTTTTTTTGGAGTTACTGTTTTAGGTTTTGTAGTTTCAGATTTTTTTTGTGTTTGGTTATTTACTGCCACTCCAAAAGATATATTAAAAAATGTAATTAAATACAATCCTATTGTTATTTTTTTTAAATTTATGACACTCACAACCTTTCTTTAAAAATATAAGAACTATCCTTTTAAGAAAATTAATAAGAATGCGATTACTAATGCATAAATTGCTGATGACTCAGTAATTGCCAATCCTGTAATTAATGTCTGCATAATATCTTGTTTTGCTTCAGGTTGTCTTGAAATAGCTTCTACTGCATATCCTGTTGCAATTCCTTGCCCAAGTCCTGCTCCAACTCCTCCTATTGCTGCTATTCCTGCTCCTAATAATGCTGCTGCATTAATGATTTCTGCTGTTGCTGCCATTTTAAATCCTCCTATTTTTTTATTTTTTTTATTAGTTTTTTATTCTTTATACTCTTTGATATTCAAATTTATCTTAAATTATTCATCTTCCTCTTCTTCGCCTAATCCTTCACTGATATAAACGGATGACAACACTGTAAAGACAAACGCTTGAACAATTCCTATAAATAAATCTAAATATAGTTGTAAAATCATTGTCCAACCCACTGCGAACGAGAAATTTCCTTTTAATAAATTATTCGTTATAGACTGAAACAACTGATGCCCCACAAGGCTGTATAAAAGTCCCACGATTACTAATCCTGCAAGCATATTCCCAAATAAACGCATTGATGTATTCAAAACTTTTGAAAAGATGTCAACAATATTTAGCGGAAACATAAACCACATTGGCTCAAACAACGATTTTAAATATGCTCTAAATCCGCCTTTTTTTATAGAAACTGTTAAAAAAAGAACAATTACTACAAGTGACAGTCCAATTGTCGTATTTGGATCAGCTGTCGGCGTTCTAAAAAATGGTTTTATTTCCATTCCATGCTGTCCTTTTAAAATCATTATCACAAACGGAAATAGAAATCCACATAAATTTGAAAACATTATAAAGGCAAATAGTGCCGCAAAAAATGGAATATATTTCTTTTTATATTTTCCAAAAGTTGTAAGAAATGTATTTTCAATAAAATTATAATATTCTTCCATTATAATTTGCATTTTGCTTGGATTTTTTACACTTGCATTTTTTGTCCCCAAATTTATAATGAACATTATTACAAGCATTAAAACCCAAGTATTTAATACTGTCTGACTTAGCGAGAATTTAAAGCTGCCGATAATAAAATTAAAATAATGCGGGGGCTCTACAACTGAACTCGGCGATTCAAAATTAATCGGCAAAACCGTACTTACAATTGCCAAAATAACATTTACAATCACCATCATAAGAATTAAGAGTCCAATAAATTTAAAAACTTTATTTTTCATCAATTTTCCTCCTTTCTTCTAAGAGTTCTTTTTTATTTTTGGAGCAAAAAGATTAAAAACTTCACTCGTACTTTCATTATACTCCAATTATTTTTTTTTTGCAAATTTTATTCTTTAGTTTAAAATTTCACTTTTTCTTGATTTTATTGACTTTGTATCATAATCAAGTCTTTTTATTTAGATATTTTAATCTATTTTTCAATAAAATAACACAATGTTTTATTAATACAAAAATAATTATTGTTTAATTTTTTTTAAATAATTATTCAAAATAATCGAGAGTTTATAATTTGTCGCTCCAATCCCAGTAAATAAAAGATTTGTCAGTACATGCCCCACAAAATATCTCTGGCTGACTTTTCCAACAATAAACATTCCGATGCAAAAAACTAAAAGTCTTTTCCAAAGCTCAAAATTTCCACGTAATTTTGGATTATTTTTAAAGTACAAAATCTTATTTATTCCCGAAATAAGAAGCCTAACATTTATTAATGAAATTATTCCTCCCACAAAAAATCCAAAGTAAAGTTCTACAATTTTAAAAACAAGTCCAATAAAAAATACAATTATTGTAATATAAATTGAAAGTTTATAATTTTTTCTTATTTCACAAGGCATATTTTCAAACATTTTTACTCCTCACTTTATATTATTAATTTGTTTAATTAAAGACCAATAACCTGAAACCGCGCCAATCACAAGAAATATAACTAAAACTATCGGCTGATCAGTTTTAAATAAAAACTTTTTTAAAAGCATATAAAATCCTAACATAAGAAGTACTGGCACGGATAAAGTATAAACCATATTTGTAGCTAGTGCAAAATATTTTATAAGTTTATTATTTCTTTTTCGATTTTTTTTCTCATTTTCATTGTGCCGTCCAAGTTTTTTTTCAATTTCATAAATTCTTTCTTTTCTTTTTTCTTCTTCATCAATATTTTTTTTGTCTGTATTTTTTTCATTTATATTAAAATTTTTTTTATTTTCTGACATATTTACTTTTCTCCTAACTTATATTTTTTTTAATACAAAAAATATTCGGCTCTCCCCAAATTCAGGATTACTCGCCGTGTCAAATATTTCAAATCCATTTTTTTGAGCAGTTTTAATTATCCACTTCGGATCATAAATAAATTTGTACTGAATATCATTGTATTTTCTAAATAAATTATCATTGGAATTTTCCCTGACAAACAAATCTATTTCCACAAGATGTTTTCTTTGCGAAAGTTTTTCGTGACGCCAAATACTCGTATATTCAGGCTCTTCATCCAAAAATACATCATTTTCAAAAATTTCAGAAAAAATATCTTCCGTGACGGCATCAAAAATTAAAAATCCATCTTTTTTCAAATTTTTAGAACATTTTTCCAAAAACTTTTCAAATTCGCTTCCATTTTTCAAATAATTTACCGTGTCAAAATTACAAATAATATTGTCAACTTGGCAAATTTCACCATTTTTAAAAGTACTCTCAAAATCTATAATATTTTCTTTTATAAGTTTAAAGTCGCAATTTTCAAGTTTTTTATCAGCTATTTTTTTCTCCGCAATGTCCAACATTTTCTCCGATAAATCAACTCCAGTTACTGAAAATCCATCTCTCAAAAACCGAACTGAAAACTCCCCAGTTCCACATCCCAAATCCAGCAAAGTTCCTTTTTCCCTAATAAAACTCCTAAGAAAATTATACCAGCTGTCATAATCTACGTGTTTCATGAATATATCATAAATTTCCGCAAATTCTTTATGTTCCATATTTCTCACCTTTCTTTTCTCTCTTTAATTTTAGTTATATTATAACACAAAATTTTAGCAAAAAACACGTTGATAATAATATAAATTATTATTAAGAAACATATTATACGAAAAAATCATCTGAATTTTTATTCGACTTTTTTTATTTTAAAATTAATTAAAATATACTAAAGAGATAAAAAATGAGGCTTAAGTGCTACCATTACTTTGACACCGTAAATTTACAGCCTAGCTATCTATTTGGATTTAAGCTTAGATATTCACAATTGAAAATTCAAAATTTATTTTAAGGAATTGAAAATTTTTTAATGTTAATAATCCTGTATTAATACACTATAGAATAATAACATTTAATATTTTAATTTTAAATTAATTTTTATAAATCATATAATCCATATAAAAAAGTATATTTATAATTTAAGAATATAACAAAATATACCTTGCCTATTTTTTATAAATATATTAGAATTTGTTAAAATAAAAAATAAGGAAAAAGGAGGAGATTAATGAGTAATATTGAAAACAAGACACTTTGTTTAAATATTGCTAATTTAGAAGAATTTAAGCAAAAAATAAAAAATAAGTTCTGTATAAATGAATTTGATATTTTAGATGAAAATATAATTAAAATACAGATTAAAAATTTGGCTTTTGGAGTTTATTTTCTTAAGAATAAAAAAAGAAATGGGGAGTTTGTAGTAATAAAGACTGACAAGGTGATAGATTGTGGGGAATTTGAAATATTTTCAGAAAAGAAAAATTTTTATTCGGATTTATATTTCTTGATTTTCCACTCAACTGAAAAAGAAAAATACGAACATTTTGAAATACTTTTACAAAAAATCAGTGATGATATTTTAAGAAAAATATTGAAAAAATTAAAAACAAAAAATATGTAATTTAAAAATTAAATATTTAATCTTAATTAATTTAAAAAGGATTAACTTTTTCATAGAATATAAGTTAATCCTTATTTATTTTAGCAATTATTATAATTTTTTTTATATTTTATGTTATACTTTGTTCATAAATTAAGAGAAAGAAAAAAGAAAAGAAAATATATATAATACTGTTAGGGTCTGTTCCATATATTTAGTAATTCTAACTACTTTATGAGGCAACTTCATCTTTTTTTCTTTAAAAATATGAATTTAATTTTTCTATAAATAAAAAAAATGCACCTCCAAATCTTCCAATTTCACATCTTCCGCTTCTTTGGTACATTTTTTATTTTGTAATTATTTTACACTTTTTCAAAATTAATAAAACAATTAAAATAATTTCGACTATATTAAATAAAATCTATTTTTCATCTACTTTTTTCTTTAATAATCCTAGCAATATTGCTGATATAATCGCACCAACTACAACTGCGAATAAATACAAGAAGAAACCGTTTCCACCATTTGCAGTCTTACTTAATCCCATTACTAAAATTCCGCCATGTGGTGCTGGTATTTTAACTCTGAATAATCCAATTAAAGCTCCTGCCACTGCTGAACCTACAATACTTGCAGGTATTACTCTTGTAGGATCTGCTGCCGCATAAGGAATTGCACCTTCTGTAATAAATGAGAATCCCATAATGTAGTTTGTAAGTCCTGCTTCTCTTTCTTGTGCAGTAAATTTATCTTTAAACAGTGTAGATGCCAATGCAATTGCTATTGGTGGAACCATTCCTCCAGCCATGACTGCCGCCATTGAGAAAGTTCCTCCCGAAGTCATTGTTGCTGCTGTCAATGTTCCTGTTCCAAATACATATGCTACTTTATTTATAGGTCCACCCATGTCTACTGACATCATTCCACCTAATATTGCTCCTAATAATATTGCACTTGCTCCTTGCATTGAAGCCAAACCATTATTTAACCAAACATTTATGAAAGTAGCTATCGGATTAACAACTACCCACATTATTGTTCCTGTTATTAATACTGATAATACTGGATATAATAAAATCATTTTTAATCCATTTAATGATCTTGGCAATCCTGACAATACTTTTATTAAAAGTTTAACTACTACACCTGCTAAAAATCCACCAATTAATGCACCAATAAATCCTGAAACTGGACCATCTTTTACTATTGGCTGAGTTGCTAAGAATCCTGCAACAAGTCCTGGAGTTAACGCAGCTCTTTCACTCATACTAAACGCTATGTATCCACCTAAAATTGGCAAGAACAATCCAAATGCCGCTTTTCCAACTGTCATCAACAATTTCGCCATTGCATTTGTTGTACCAAAATTAGATCCTGCATTTGCATGGCCTGTCAACGTATCAACCAAAAACGCCAATGCAATCAAAATTCCTCCACTTATTACCAACGGCAACATATAAGAAACTCCACTTAATAAGTGTTTGTAAAGTCCTTTTTTCTCACTTGAAGCCTCTTCACCTGAAGAAGCTTCCGAAGAACCACTTGCATGGAAAATAGGTGCTTTTCCATCTAAGACTTGTTGAATTAACGCTTTTGCATTATTAATTCCTTCTTTTGCTTCCACTTGAATTAACGGTTTTCCATCAAATCTATCCACTTCAATATTTCTATTTATCGCTAAAATAACACCTTTTGCTTTCTTGATGTCATCGCTTGTCAAAACATCTTTTCTACCGTCTGCTCCATTTGTTTCTACTTTTATTTTTACTCCCATTTCTTCAGCTGCTTTTTTCAAGGCTGCCGCTGCCATATATGTATGCGCAATCCCTGTTGGACAAGCTGTTGCTGCAATAATGTAAGGTTCATCATCTGAAGACGAAGAGTTAGCTACCGATGCCGGCACTTTTTTCATCTCTTCTTTTTTAGCTTCATCTGGGAATTTTTCCGCTTCTGTTTTATTGATAATATCTAAAACTGCATCTGCTGTTGGAGCTTTTTCCAAAGCTTCTTTAAAATCATCATCCAATAATAACTGTGAAAGTCTAGCTAATGTCTCAATATGAGTATTATTCGCTCCATCTGGTGCTGCAATCATAAAGAACAATGTTGCAGGTTCTCCGTCCAATGAATCGTAGTCAATTCCACTCATTTTTCTTCCCATTGCAAGAGCTGGTTCTTTTACAAATTCCGTCTTTGCATGAGGAATAGCAATTCCTTCTCCAATTCCTGTTGAACTTTGTTCTTCTCTTGCTTCAAGCGCTTTTACATATCCATCGTAATCATTTAAAACACCTGTTTTTTCGTGAAGTCTTGCTAATTCTCTTATAACACTTGGCTTATCACTTGATTTTATGTCAAGATTTATTCTATCTTTTATTAATAAATCTGATATTCTCATATCTTTCCACCTTTCATATTTTTATTTTTAAATTTTATAATTTTTCTTTTAAAATCTCAATTTCACTATATAACTTATCAACTAAATCTTTTTCTGCCATTCCATAAGAATAAGCTGTCGCGCTTCCTGAAGCAACTGCTAATTTAAAAGCATCTTCTATAGTCATTCCTTTGACAAATCCTGCCACAAATCCAGCTACCATTGAATCTCCAGCACCAATCGAATTAATCAGTTTTCCTTTTGGAACACTCGCTTCTAAAACAAAATCTTTGTTTACAAGCAAAGCTCCATCTCCACCACGAGATAAAATCACATTTTTTACCCCTCTGTCCAAGAAATATTTACATTTTTCAACGATTTCCTGTTTAGTTTTCAATTTTTCACCAAACATATCTCTCAATTCATGGATATTCGGTTTGACGAAAAGATTGTTATGAATGTTGTCCTGCAATAAGTTTCCTCTCGTATCAAGCACTATTTCCACATTCGCTTTTACATTTCCTGACAATTCTTTATAAATCTTGCTGCTAATTGATGAAGGAATACTTCCAGACAGCACTAAAATATCTCCATCTTTTAAATCTGACATTTTTTTCACTAATTCCTGTAATTTCTCATCTGTTATTTTTGGTGAAACTCCAGTTAATTCTGTTTCTTTATCATTTCCATTAACTTTTACGTTAATTCTTGTGATTCCGTCTAGCTTTACAAATTCTGATTTTATTCCATCTTTTTGCAAATTTTCTACAATGAAATCTCCTACAAATCCCGCAACATACCCTAATGCTGTAGATTCAATTCCTAAGTTTTTCAAAACTTTTGAAACATTTATTCCTTTTCCACCTGCTCTATAGTTTACTTTTTTCGCAAGGTTCAAATTTTCTGCTTCCAATTCATTTTCCAAATACATGTCGTAATCCAATGCAGGATTTAATGTCAATGTGTAAATCATCTTTTCCTCCTCAAGTTTTTTTAAATTATTAATTTTTTTTCTTTTTAAATATCCGATACTTTATAACTCTTTTGTCTGAAATTAAAATATAAATTTCATCTTCGATTATACATATCTTTCGTATTTCGCTATCTGCAACTTTTTTTTCTATTAATATTTTAAACTCTTCATCGGTAATTAGCATCGTTCCATCAACTAATCCAATAAAAAACTTTCCTTCGTTTTCTTCAATATAATTAATTTTTGCATTTGCTACTTTTATAGAATTGTACAATTCTTTATCTAGAATATTCCAAATTTCTATTTCGCCATCTTCTGTTCCAGCAAAATATTTTAGTCCGACTATTTTAGAATAGGTGTGATCATTTTCCGTTTTTATTTCAAATATTTTTTTTAATTTATTTTCAAAAATGTAGATTATATTATTTTCTTTTTCTTCTTCTCTAAATTTAATTATAACATTTTCGCCACTTGTAAAAATATCATAATTTCCAGTTTTTTTATTTTTATTTATTTTTGTAAAAATTAATTCTTCTGTGTCAACATCATAGGAAAATAATATATTATTTTCAATATATACAATTCTTCCGCTCGTTATAAAATTCATAGCCGTGATTAACTTATCTGTTTCAAAGACAAGCGCTTTTATTCTTTTTTTATTTCCATCACATTTATAAACTTTTCCATTTGGAGTTGACACAAAAAATATGCTTGATACAAACAATTGATTTTTTTCTTTTATATATTTTATAATTTTACTATTTTTTACTTTTCCGCCGCTTTCTTTTTCAAATATTCCTTTTTTAAAAAAAATTAACTTTTCACCAGTTGTAATAATTCTTTTATTTATGGGTTCCACACCAAAATCATTAACTTTTGTATTATACGTTATATCTTCTTCTAAAATTATATTCATTTTATTACTTTCCTAAGTACCCTTTTAATAAACAATATCTTCCGTTGGTCCATATCCATTTTTTTGGAATAGATCAACTACATTGTCATTCATTTTAGAAAAAATTTCACTGTTGTAATACATCTTCCAATCCCCATCATGTTTAGTTGTATCTAAAATATATTTGAAAAACATAAATGTATCATTTTGCTTAGCGTCGTAAATATATAATCTGTATGTATAAAACTGAGGCTTATCTTTTAACTCTCTTGATGAAATATTACTTGGCAGTAATTTTGCAATATCACCTTCAAAATCTAGCAAGATATTCATAATATTTTCATAAGTTAATTCTTTTTTTTCTTTTTCATTGTACAAAAGTCCAATTTCTAAATTTCCAGTTCCGATATAGTAAGTCAAAAAATCATTGTCAATGTCACAATAGACATTTCCTTTTAAATTTGTGCTATTAATCAAATCTATTTCTTTTTTTACATAAAAATTAGGATTTTTAATCCAATGGCAAGTTCCCGAAAAAGAAATCCCAGAGATTAGCAATGCCAACGAAAATACAAACTTTTTCATTATAAAACTCTCCTTATAACACCAGGAATAAAATTTTTGCTTTTTTTATTTTTTTAGCATAAATATATAGCTTATCCTTTAATTCATAAGAAATTTTACCATATTTTTTAATTAATTACAAGGGAAGAAATTAGTAAATAAAATTTGCAATTAAATGAAAAAAGATATAAAATAGATTGTATAAAAATTTTAAAAAGAAGGGAAAATACTATGATTGTCGGTATTACAGGAGGAATTGGAAGTGGAAAAAGCACTGTCAGCCGAATTTTGAGAGATAAAGGGTTTTATTTTGTCGATTTAGACACGATTTCTCACGAAGTCATTCAAGATCCAGGAATAAAAACAGAAATTTTTAAAAATTTTGGAAGTGAAATTTTTGACAAAGAAGAGATTTCACGAAAAAAATTGGGAAAAATTGTTTTTGAGAATAAAAAAAAATTGAAAAAATTAAATTCCATTATGCATCCTGAAATTTTGAAAAGAATGCGAAAAAAAATTAATGAAAGCAAAAAAAATCTTGTGTTTGTGGAAATTCAGCTGCTTTTTGAAGTTGGATGGGAGAATGAATTTGATTTAATTTTACTCGTTTGGGCTGATAAAAATACTCAAATTAAGAGAGTTTTGGCTAGAGATAAGCGGAGTGAAAATGAAACGGAAAATATAATAAATTCTCAAATTTCTTTGGATGAAAAAATAAAAAAAAGCGATTATGTCATTGAAAATAACAACGATAATTTAGAAGATTTAAAAAATAAAATAGATGATTTTATTAATTTTTTGGAAACTAAACTAAATTTTGAAAAAAAAGAGGTGTAAAATGAAAAAAATAATATTATTTATTACTTTGGCTATTTTAGCTGGTTTAGCTGGTTTTATAGCTTGGCTTTCTGTGCCGTTTAATATTCTTATAATAGGAAGTGACGCTTATGCAAATCAGCCAACAAAAGGTTCAAGAAGCGACGGTTTAATTCTTGTTAGAGTTGTGCCGCTTACAGCTCAAATTAAAATGGTTTCAATTCCTAGAGATTCTTATGCCGAAATTCCTTGCGAAAACTATAAGATGGATAAAATTACGCACTCTCACGCTTTTGGAGGAACTCCTTGTACTGTGGAAGCTGTGGAAAAATTGCTTGATGTAAAAGTTGATTATCACATTTTATTCAGATTTGAAAATGTTATGGACATCACAACGATGATTGACGGAGTTGACGTTGTTGCAAATCACACTTTTAATCAAGACTATTTTGATCAGGAAGTTTTTCACTTTAACAAAGGGCAAGTTTATAACTTAAAAGGACGACAAGCACTTGCTTATACAAGACATAGAAAAAGTGACACTGCTTTTAAGCGGGATGAAAGACAAAGACAGGTCATTCAAGGAATTGTGCAAAAACTTTCAGCTCCTTCAGGATGGAAATACATTCCAAAAGTTTTGGACTACACAAAAAAAAATATGGAAATTGAAGTAAATCCTATAAAAGCTCTAAGCGCTGCACCTGCAATTTTATTGCATCATCCAATTGAACAGCATGAACTTCAGGGAGATGGACGAATGATTAATGGTGTTTATTACTATATTTTAAACGATAATTCACTAAACGACATAATTTATGATTTTCAAAATTAAATAAATTTTTTAAAGAAATTTTTTTAAATTATTATTTTATAAAAATACAACTTTTGTGATATAATAATAATAATAATAAAATTTTTATAAAATCAAAGAAAGGAAAAAAATGGAAATTAAAAAAGCTGAATTTATAAAATCCGCTGTCTATGCAAATGAATATCCAAAATTCAACAATTTTACAGAATTTTCTTTTATTGGGCGTTCAAATGTTGGAAAATCTTCTTTGATAAATTCTTTGACAAAGCGGAAAAACCTTGCCAGAACAAGTAAAACTCCTGGAAGAACACAATTAATTAACTATTTTTTGATAAATGATAAAATTCATTTTGTCGATTTGCCTGGTTACGGATTTGCAAAAGTTCCTCAAGCTGTTAAAAAAAATTGGGGAAAAATTATAGAAGATTATTTAACTTCAGATAGAAAAAAAATTGTGTTTTTGCTTTTGGATTTGAGAAGAATTCCGTCAAATGAAGATATGGAGATGTTAAAGTGGCTGGAACACTTTGAAATAGAATATTATATAATTTTTACAAAATCCGATAAATTGTCGAATAACGAAAAATTTAAGCAGTTAAAAGAAATTAAGAAAAAGCTCGTCTTTGACAATGAAGATGTATTTTTTTATTCTTCACTAAAAAATACTGGACGGGAAGAACTTCTCAAATTTATCGAAGAAAAAACTCAAAATTACGAATAAAAATTTTTGTGTAAACCTCTAAATAATATATGGTAAAATAACTATATAATATTTGGAGGTTTTTGTTATGGCTGAAAAGAAAATTGACACAGATTCTTTCCCTTCATGCTAAAGGGATGAGCAACAGAGACATTATGGAAATTAGGGATTTTACGGAATTTGTATATTAAAAAAGTGGTCAGATTTAATGAATTGCAAAGAAATCTGGAGAATATTACTACAAAAACTTTGACAGAGCAATTGAGAGAACTTGAAGATAAAAAAATGATAAAAAGAACTATTTATCCTGAAATTCCTCCAAGAGTCGAATATTCTCTAACTGACATAGGTAGTTCTATTGATCCTGTATTAAAAACTTTATGCGATTGGGGGAAATGACTATTTGGAATTGATTGATAGTAATACAGATAAGGTTTAAAAATAAGTTATGCGGAAACAAAATTTTCAAGTAAAAAATATTTTCTATCATAATAGAGTTGTTAAAGCTACTATTTAATGAAAAAAAGGGGGTTGCATGGCTTTTAATAAATTTAAAAATGATAAAGTATCGTTGTAATTTTTGCAATATATTTGTATTTTTCGTTGTAAAAAGTGTATGAAGAGAACATTTTTTCGTTGTAATTTTTGTTAAGATGTGCTATATTTTATACATAAAGTTGTGAAAAGAGGTGTTTTATGTATAGAGTTGCTATTGAAAATCTTTATGAATGGAAAAATAAAAAAGATAGGAAACCTTTGGTTATACAAGGGGCAAGACAAGTGGGAAAAACTTGGCTTATGAAGGAATTTGGAGAGAAGGCTTATAAAAATACAGTTTATATAAATTTTGATTCTAATTCTAATATGAAAGAATTGTTTGAAGTAGATTTAGATGTAGACCGACTAATTATGGGGATTGAGCTTTATAGCGGAATAAAAATAGTGCCTAAAGAAACTTTGATTATTTTTGATGAAGTTCAGGAAGTTCCAAGAGCAATTTCTAGCCTTAAATATTTTTACGAAAATGCACGGCAGTATCATATTGTTTGTGCGGGTTCATTATTAGGAGTTGCACTGCATGAGGGGACATCGTTTCCGGTTGGGAAAATTGATTTTTTAAAGTTGTATCCTTTATCTTTTGAGGAATTTTTACTTGCCACAGGGAATGGGAAATTTTTAAAACTTATTGAAAATAATGATTATCAGATGATAAAAGTATTTAGGCAAAAATTTATAGATATACTTAAATACTACTATTTTGTAGGAGGAATGCCTGAATGCGTACTTCATTTTTCGGAAAATAAAGATTTTAATGAAGTTAGGGAAATTCAAAAGCGTATACTTTTAGCTTATGAACAGGATTTTTCAAAACATGCTCCAAATGAAATTGTGCCTAGATTGAGAATGTTATGGAATAGTATTCCATCACAACTTGCAAAAGAAAATAAAAAATTTATTTATGGTTTGGTTAGGGAAGGTGCGAGGGCAAAAGAATACGAAATGGCATTAATGTGGCTTATTGACTGTGGTCTTATTTATAAAGTGAATAGAGTTAATAACCCTAAACTTCCATTAAAAGCATACGGAGATTTGAAGGCTTTTAAACTGTTCTTGCTTGATACAGGACTTCTTACCTGCATGACAGGATTGAATCAGAGTACACTTATTGAAGGAAATAAACTATTTGTTGAATTTAAAGGAGCATTAACAGAACAATATGTGTTGCAACAACTTGTTACAATTGAAAATTTGAATATATATTATTACACAAATGACCGTGGTTCATGTGAAATTGACTTCTTATTAGATAATGGAGAAAGTATAATCCCTGTCGAAGTAAAAGCCGAAGTAAATTTAAAAGCCAAAAGTTTGAAAATATATAAAGAAAAATATAACCCCGAAATATCAGTAAGAATATCAATGAATGATTATAAAAAAGAAGAATGGTTGTTAAATTTACCGTTGTATATGACAGAAGAAATCGGAAATATTGTGAAAAAAGAAAAAAATAATAAAGGATAGTTTTAAAATGGGAAAAGAATATAATTATAATCCACCATTTGAGATTACAAATGAGATAATTGAGCTTGTGGCTCAGATTACTGAATTAACAGGAATGATTATAGTTTCAGAAAAATTATCTTCAAATCCAGTTTTGAGAAGAGAAAATAGAATAAAAACAATTTATTCATCACTTGCGATAGAACAAAATACACTAACATTTGAACAAGTGACGGACGTGATTAATGGGAAAAGAATTTTAGCTCCGCCAAAGGATATAAAAGAAGTTAAGAATGCTTATGAAATCTATGAAAAATTAACTTTATTAAATCCATATTCGATTAAAGATTTACTCAAGGCACATAAAATCTTGACTGCTGATTTAATAAATGAAAATGGAAGATTTCGTACAAAAGGAGCAGGAGTTTATCAGGGAAGTCAGCTGATTCATGCAGGGACACCACCTCAATATATTCCTGAATTAATCGACCAGCTTTTTTCGTGGTTGAAAAAAAGTAAAGTTCATCCACTAATAAAGGCATGTGTATTTCATTATGAATTTGAATTTATTCATCCGTTTCAAGATGGAAATGGAAGGTTAGGACGGCTTTGGCATACATTAATCCTATCAAAATGGAAAGAGTTTTTTGCTTGGCTTCCAATTGAAACTTTGATTCAGAAAAAACAGCAGAAATATTATGAGGCGATAAATTTATCGAATAATATTGGAGAATCTACGCCATTTATTACATTTATTCTTGAAATAATAAAAGAAACTTTGGAAGAATTGCAAAAAAATGACTTAAAAATGACTGATATTTTGACTGATAAAATGACTGATAAAGAGTTACAAAGGCTGAAAATACTGGAAGTGTATTTTGAGAAAAATAATTATATTGACAATAGTGAGGCTCAAAAAATTTTGAATGTTTCGGATTCTACGGCAAGAAGATTTTTGAATAAACTTGTGAAAAATGGGATTTTGGAGGCGATTGGAGAGAAGAAAGGGAGAAAATATAGGAAGAAATAAAATTTAAATTTTTAAATATTTAAGAATTATAAAAAATTATGATAATTCAAGAATAAATTAATATAAACAGGATGAGATAAAATGGATGTAAGTATAATTACTTGGGATGAAAATTATTATGATAGTTGTTACGAGGATTATCTTCAAATTATGAAAAATAATGAAATTGTTTATTATGGATATTGGTATGAATTAATTTCTTATAATGAAGAAGTACGATATAAGTTTGTGTTTGAATTTAATTATGGAGATATAAAAAATAAATGTGATACAGGTATAGTAAAATTTGAGAATAATTTTTTGATGGTTCCATATCGAGAAAAAATTTATCAACACAATTACAAATATTTACCTTTAAAATTTACTGAACATCAGTTATTAAGGTTGATGTCTAAAGAAGAAATAAGTTTAATAAACAAAATTTCTTGTTCAGATATTTTGTTACAGTGGTTAGGATTGAGTAATTTTAAAGGATATTTTGATACATTTGAAGAATATAAAAAACAATTATTTTATGATATATATTTTGTTGATATAGATAAATTAGATAATAATATTGAAAATTTTTTTAAAGAAATATCGAAACTAAGAAATAGAGAAATAGTAAAAATTTTAAAAAATGATTTTGAAATTGTCACGGCTTATTTGAATACGGGAAAAATTTGGGAAGCATTTTTGAAAAAGGATGATAAAATATATTTGAATACAGGACTGGATGTAAGCATAGATATAACAGATATTGCAGAGAAGTATTATAAAAAATCTTAAAATCAATTGCTTTTAAAACGGATAAAAGATATAATTAAATAAAAAAGAAAGGGAGAAAGTATTGAAAGAAATAGTAAAATATGGAGATAAATTATATGGAAATAAAATATTCAAAATTTGAAATTAATATGTGGGATATATTTTTTCTAATACTGTTTTTAGGACATTTATTAGGAGGAATTGATATTTTATTTAATGAGAAAGAAAAGGACGGGATATTTTTTTTAGCTATTGGAATAAGTTATTTTATATATAGATTTCTTTTGGTAATGATTATTAAAAATAAGATGAAATTTGATTTTTCTGATTATGAAGTGAAAATAAAAGGTCTATTTTTTGAGAAAACGATTGCATATAATGATATAAAAACTTTGACAGTGAGAAAAAATATATTAGGCTCGTATGACATTCTTTTAAATTTTGACAGCTCAATGAATATTTACAAGTATTTCTGTAATTTAATAATTGATGTTTCAATAGAAAGTAATCATAAAAAAAGTTATATTTTTTGTGACATAAAAAATAAAGATGAAATTTTGGAATGTTTATTGGAGAAAATAGGTTATCCAAAAAAAGAAATTCGTGAAAAAGTGAATGGAGAAAAATTATATGTAAAATATTCAATTTTTGAAAAGTATTATATGATGTGTTTTGCAGTATTTTTTATAATAATAATTTTTTCAGTTGGAATTACTTGGGGATATTTAAATTTAATGATTAAATTGTTTACAATAATAATATTATTACTGGTAATAACTGTAATAATATTTTTTAAAAAAGATTATATTATGAAAAGATATAGTAATTACAGTATATCAATTTCTGAAAAGAAAAAAGAAATTTATATTATGGATGATTTTTTTGAAACAGATAAAAAAGTGATAGTTAATTATGAAAATACAAATTTTAATAGCGTAAAATTTAATTTTTATTATTTTCAAAATAATGTTATGCCTAAAAATTATAAAAAATATGATAATTAAAATTATAAAAATAATGATTTACAGGAATGAACGAAATTATTGGATTATTTATCATACATGGCGTTTTTGGAGATTGGTTAAAAATAAAATGAAGAAAAGAAGGAGAAATTTATGAAATATGTAGCAATTGATGAGTAAGATGAAAAAGGGTTTGAGGAATATATTGAAAGTTTGAAAAAAAGTGGAATGGAACTTTCAGAAGAAGAAATACAGGAAATAAAGGATGACATTAACGATCAAGTAGCCTTTTGCCTAATGAATAATGATAAAAAATTTGATGAAATTTTTGAAAAAGTATCTGAAATTAATGAAGAAGCTTATTTAAATGGCCATGGATGGGCGGCTTTAATTGAAAGTTATTTGGAGAATAATTATCCAGAACTTTATGAAGACTATGATTCTGATCCTGAAGCTGGGGGATATGCTGGACGCTATTTTGGAAATACTAAGGAAAACTGGGGAAAAATTCGGAAAGTGGCTGAAATAGTTGAGGATTTGATTGAAAATGAAGATAAAATTTATAAATATATTGAGGAAAATGGAGATGATATTTTCTGGGATTCATTTTAGATAAAAATAGAAATGAGGGAAAATGAAGATAGCGTTTAATGTAAATGATAATGGCGATATTGAGGATTTTGAAGTTGACTGGCTTGGGAAAAAAGTATACGTATCAATAGAAGAAGCTGAAATTTATGATAAGGAACTGGAAAAACAGATGTCTCTTATTCTTGATAGTGTAGAAGAATGGGATGTCAAAATAAAGAATAGCATTGTAAAAAAATATTTAGGTATGGCGAACAGCCGTTTAAAAGAGAATAAATTGTCTGTTCCATTGGAGAAGGTTATTCAAAAATTGGGAAATAGCTTAACTAAATACGATGTAGAAAATGCTAGAAATGGAATTATTACAGAAAACTTTTTCTTCCAAAATTTAACAATTGATGAAATAATGCCATATTCTATTAGTCAATTTAGTGTGTGGGCTTACGATGAAGTACTTTTTAATGGATATATGTTTATAACTGATGCTGAGATTTACGAGAAAGTTGTTTTTGATGATTTGACAAATATTTATAAAAAATCATAATTTTGAAAAGGAATTATTACAATGAAGAATAGGGATTACATTGAAGGATTTATTGAAGGTGTCTTAATGTGTTGGAATGATGGGATGAAGGTTTGTCCTGAATATACGGCAATATATATTGATACATTTTTTATTGACAATGATAAAAATAATGATTTGAATGAAATAATAAAGAAAAAATTATTGCAATATTATGAAAGTAGTTCATCTGAGAAAAAAGATGATAATACTAGAAAAAAATTGGAAAAATTGAATATTGTTTTCAAAAAAAATAGAAAACATGAAAAATTGATAAAACAAAATGAAACAAAAGCTGGTTACGATAGAATTTCTGAATTTATTAAATTGCAAACAGAATTTACTGTTGAGGAAATAATTGAAAATTTAGAAAATAAAGCAGATAAAAAGGAACAATACTGGAATGTAAGATGTTTTTTCAATCAAATAACACATTGGTTTGGTGAGCCTGTAAATTTTTATGTAGCGATAAAGAAATATGAAGCTATTTTAAGTGAATTTTATGCATACAATGTTTTTTCAGCAGGAATAATACGGTATAAAGAATATTTATTAATGATTGTTTATGGCTCTGATGAATAAAAAAAATCTTAAAATCAATTGCTTTTAAAACAGATAAAAGATATAATTAAATAAAAAAGAAAGGAAGATAAGAAAATGAAAAAATAGAAAGAATAACAATAATAGTTTTAGACAGTGTTGGAGCAGGAGAATTGTCTGATGCGAATTTATTTGATGACTGTGGGTCAAATACTTTAGGGAATATGGCGAAAGCTCATGGTGGAATGAGTTTGCCTAATATGGGTAAATTAGGACTTGGAAATATTACTGAAATTGAAGGGACTCCAGCTGTGGAAAATGCTGAAGGGGCCTATGGAAGAGCGATTGAGGTATCACATGGAAAAGATTCTACGACTGGACATTGGGAGATAGCTGGTGTGCCGCTAGAAAGACCGTTTCCAAATTATAAAAATGGATTTTCAGATGAAGTTATAAAGGAATTTGAAGAAAAAACAGGAAGAAAAGCTATGTTGAATAAGCCAATTTCAGGGACTGTAGCGATTGACCAATATGGAGAAGAACAAATTAGAACAGGAAATTGGATAGTTTACGGTTCAGCGGACCCTGTGTTTCAAATTGCTGCAAATGAAGAAATTATACCATTAGAAGAACTTTACAAAGCATGTGAAATTGCACTTGAAATTTGTAATGAAAAATCGCCTGTGGCAAGGGTAATTGCAAGACCTTATGTTGGTAAAAAAGTTGGAGAATTTAAAAGAACTGCAAACAGACACGACTTTTCGATTGATCCGCCAAAAGAAACAATGCTTGAAAGATTGGAAAAAGCTGGACTTGATGTAGTTGGAATTGGAAAAACGAGTGACTTGTTCAATGGAAAAGGAATTACAGACAATAGAAAAGCTAATCAAGATAATTTGGATGGAATTAAGAAAACAATTGTGGCATTAAAAGAAGATACAAAAGGATTGATTTTTACTAACTTGGTTGACTTTGATGCAGTTTATGGGCATAGAAGAAATGTGGAAGGTTATGTAAATGCTTTGATTGAATTTGACAATTGGTTACCTGAAATTGAGAAAAATTTGAAAGATGATGAAATCTTGATTATCACTGCCGATCACGGAAATGATCCTACTTATAAAGGAACTGACCACACAAGAGAGTACATTCCAATATTGATTTACGGAAAAAATGTCAAAAAGAATATAAATATTGGAACAAGAAAAACTTTTGCTGATATTGCGGCGACTGTTGAGGAAATTTTATTGGGGACTGAAAAAGAAGGAAGTTTTGCCAAAGAGATTTTGGAAGACTAGGAAATAGGTAAATGTGGGTTAACAAAAAGATAGCAAGAAGTCTCCGACTTTTATAAGTGGGAGATAAATTGCTTTTTTTGTAAAAAAATTAAAAAAAAATATACATATGATACAATATCAAAAGGAGGTGTAATTTCATGAAATATAATTTAGCATTCAGATACAGAATTTATCCAAATAAGGAACAGAAATTATTGATAAACAAGACTTTTGGATGTGTTCGTTTTGTTTACAATACGATTTTGTATACTGCAAATAAATTTTATGAAGAAACTGGAAAAAATAAAATAATTACACCTGCCAGTTTGAAAAGTGAAAATCAATTTTTAAAAGAAGTGGACAGTTTGGCACTTTCAAATGCTCAATTAAATGTAAGACGATCGTTTACGAATTTTTTTCAGAAGAGAGCGAAATTTCCGAGGTTCAAATCTAAAAAGAATAGTGTTAAAAGTTATACGACAAATTGTGTGAATAATTCAATACGAATTGAGGAAAATAAATATTTGGTTTTGCCAAAATTGAAAAAAATAAAATTAAAATATCATAGAGAAATGCCAAAGGATTACAGAATAAAGTCGGTAACATTGACAAACAGTAATGGAAATTACTATGTTTCTGTTTTGACAGAATTTGAAAAAGAAATTCAAAAAATACCAAGTAATGATAAAGTAATTGGACTTGACTTTTCAATGTCTGAATTATTTGTCAGTTCTGAAAACCAAAGAGCTGATTATCCAAGATATTTTAGGATGTTGGAAGAAGAATTGAAAAAATTGCAGAAATCATTATCAAAAAAAGTGAGATTTTCTAAAAATTGGTATAAGCAAAAAGAGAAAATATCAAAATTGCATGAATATATCAAAAATTGTCGAAGAGATTTTCTACATAAATTATCAAAAAAATTGTCCAAAGAACATAATGCTGTGATTGTCGAGGATTTGAATATGAAAGGGATGAGTCAGGCATTAAATTTTGGGAAAAGTGTAGGAGATAATGGATGGGGAATGTTTTTGAAAATGCTTGAGTATAAGTTGATGTTTTTAGGAAAGCAATTTTTAAAAATAGATAAGTGGTTTCCGTCATCGAAAACTTGTAGTAGATGTGGAAATGTTAAAGAGGAACTGAAATTATCAGAAAGAAGTTATAAATGTGAGTGCTGTGGAATTGAAATTGATAGAGATTACAATGCGGCATTGAATATAAGAGATGTTGGAAAAGAAATGTTGAAATATTAGGAAATAAAAAAACAGGTCAGGAACTGCCCGAAGAGCTTGGTAAATATATTTGGCTAACAAAAGCAGATACTTCCCAAGAAGCTCCCACTTCTAAAAGCGGGAGTAGTTCACTTTGCGAATGTGAATTAATAGTAAAATTTAAAGGAGAAAATTTGAGGATGAAAAAATTATTGATTGTTATTTTGTTTTGTTTTTGTGTAATTGCTTGTGGGAAGAAAAGCCAGGGAACTGGAAATATAAATAAAAAAAATCGTATTCCCAATGTCCAATTAGAAACTAAAACAATGGAAGATGAAATTAAGGAAATGGTAAATATTTGGAATAAAGCCTCTAGTAATGGGGATTTTGATACTTTAGAAAAAATATTGGCAGATAAAATTGAATATTATCAGACAACAGTATCAAAGGATTATTATATTAGGGATCAAAAGAAATTTTTTGAGAAAAATCCAGTCTATGGACAGGTTTTAAAGGGAAATATTGAAGTGGAAAAAATATCAGATAGACAAGTAAAAGCAGAGTTTGTGAAGGAAGTTACGACAAAGGAAGGGATAAAAGATTATCCATCATATTTAGTATTTGAAAAAATTAATGGTGAATGGAAAATTGTTTTAGAAAGTGATTTAGTTTCTGATGCAAATATAAGAAAACAAAAAATTGCTAAGACTAAAACAATAAGCAGTTCAGAAGAAGCATATCAGTTAGTGCGAAAATCTATCATTAAACATGATTTAGCTGATGTTAACTGTATAATGACTTTAGATACTGGACAAGATGAGAATTATTATTATTTCGATATTCGCAGTGATAATGAAAAATGTGGTGGAGATCCAAGTGTAGCACCACGATTATTTAGTTATCAAGTAAATAAGAAAACAGGCAAATTAAAAACAGATTCAATGCAGTGGGCTGAAAAAATCGGAAAAGATCCTTTAACAATGGAATTTCATGCGATAGATTAAAATTTGAGAGAGAAATTAAGAATAATTTTAAAAATTTAAAGGAGAGATTTGGGATGAAAAAATTTATTTTGTTAGGGATTTTTATATTAACTTTTATGACACAGGCTAATAGTTCGTTTAATATTAAAGATGATAATTATAATATGAGTGGTTATTGCTTAGGAATTGGGAAAGCAAAAGTTGATAAAGTTGATGAATATACTGGAACAACAACTTTTAGAGCCGCTTTATGTAGAGTGGATGATAAAGTTGTAAGGAATGTTACAGTTTTGTTTGACTATATATATGTGGATACTAATTATGATATTAGAAAAAAATTATTTTTTATTCCTGTTACAGCTCTTGCTCAAGCAAAATATAATTCAGATAATAATATACTAAGAATGCACATGCAAATGCGTGGAACAGCTTACAAAAATTTACCAGATGGATTCATTCTACCTATAACTTCAAAAAATATAAAAGAACAAGGTGCTAAAATTGTAGATGAAGATTTAGTAGAAGTTTATGGAAGCACTTTGGGAGTGCCAACAGTTTCTGAAGAGAAATTTTTAGATGAAGATTATTAAAATGAAGAATAGGGAGAATTTTATGAGAAAAATTATATTACTTTTAAATTTATTTTTAGTTTTTAACAAAAAGATAGCAAGAAGTCGTAGGCTTTCTATAAGTGGGAGATGAATTGCTTTTTTTGTAAAAAAAATTGAAAAAAGGATATGCCTATGATACAATTTTTGTATAAAATATCGAAGAGAAATAATTAAAAATAATATTCAAAATCAAAAGGAGGTGTAATTTATGAAATATAATTTAGCATTCAAATACAGAATTTATCCAAATAAGGAGCAGGAATTATTGATAAATAAGACTTTTGGATGTGTTCGTTTTGTTTACAATACGATTTTGTGTATCGCTAATAAAATTTATGAAGAAACTGGAAAAAATAAAATAGTTACACCTGCCAGTTTGAAAAGTGAAAATCAATTTTTAAAAGAAGTAGATAGTCTGGCACTTTCAAATGCTCAATTGAATGTAAAACGATCGTTTATGAATTTCTTTCAAAAGAGAGCGAAGTTTCCAAGGTTCAAATCTAAAAAGAATAATGTTAAAAGTTATACGACAAATTGTGTGAATAATTCAATACGAATTGAGGAAACAAAATATTTGGTTTTGCCAAAATTGAAAAAAGTTAAATTAAAATATCATAGAGAAATACCGAAGGATTACAAGATAAAGTCAGTAACATTGACAAACAGTAATGGAAATTACTATGTTTCCATCTTGACAGAATTTGAAAAAGAAATTCAAAAAAATCCAAGTAATGATAAAGTGATTGGACTTGATTTTTCAATGTCTGAATTATTTGTCAGCTCTGAAAACCAAAGGGCTGATTATCCAAGATATTTTAGGATGTTGGAGAAAAAATTGAAAAAATTACAGAAATCATTATCGAGAAAAGTAAAATTCTCTAAAAATTGGTATAAGCAAAAAGCGAAAATATCAAAGTTGCATGAGTATATTAAAAATTGTCGAAAAGATTTTCTGCATAAATTATCAAAAAAATTGTCTGAAGCGTATAATGCTGTAGTTGTTG
This sequence comes from Leptotrichia sp. oral taxon 498, assembly GCF_002240055.1. Taxonomy (NCBI): domain Bacteria; kingdom Fusobacteriati; phylum Fusobacteriota; class Fusobacteriia; order Fusobacteriales; family Leptotrichiaceae; genus Leptotrichia; species Leptotrichia sp. oral taxon 498. The sequence goes on along the minus strand of NZ_CP016753.1, from coordinate 1,247,038 downwards.
AGGATTTGAATATGAAAGGGATGAGTCAAGCATTAAATTTTGGGAAAAGTGTAGGAGATAATGGATGGGGAATGTTTTTGAGAATGCTTGAGTATAAACTGATGTTTTTAGGGAAACAATTTTTGAAGACAGATAAATGGTTTCCATCGTCGAAAACTTGTAGTAAATGTGGAAATGTTAAAGAGGAACTGAAATTATCAGAAAGAAGTTATAAATGTGAGTGCTGTGGAATTGAAATTGATAGAGATTACAATGCGGCACTGAATATAAGAGATGTTGGAAAAGAAATGTTGAAATATTAGGAAATAAAGAAACAGGGCAGGGACTGCCTGAAGAGCTTGGTAAATATATTTGGCTAACAAAAGCAGATACTTCCCAAGAAGCTCCCGCTTCTAAAAGCGGGAGTAGTTCACTAGTGAATATTTATATAAAAGAGAAAAACGAAATAATTTACAGGAAAATTTTTTAAAAGAAATAAATAATTTAGGTTATAATTTTAATACAATTTATGACTTAATTCTTTTAGAAAAAAAACATAAAAATGTGATTCCAATTTTTAAAAAATATTTAAAATTATTTGATTTAGATACAAGAAAAAATTTAGTTAGATTTTTAGGTGTAAAGGGATTTGATGAAATAATTCCGCTTTTGGAAAATGAATTTTTGGAAAATGTAGATAAAGAATATAGAATATCAATAGTAAACAGTCTAAGATTAATAGAAAATGATGAGATAGCAAAGGATTATTTAAAAAAATTGATGAAGATATAAATTTTAAGAATAAAAAAATTTCATTAATTTATATTCCTGATTAATGATTTTATCATGATTTTCTAAATTAAATTTTTATAATGTAGGCTAATATTGAAGAATAATAATTAATTAATAACTTTAAAACAGTAGGTGATAATCAATGAATAAAAATGAAGAAGAACAAAAGTGGCTAGACTGGGCAATTGAACTTCAAAGTCTAGCACAAGCAGGACTTGCTTATGGGAAAGATAAATTTGATATTGAGCGATTTGAGAGAATTAGGGAGATTTCGGCAGAAATGGTGGCTCATAAAACTGAGATTTCAGTGGAAAAGGTAAAGAATTTATTTTGTAATGAAAGTGGGTATCAGACGCCTAAGATTGATGTGAGAGGCGTGATTTTTGAAAATGATAAAATTCTTTTAATTCAGGAAAGTAACGGGAAATGGGCGTTACCAGGTGGATGGGCGGATGTTTATCTTTCTGTGAAGGAAAATGTGTTGAAGGAAGTTAAGGAAGAAGCTGGGATTGAGGCTAGTGCTGAGATGATTATTGCTTTACTGGATGTCACCAAAAATCAAAAGAAAAAGATTCCATATGGTATAACGAAAGTATTTGTTTTGTGTAAATATGTGAGTGGAAAATTTGAGAAAAATATTGAAACGGTTGGCAGCAGATATTTTGGGATTGATGAATTGCCTGAACTGGAAGAGAAAAAAATTACAGTTGATCAGATAAAGATGTGTTTTGAGGCGAATAAGAATAAGGATAAATGGAAGGTTGTCTTTGATTAGGAGTACGAAGTGTATAAATTGTTAAAAATAAGTAGATTTTTTATTTTAAAGATTTATATTGTTTATAACAGGAAGTTATGATGAAAGAAGTAATGTATTTCTAAAAAATTTTATCCAAGAGAAATTAATATAACAGAATTAAAAATAGAAAAATTGATGGAAATTTCAATGGTTTTTAGAAATAAATAATGATGTGTTTAATAAGATAATCTATGGGAGCAAAAAATGAGAAAATATAAAAAATTAAATGAAAAAGTAAATAAACAATTTGAAAAGATAATTAATAGATCAGAAGAAGTTAATAAAAATATGAAAGAATTTATTGAAGTAAATAATAGAATGCTCGATAATTTTGAAAATTTGGATAAGGTTTTAGAAGATATTGACAGAGAATTTGCTAAAAAAACAGGAATTTTGAACAAAAAAGATCAAATATTTTTATGGACTGCAGTTGCTTTACAGGTATCAAGAATTTACATAATAAGTGAGATAACTAAGGTAGAAAATGCAGGAAAAGGAAAACTTGAAGACTCTTTAAAAAATTTTCAAAAAAAAATATTTAAAAATTTTGAAGATAAAAAAGATCAAATAAATCAAGAATATAGAGCTTCATTAAAACAAATTTTAACAGACAAAGTACCCTATGATGCTACAAATGGAGGAGGAAAATTTGAACTTTTTAAAGGAGCGAATCATAGATTTGCTACACTTGGTCATGATCCAATTTTAGGGTTCATATTTGGAACTGCAAATATATTAACAAATACTATAACGACTGTTCAAATTCCTTTAGTATCAACATATCATGTTAAATATAATGAGATATATGGAAATCCTCAAATTACCGAATTGGCTTCAACAGTATTAATGCTTTCAAAAGTAGGTGAAAGAATAAAAGAAGATAAAATAGCAGTAGCTTTAGCATTAATTAAACAGGTAATACACATAGGAACAGATTTGTATACGCCAAAAGGTATTCAAATTCCAGGTGCTAATTTAGTTTTATCTAAAAAGAATGCAGAAAATTTAACAAAATATGTAAGTACAGGAAATATAATAAAAGTTACTTTTTCAGCAATTATAACAATGGTTATAAATTTTATAATTAGCATACTTCATAATTTGTTATATGATGAAACTAATGATATTTCAAGAGAATTGTATAATGTAAGAACTCAAAAAATATTAAAAGTTTCCAATATAATAGCTGAATCTTTAAATATAGCATATGTTGGTGCTAATGTAGGAATAGGAATGTATACACGAAATACTGCATTAATAAAAGAGGGAGTGAAAAAAATTGATTTAGGAGGTTACATAGTTGCAGTTCATCAAATTTTGAAAAGTTCTTCGGTACGAGAAAAAATAAGAAGAGAGTATTTGGAAAATAGATTATATGATAAGTTTTTGGGAGAAGAGTATAGTTTTTAGAAGGAGAATAAGGTATGTTTGGAAATAAAAAAAGTTTTAATGAAGGAATGAAAAGTGGAATAAGACTTTCAGAAGAAATTGTTAAAAGAGATACAAGAGCAATAAACAAACTATACGAAATACTTAAAAATATAACGGGAGATACAAGAGAATTAAAGGAAACCTTTGAAGAGGTTATAAAAAGTCTAGAAAACTCAGAAATAGAAAAATTATTTGGCATAGTGAAAACATCAAATCCAAATGATTTGGAAGAAGAAGAAAAAATAATATTATTACAAATTTTAGTAGATATTTCAAAAAGATATGGAAGTAATAGTAATCAAAAAGAATTTTTAAGAAATTTAACACTTTATTTTGAGATTAATTTTGAAGATTTGTTAAAGGAAAATAACTTTAAAAAAGCAATAGATAATATTGGTAGCAAAAAATCAGAAAAAATAATGTACAAAATTATAAAGGAATATCTGTATTTAGAAAATGATAACAATAATTATGGAAATAAATATGCTGAGTATTTATCATTATTTGTATATGGATTGGCAGATAATAAAAATATAGAAAATGAAGTTGAATTTAAAGTTATTATTTTTGGTGAAGAAATTTTATATCAGCAATTTTCAAAATATAGTTATGATTTTGAAAATATAAAAAAAAATAATTTAGTTGAAGAAGAAATCAATATAAAAGAATACTACATAGAAACAGAAGAAAAAGAAAAAAAAGAAATAACAAAAGAAATTTTTGAATTATATTTAAAGGATTACAATGATAATACTGCAAAAAATAAATATTATGAGATTGTAAGTTATGATATATATGTGGAAACTACAAATTTTATAGTTTATCCTAAAAATGATAAATTAATTTCATTGAATAAAGAAACAAAAGAAAAAACAGATATTGTATTGAATTTTGAAATGACCAAAGAATATATAACTGGAGAGCTTTTTGGAAGTAAAAAAATAACTTCATATAACGATATATTATACATAATTAGTGAAGATAATGAAATTTATTTTCATAATATATATATATAAATAAAAGTGGGAAAATAGAAGTTCCAAAATCAGAATATGAAAAATTTAATATAAAAGTGGATAAAAATATTTTATGTTATTTAGATAATTATTCGAATATATTTTTAATGGATACTCAAAAAAATTATAAACATTTTAATATAGAAGAAAAATCCAATAAGTGTCATGATTATTCAAAAAAATTTTTTTCATTGGGAAAAGAGTATTCTGTAAAATATAAAACAGAAAATTATACTTGTAAATCAATAGAAAAAACAGATTTTTTTATAATAAAAGAAAAAAATATATATTTTTTATCTGCAAATGACAAAAAATGGAAATTAAAAAGATTTAATGTTGAAACAGAATTTATGGAAGATTATTTGCTAGAATTTGATAAAAAAGATTGGTTTAATAATGAATATAAGATTTTTAGAATGGGTGAATATTTATCTAATATTTATCTAATATTTTATATGGATGAAGGAGATACAGTAGATGTTACACATATTAATTTAAAAACTAAAAAAATTAAAAATGTAGTTTTTGGGATAAGAGAAAGTATTTTTTGGAATATAAAACAGATAGAAACATATAATGACTTTTTAATAATGTGCGATATGAAAAAAGAAAAAGTACTTATACATAATTTCAAATTAATAGACGATGAAACTGTAATTCATAATAATGAAAAAGATTATATAAAACTAGGACAATTTTTAACAACACAAAAAAGAGATAAAATTTATGAATTGAAATAAAAAGTTTAGGAGAAAATATAAAAATGAGTTATTATAAAGAATTAAAAATATTGGGATTTAAAGGATTTAGTAAAGAATGTTCAATAGAATTTGCAATTCCAAATGAAAAAGAAGAAGGAAGCGGATTAACAATACTGGTGGGAGAAAATAATAGTGGTAAAACAAGCATAAGTTCCTTCCTTTGTATTTCCGATTCCGATTCCCTTTCTTTGTCCAATTGTGTAATACATAAGCCCATTATGATGCCCCAGCACTTTTCCTTGTGTATTTACAATATTTCCACCTTTTGCAGGCAAGTATTGCGATAAAAACTTATTAAAGTCACGTTCTCCAATAAAGCAGATTCCTGTGCTGTCTTTTTTCTTCGCCGTTGCCAAATTATATTTTTCAGCTATTTCACGAATCTGTGGCTTTGTATATTCTCCCAATGAAAACAGAACTTTTTCCAGCTGTTCCTGATTTAATTGGCAAAGAAAATACGTCTGATCCTTGTTATCATCAATTCCTCTTAACATAGTTGATTTGATTTTCCCATCTTTTTCCTCGTGAACAATTCTCGCATAATGCCCTGTTGCCACATAATCGGCCCCAATCTTCATCGCATAATCTAGAAATGCACGGAATTTGATTTCCTTATTACACATCACATCAGGATTAGGAGTTCTTCCCTTTTTATATTCATCTAAAAAATACGTAAAAACTTTATCCCAATATTCCTTCACAAAATTCACCGAATAATAAGGTATCCCCAACTGCTCTGCCACAGCAATCACATCCTTATAGTCCTCTTCCGCCATGCAGACTCCATTTTCGTCCTTCTCTTCCCAGTTCTTCATAAAAACCCCAATTACATCGTATCCCTGTTCTTTAAGCAAAATAGCCGCAACTGAAGAATCTACCCCGCCCGACATTCCTAACACAACTTTTTTTCTTCTTTCCATAATATTTCCTTTCCTTATATTTCCAAAAACTTAAACTTCTTTCAAAACCTTTCTTTCTATAAAAATAAGTATATCATAATATATTGCAACAGACAAGGAAAATAATTTAAGTAACAGGATAAACAAATTGATTTTTTCATATTTCAGTGTTATACTTAATGTTAGCAGATTATTGTAAAAAATAAATTTAAAATATTATTTAGAGGTGATTAACTATGAAATCAGGCTATGAGATTTTGAACAATCCATTTCTCAACAAAGGAACAGCTTTTACCAAAGAAGAGCGTGAAAAATACGGATTATTAGGACTTTTACCGCCGTATATTCAAACTATAGATGAACAGGCAAAACAGACTTATGGGCAATTTCTGAAAAAAGACAAGTTAATTGAAAAAAGACATTTCTTAATGGAAATTTTTAATACAAACAGAACATTATTTTATTATTTATTTAGCAAACACGTAGTTGAATTTATGCCAATTGTTTATGATCCTGTAATTGCAGAAAGCATAGAAAATTACAGTGAATTATTTGTAAATCCTCAAAATGCGGCTTATTTATCAGTAAAAGAGCCAGAAAACATAGAAACTATTTTAAAAAATGCTGCTGACAACAGAAAAATCCGTTTAATTGTCGTTACTGATGCAGAAGGAATCCTTGGAATTGGTGACTGGGGAACTAACGGAGTTGACATTTCAGTTGGAAAACTGATGGTTTACACTGCCGCCGCTGGAATTGATCCCGCTACTGTCCTGCCAGTTGTAATTGATGCTGGAACAAATAGAAAAGAACTGCTGGAAAATGACTTGTATCTGGGAAATAGATTTGAGAGAGTTCGAGGAGATGAATATTATAACTTTATAGACAAATTTGTAAAAACAGCTGAAAAACTTTTCCCAAATTTATATCTTCACTGGGAAGACTTTGGAAGATTAAATGCGGCAAATATTTTAAATAAATATGAAAATGAAATCGCAACTTTTAACGACGATATACAGGGAACTGGAATTATCACTTTAGCTGGAATCTTAGGCGCATTAAAAATTTCAGGCGAAAAGCTTACTGAGCAAGTTTATATGTGTTTTGGTGCAGGAACTGCTGGAGCTGGAATTGCTAGACGTATTTTTAATGAAATGGTTGCACAGGGTCTTTCTGAAGAAGAAGCAAAAAAGCGGTTTTATCTAGTTGACAGACAAGGCTTATTATTTGAAGACACAGAAGGACTAACTCCAGAACAAACTACTTTTGCAAGAAAACGAAGCGAATTTACAAATGCAAATGAATTAACTACTTTGGAAGACGCTGTAAAAGCTGTAAAACCAACTATACTTGTCGGAACTTCCACAGTGCCAAAGACTTTCACAAAGGAAATCGTTCAGGAAATGGCAAAACACACTGCAAGACCAATAATTTTTCCACTGGACAGACGGAAAAGCTCTCGTTGCAACAGGAATACCATCAGATCCAATAGAGCTTAACGGAATCACCTATGAAATTGGACAAGCAAACAATGCTCTAATCTATCCTGGGTTAGGACTTGGAATTATCGCAACAAAATCAAAGATTGTAAACGACAAAATAATCTCAGCAGCCGCACATTCACTAGGTGGAATCATCGACACAACAAAACCTGGAGCTGCTGTACTTCCTCCAGTATCAAAACTGACAGAATTTTCTGAAACTGTGGCACTGTCAGTTGGACAAAGCGTACTAGATCAAAAATTAAATACAGAACCCATAAGCGATTTAAAAGAAGCAATAAAAAATGCAAAATGGATTCCTGAATACAAGGAGATGATTTTATGAAAATAGCAATGGCTGGAGATCACGCCGGATTTAATTTAAAAAAAGAAATTAAGGAATTGCTGGAGTCACAAGGTTATAGCGATTGCCGAAAAGCATATTAGAAAAGATGTTTAATTAAAGATTTATTTAACAAAAAACGGAAGTTAGGGTGTGTAAAAATTTTTGTGTAAACCTCTAAATAATATATGGTAAAATAACTGTATAATATTTGGAGGTTTTTGTTATGGCTAAAAAGAAAATTGACAACGAAATTTTTAAAATACTGATTGAGGACTACAATATTAAAGATACTAATGATATTAAGGATTTGCTTAAAGATTTGCTTTCGGGTGCTATTCAAACTATGCTTGAAGCTGAAATTGAGAATGAACTGGGGTATGCTAAACATTCTATGAAAGATAAGGCTACCTCTAATGCTAGAAATGGACATTCCAAGAAAACTGTTAGAAGTGAGTATGGCAATCTTGACTTAGATATTCCTAGAGATAGAAATGCTGAGTTTGAGCCTCAGATTATCCCTAAATATCAAAGAGAAATTACTGGCATTGAAGGTCAGATTCTTTCTCTTTATGCTAAAGGAATGAGCAATAGAGATATCGAGGACCATCTCAATAATCTTTATGGAATTAATGTTTCACCATCTATGATCAGTAAAATTACAGATAAAATTATACCTGAAATTAGAGAATGGCAGTCTAGACAGCTTGAGGATGTATACCCAATAGTTTTTATGGACGCTATCCATTACAGTGTAAGAAAAGATGGAGTTGTTGTTAAAAAGGCAGTATATTTAGCTATAGGAATAGATAAGGAAGGAAGAAAGGAGGTTTTAGGATTTTGGATAGGAGAAAATGAGTCAAGCAAGTACTGGCTAAATGTTTTAAATGAATTTAAAAACAGAGGAGTTCAAGATATACTAATTATGTCTGTTGATAATTTAAAAGGGTTCAGCGAAGCAATATCTTCGGTGTTCCCTAAGACAGAAATTCAAAAATGTGTGGTTCATCAAATTAGAAACAGCATAAGATACATATCTTACAAAGATGTAAGGGAATTTACATCAGACTTAAAAGAAATGTACAATGCACCAACATTGGAACAGGCAGAGTTTAAATTAGATGAATTAGAAGAAAAATGGGGTTAAAAAGTACATGGCAGTGATAAATTCCTGGAGAAGTAACTGGAATAAGTTGACAACATACTTTAAATATGATACAAAGATAAGAAAGCTGATATATACGACAAACCCGATAGAAAGCTTAAACAGGCAGTTAAGAAAGTATACGAAGACGAAATCACTTTATTCAACAGATGAAGCATTGATGAAGTCAGTAAGTTTAAAGGAAGCAACAAGGAAATGGGCTGGAAGAATACCAGGCTGGGGAGAAATATATTCTCAGTTAAGTATTTATTTTGAAGGAAGAATTTAAAAACAGGATGATAAAAATACCATCCTGTACCATATATTATATTTTGAGTTTACACAAAATTATGGACACTCTCAATTTTAGTACTTTTTTGGTACTTTTATATTTTATTGATATACTCAAAGGCAGTAATTAAAGTATTAAAATTAATTTTATTAATTATTCCCACTCAATCGTAGCTGCAGGCTTAGAAGAAATATCATAAACAATTCTGTTTATACCATTTACATTATTGATAATTTTATTTGCAACATCTCCTAAAAATTCATAAGGCAATTTAGACCAAGTTGCTGTCATAAAATCAATAGTGTTTACAGAACGGATAGCTGCCACATATTCGTAAGTTCTTTGGTCACCCATAACTCCTACAGTTTTAACAGGTAATAAAGTAACGAATGCTTGATCCACTTTTCCATATAATCCTTCTTCCATCAAAGCATTAATGAAAATGTCGTCAGCTTCTTGTAAAATTCTTACTTTTTCAGGTGTAACTTCTCCAATTACTCTAATTCCAAGTCCTGGTCCCGGGAATGGGTGTCTATTAATAATTGTGTCAGGTAGTCCCAATTCATGTCCAACTTTTCTAACTTCATCTTTAAACAATTCTTTTAGAGGCTCTAATAGTTCAAATTTCAAGTCTTCTGGCAGTCCTCCAACGTTGTGGTGAGATTTTATCGTATGAGAAGGGCCTTTTATTGATTGAGATTCGATAACATCAGGGTAAATTGTACCTTGTGCTAAGAATTTTGCACCTTCTTGACCTTTTAATTTTCTAATTTCTTCATTGAAAACTTCGATAAATTCATGTCCAATAATTTTTCTTTTAGCTTCTGGCTCATCTATGCCTTTTAATTTATTTAAAAATCTATCTTTCGCATCAACAAAAACGATATTTAAATTAAAATGTTCTTTATAATATTCTAAAACTTTTTTACCTTCGTCTTTTCTAAGAAGTCCAGTGTCTACAAACATACAAGTCAATTGTTTTCCAATCGCATTATTAATCAAAACAGCTGCAACTGAAGAATCCACACCACCTGATAACGCAAGTAAAACATGTTCGTCTCCAACGATTTCTTTAATCGCTTTTGTTTTTTCTTCAATGAAACTTGTAATTTTCCAGTTTCTTTCACATTTACAAATATTGAAAACAAAGTTAGCAATAATTTCAGTTCCACATTCAGAATGAACTACTTCTGGGTGGAATTGCAATGCATAAATTCCATTGTTATTTGTAATTGCAGCGATTGAAGAGTCAGTTTGTGCAATTATTTCAAATCCTTCAGGCAATTCAGTAATGTGGTCGTTGTGACTCATCCAGATGCTAGAAGTTTTCTTAATTTCTTTAAATAAAGGATTTTCTCCGTTTATAACTTCTAAAATAGCTTTTCCAAATTCTCTCGAATCAGCTTTTTCAACTTTTCCACCGTTTAAGTGAGTGATTAGTTGCATTCCATAACAGATTCCTAAAATAGGTAATCCTAAATCAAAAATAGCTTTATCAACTGTTGGAGCGTTTTCCTCATAAACTGAAGCAGGTCCTCCAGAAAGAATGATTCCTTTTACAGGTTCAGTTCCATTTTTGATTTTTTCTACATCAATTAATGGGACGATTTCACAGTAAACTTCCATTTCTCTAATTCTTCTTGCAATTAATTGAGTATATTGCGACCCGAAGTCAACAATTAAAATTTTCTCTTTTTTTTCGTTCAATTTTTTCACCTCGTAATATTTTTTATTTTATTTAACAATTTTATAAAATTTTTTATTTATTATCATTATTTTTTATATTTTACCATTATTTTTAAATTTTTTCTATTATTTGAGAAAAAAATATTTATTTTATTTGAAAAAATAAAATAAAAATGGTATAATAACATTGTTAAAATTTAATTAAAAACAAAAGGGGGATACAATGGCTATAAGTTTATTTAGTTGTAGCTATTTTGGGATAGATACATATATTGTGGAAGTGGAAGTCGATTTGTCACGAGGACTTCCTGTGTTTAATATTGTTGGAATGGGGGATCAGGCAATTTCTGAGAGCAAGGAGAGAATTAGAAGCTGCTTTAAAAATATGGAATTTGAGTTTCCAGTCAGAAGAGTTCTTGTGAATTTATCTCCAGCAAATATTAAAAAAAAAGGAAGTCATTTTGATTTAAGTATTTTTTTAGGAATACTTGCAAATATTGGGAAAATTCCAAATATTGAAATTTTTAAAAATTATTTGATTTTGGGAGAAATTTCTTTAAATGGTAAAATAAAATCGGTGACTGGAGCAATAAATGCGGCTATTTTGGCAAAAGAAAAAAATTTTTTAGGAGTGATTGTACCATTTGAAAATTACAACGAAGCTAAACTTATTTCGGGAATTGAAATAGTTCCTGTGCAAAATATACAAGAGGTTTTAGATTTTTTTGAAAAAGAAATAAGTGTGGAAGACTTATGTAAAAATGCGGATGAAAAAAATATTGAGATTTCAAAAAATAAAAATGATGAAATAAAAGAAAAAGATTCTCAGAATGAAGATGAAAAGATAGACTTTTGCGATGTAAAAGGTCAGTTTTTAGCAAAAAGAGCGCTAGAAATTGCCGCCGCTGGAGGACATAATGTATTTTTAATAGGAGATCCTGATTCAGGAAAGTCAATGCTTGCAAAAAGATTTACGACGATACTTCCCGAGATGACAGAAGAAGAAATAATTGAAACTACAAAAATTTACAGCATTTCAGGACTTTTGAGTGAAAAAGATCCGATAATTACGAAAAGACCTTTTCGTGCGCCACATTATTCAGCTACAGAAGTGGCACTTGCGGGAGGTGCAACAAGAGTTGGAGAAATAACTTTGGCATTAAATGGAGTGCTATTTTTAGATGAAGTTGGAGAATTCGAGGGAAAAACACTAGAAACTTTGCGCCAGCCTTTGGAAGATGGGAAAATAGTTATTTCCAGAGCAAATTTTACGATGACGTATCCTGTGAAAAGTATAACAATCACAGCTTCAAATCCTACGCCAAGTGGATATTTTCCTGATAATCCGCTTTGCCACGACAGTCCTTTGGATATAAAAAGATACCAAAAAAAATTTTCAGGACCACTTTTGGATAGAATGGATTTGTATGTAGAAATGCGCCAGTTAAAAAAGGAAGAGCTATTTTGTGAAACTTTATCAGAAAAATCTGAAGTTATTCAAAAAAGAGTAATTAAAGCCAGAGAAATTCAAAAAAAGCGATTTAAATCGAATATGTTAAATTATGCAATGACTAAAAGACAAATAAATAAATATTGTAAAATTGATAAAAAAACTCAGGAAATAATGAAAGAAGCGGTTGATAACTTAAAGTTGTCAGCGAGAATGTTTGACAAATTATTAAAAGTTTCACGAACGATTGCTGATCTTGCGGGAGAAGAAAATATAAAAAAAGAGCATTTATTAGAAGCACTTAATTATCGAAAAAAATAAAAAAATTAAATGACATAAAAACAAAAAAATATAAATAAAAAAGAAAATTAAAAAAAAATAAAAAAGGATAAAAAAATATGAAAATTTATACAAAATATGGAGATAAAGGATTTACAAAATTATATGGTGGAAAAAAAGTTAGTAAAAATAGCAGCCGTGTCGATGCTTATGGAACTGTAGATGAAGTTTGCTCAATGCTTGGAGTGCTTGTTGCAAAAATGCGAAATGTGACTGAGTTGGAAGAAATTTTAAAAGAATGTGAGAAAATACAGCAGCAATTATTTGACTGTGGAAGTGATTTGGCAACACCAGATAAACTTAGAGAGTACAAGCAGGAAAGTGGAGATGTGAAATGGCTGGAAAGTTTGATTGATAAATATATTCCACAAATGCCTAAACTGGAGAGCTTCATAATTCCTGGCGGGAGTGAAATTTCTAGTTTATTTCATTTAATTCGTGCTAATATTAGGAAACTTGAGAGAAAAATAGTAAAACTTTTTGAAGAAAATGAAGATGTGAATGAATATGGAATGCAATATATAAATAGATTATCGGATTATTTTTTTGTAGTTGCGTGTATCTCAAATGTAAAAATGGGTGTCAAAGAAGTTGTCTATAAAAAAAGTTCAAAAGTATTCAAGTAAATTTATAAATTTTTTTCAAAAAATTCAAATTATATTAATTAATTTATTTATTTATTTGTTTATTGAAATCTTTAATTTTCCAAAAAATTTTTGTTTTATTTTTGTTTTTTTAGTATAATTATATAAGGAAAAAATATTGAAAATATGAAAAAATTGGAGTTGAAATGAAAAAACAAAAAATGGATAAATTACAAGATATAAAAAATCTTTTGGAAATTAGAACAAATGAAATTGAAAATTCAATAAATAAAAAATTGGAATCAGAACTTAAAAAATCTGAAAATAAAATTATAAAATTTTTAGAAGAAAAATCATATCAAAGTTTGGAAAACATCGAAACTTATGTGAGTCAATTTCTAGAGAAAGATATGATTCAAAATTTAGAAGATATAAAAGAGAGAAATAAAAAATTTCTGAATACAAATTTTAGTGATTTATTTTTGGAAGTGAAACTTATTATAAAAAATTATTCGGAAGAAGTGAATCAGACTAGTAAAATTTCTTTTTTTGATTCGGAAATCAAGAGAAAAATTGAAGATTTTAAAAGTGAAAAAGATGAAATAGAAAAATTAAAAAAAGAAATCTTTTATAAAAAAATGGATTATAATAACGAAAAGATAAGGGAAAAGTGGGAAATTCAAAAATTTGAAAAATTTAAAATGAAAAAAGAAAGACTGGAAAAAATTAGAAATATTAGAAACGCAGAATTAGAAGATTTGGATAAAAAAACACAAATTGAAATTGAAATAAATTATGAAGAAGAAGTGGAAAATCCAAATAAAAAAAGTGGATTTTTTTCAAAATTGAGCAGTAAAATTTTTGCGAAAAAGGCTGAAAAAGTGGAAGCATTGCAAGAAGATGACGACAAACAGATGCAGAAAGACGAGAGAAAAAGTGATTTTTCTGAGAATATAGAAAATTTGGATATTTTGGATGAGTTTGGTAAAGAAGAGGTTTTGAGAGCGAAGAGACTTGACTCAATTAAAAGAGAAGAAATAGAGTTATTGGAAGAAATGTTGAAAGAAAAAAAAGAGGCTTTAAAAAAGGCGCAGGAAAAGACAAAAGAAGAATATTTAAAAAATATTATAAAAAATGTAAGAAACTATTTTTCATCTCAGAGCAACCAAATAAAAAATGTATTTTTTCGTCAAATGATAAATGAGAAAAAAGTAGAAATTATAAGAAAAACGGAAATAGAATATAAAAATTTACTAAATTAAAAATAAAAAAAATCAATATTAAAAATATTTATAATTTTTAGAAATATTGATTTTTATTTTTTTAAATTTCTGTTTTTATATTTTCAGCTTCTTCCAGCGAAGAAAATCCCTTTTTCAAAACGATATTTTGAATATTTTCAAGCGCTAAATTTTTATTTTGATTTAAATATTCCAAAATAAAATTATAATATAATTTTAGAGTTTTTAAGGAATATGAAGCTAATTCGCCTTTTAAGTATGTTTCAATTGAAGTGTAATTTGGCGTATCATCTTTTGAGTAAAGCGGTCTTGCTTTAGAAGCCAAGTGCGGATATTTTTCTATTATTTCAAGTTCCCATTTTAAATAGATTTTCACAATTTTTTTTATAATTTCTTTTTTTTCTAAAGAAATTTCTGGCAAATATGATTTTATCAGTTCAAATTCTTTTGGAGAGCTAAATTCCATCATTCTGGCATATTTATCCTGAACTAAGTTTTGATTTTTATGTTTTGCCAAAATTAAATCTTCTAAATAACTCTCCAAAATTTCACAAGGAAGTGTTTCCCACTGGCTTCTTCTCATAATTTCAAATTCCGCGGGATTATTTTGACATTCAGCTCTTCCTTCGGTGTGGTGCACTTGCTGGAAAAATTCCCATTCCCTTTTTAAAATTTGTCTTATATAACTTTCTTTTTTTGTAATATTTCTATCCATCTTTTCCTTTCTTAATTAATAATATTAATATTAATACTAATATTACTAACAACAATATTTTTTTTATTTTTCTTTTAATTAATTAATAAATTTAGTTTATTGATTTTATTTAATCTGACGCTGGATGTAAATTGCGAAGTTTTTCATCGCTAATTTTTTGCTGGACAAAAGGCCCGTAGTCTTGTAAAAAATCGCTTGGGATTTGTCTTGGAACTAAACTTTGACGCTTCAGCTCGTTAATTACAGACATGCTTATTTCCTCGATTATTTCTCCTTTTCTATTTAATGCACCTGTCGGAAGTTTTATTAATTCTTCGATTAAAAAATAAATTTTTTCTCCTAAAATTGGAAGTTCTTTCATTTTTTTTGCCATCCATTTGTAAAAAGGCTTGTAGGTTTTGTTTAGTAAAAAAATCATGTGGATTGCTTCAGAAATAAATTCACTTTCAGCAAGTCTAGCTGCAATGATTTCTCCTCTTCGCATACATCGGTAATAGTTATATTGTCCAGATTGTGCCATTTTCATACATCTTGCGGCAATTTTTTTTAGTCTTATGTCTTCTGGAAAATAATTTTTTAATTCATTTCTTATTTTTGAAAACTTTCCTAAATTATCTAAAAAAACTTCTCCATTTGTAGCAGTTGCTAGAAATTTTTCTGGAATTAGTCGCCATTCATATAAATCTTTTGGACAGTCAGCTCGATTTAAAAATTTGTAGTACCAGTCGTCGATATTTAGCACACCTCGCCTGTTGCTTCCAAATTCGCTTTCACAAAAAACTGGAAATCCCATAAATTCTTTTGGAAGTTCATTTAGTCTTTTTTGTAAGTTTAATCCATATTTTTCAAAATCATTGTTGTCCAGCCAAATACAGCAAGATGGACCAAAGTCGTGATCCTTTGAAATTTCATCATCAAAACCAAAGCACTCCGAGCCTTCTCCTGCAAGTCCTGCCGCCATTTTTTCCAATATTTCAGGAAATTCTGATTTTATAATTGGCAAATAAACTTTTTCAAAATATTTTTTGGATAATTCCAAACCTTTTATCTTTTCCATATTTTCTCCTAATTTCATTTTTACCAGCTGATATATTCTGTTTTATCATAAGATTCAGAATTATCTCCAATTTTTTCTTTTGCAATTTGAATATTTTCCAAAATATTTTTATAGTTATTACTGTTTTCGCCAAAAGCATTTCTACAGATTTCCAAACTTTCGTTAAAAAGTTCAAGTGCTTTTTTATATTCACCTTCTTCAAAGTAAAAACTTGCGACATTGTTTAAAATAGCAGCATACAAGTTGTGAGATTTTCCAACTTCAATTTCGATTAAATTTAGCGCTTTTTTTAAATATTTGTTCGCTTTTTCCATATTTTTTATTTTTATGTAAGGTTGCACAAGATTGCTTAATGTTATTGCATATTGAATCGGATTCTCTCCTTTTTCTTCTAAAATCTTTAAACTTTTTTCTTGAAGAGAAATCGCTTTTTCAAATTGTGAAAGTTCCTGATAAAAAAGTGCTAAATTGTTGCAGACACTTGCGTAAACATAGTCATTTTGCAAATTATTTTCTTCGTAAATTCTCATTGCATTTAAATAAATTTCTTCCGTCTGGTCATATTGCTTCATAAATCTGTAAACTTCAGCTAAATTTAAACTGCAAGTCGCATAAGGAACGCTATTTTCCCCATATCGCCCAATAATAAGTTTTTGCGCTTTTAAAAGAGCGTTTTTTGCTTTGTCATACTCGCCGACATATTTTAGAGTTCCCCCAACTTCATTTAAAATTTTTATATTTTCATCACTTTTCTCACCGAAAACTTCTTCAATAAGTGGCGACAATTCTTTTAAAACTTCAACTTCCTTTGTGACATTTCCTTCTTTCATAAGATTATTTCTTAAATTTGTAAGTTCGTTAATTTTTATTTTTTTCTCAAATATATTCATGCTAAAAATTCTCCATTCTTTATATATTTACTAGAATTATAACATATTTTAAAAAAAAAGAAATTAAAAATTTTTTTAATGAAATTTATTAAGAAGTTGCAGGTTTTTAAAAGAGGAAGATAAATTGCTCTTTTCATAAAAAAAATGAAAAAGTAAAATTTTTGTGATATAATTTATTTTGCAAAAAGAAATATTAAATTTGTAGATAAAAAAATAATATTTTTAATAAAAATAAAATTATAAAAGGAGCTGATTTTATGCCAAATAGAAAAGAAAATGAAAAAAGCATGAAAAAATTTTATGACACAATTGCAGATAAATACGACTACATTTTCCCTCTATCATCAATGCAGAAAAAATTTTTAGATGAAGAAGTAAAAGGTAGAAAGATACTTGACGTTGGAGCAGGAACAGGAAAAGTGACAAAATATTTGAATGAAAAAGGTTTACAACTAACTTCAATTGATTTAAACGAAAGGCTTATAAAAAAAGCAGCTGAAAAAGGAATTTTGATTCTAAATGAAAATATGTTAAACATAGATAAATTTCCAAACTTTGACACAATAATAAACATAGGAAATGCATTGCCACATTTAAACAGTAAAAAAGAAATTTATGAATTTTTAGAAAACTCCTACAACCAATTGAATGATGGCGGGAAAATTATAATTCAAATTATTAATTTTGTAAAATTTATAAAGAACAAAGAGAAGAATAAAAATAAAAATAATTTTCTTGGAAATCTTCCGTTGATTGAAAATGAAAAAGTAAAATTTGAGAGAGCCTATTATTTGAATGAAGAAAATAATATTATTTTTAAAACGATTTTAGATAATAAAATAGAAAATGAAGAAATTCTTTTAAATATTGAATACAGTGAATTAAAAAATTATTTTGAAAAAATAGGATTCAAAAATATAAAAATTTATGGTGGATTTGATAAATCAGAATTTAATGCTGAGAATTCAATGCCGTTAATAATGACAGGAGATAAAATAAAATAAATTGTATTTAGAATATTAAAAAAATGTAAGTTAGGAGTAAACTAACAAACGAAGTAAACTATAAGAAAAAATTAAGGGGGATAAAATGGAAGATAGCATTAAAGAAGAAAAATACCGTAAAATAAAGCCATCCGTAGGTTTTTTACAAAAATATAATATAAAAAGTTTTGAAATAAAGTTTGTGAATATGTTTGCACTTGAAAAAAGAATTGTTATGAGTATTGTCATTGGCGATTACGAAAATGCAATTGATGATATTTCAAAATTAAGAAAATTGATTTGTAAAAAAGAGAGAGAAACCAAAATTGAAATAAAGTTTGACGTGGATGAAGAACTGATTTTTAACGATGTAAAAGGATTTATTACCTTTGTTATTGAGTATAAAAAGACAGAAAAAAATAAATATGCTGTGTATTTGACAAATTATGAAATCAAAATTTTTGGAAATATAATTTATTTAGAGCTTTTGTCGCAGGAAGCTGTAAAGAAAATGAAACAAGATGAAATTTTTAAAGCTTTGGAAATGAGAATTTCTAAAGTGTTAAACAGAAATTTAAAAATAGAAATTGTAGATAAAAATTTTGAAAGCAATATAAATGACGGAAATAATGAAAATAATGATAACAAAAAAAATAAAAAACCACTCGTTGGAGAAGTTTTACCCGAAAATATTATAAAAGGTTCTTCACTTGAATATTCATCTGCCTTAAATGGAGAAAGCAGCTTTAAAAAAAGTAAGTTTAAAGGTGAAAAAATAGAAAATGCGCAAAAATTTGAAATTTCAGATTTAAAAAATATAAAAATTGTAAAAAATGATGGAAAAATAATAAAACCTGTTGAAGTTGAAGGGAAAATTTTTAAAATCGATATAAGAGAAACAAAAAATAATTCTTTAATGTATGATTTTTTAATAACCGATTACAATGATTCGATAAATTGTAAAATTTTTTTAAATCCTAAAGATGAAGCACAAATTGCGATACTTAAAGTAAATGATTGGGTAAAGGTAAAAGGATATTACAAAAAAGATGATTTTTATACCGAAGATTACATTGGAGTGCAAGATTTGGAGTCGATTGAAGCAGAAGAAACTAAAAAAGAGGATAATGCACCAAAAAAAAGAGTTGAACTTCATGCTCACACGAATATGAGTGAAATGAGCGGAGTTATGTCAATTAAAGATTATGCAAAAAGAGCAAAAGAATTTGGGCATAGTGCCATCGCGGTAACAGATTTTGGAGTGGTGCATTCATTCCCGTTTGCATTTAAAGAAGCGAATGAAAATTTTAAAATTATTTACGGAGTGGAAGCATATGTTGTAGATGATGAAGCTCAAATGATTACTAATCCGAAAGATTTGGGAATTGAAGAAGAAACATATGTTGTATTCGATATAGAAACTACTGGATTTGATCCGTTTAATGATAAAATAATTGAAATTGGGGCAGTAAAAATGAAAGGGAAGGAAATTATTGACGAATTTTCTGAATTTGTAAATCCTAAAATTCCTATTCCTGAAGAAATTGTAAAACTTACTTCAATTACTGATGAAATGGTAAAAGATGCTCCTGACATCAAAACAATTTTACCAAGATTTTTAGAATTTTGTGGCGATTCCACAGTTGTTGCACATAATGCAAAATTTGATGTGGGATTCATTAAGCAAAAATCAATTGACCAAAATTTAGAGTTTTCCCCAAGTGTAGTTGATACCCTTCCACTTGCAAGGGCACTTCTTACTAATGAAAAAAAATTTGGATTGGCAAATTTGACTAAATATTTTGGAATAATATTAGAATCACACCATAGAGCTATTGACGATGCAAGAGCAACTGCTGAAGTTTTTCAGAAATTTTTTAATATGATTATAACAAAAGGAATTCTGACACTAAAAGATATAAATATGAATCTTCAACCAAATATTCAAAATGCTGAAACATTGAATACGATGATTTTAGTAAAAAATCAAAAAGGATTAAGGGATTTATATGAGTTAATTTCCAAATCGCACATTGACTACTTTGGGATGAGAAAACCGCGAATTCCAAAAACATTATTAAAACAAATGAGAGAAAATTTACTTCTTGCAAGTTCAGCAACTGGGATATATGGAAATAGAGGGGAACTCATAAATCTTTATTTGCGTGGAGAAATAGAAGAAATTGAAGAAAAGGCAAAATTTTATGACTATATAGAAATACAACCACCAATTACATATAATGAACTGGTAGAAAAAAATACGAGTGAAATTGAGAATTTAGAAGTAATAAAAGAAATGAATAAATATTTTTATGATTTGGGGAAAAGATTAGGAAAAATAGTTGTTGCTACAGGAGATGTACATTATTTAGACAAAAGAGAAGCAATTAATAGAAATGTTTTACTTTTAGGAAGTGGAAATTTAAGAAAAACTAAGTTTGTCGATGGTTCAAGATACGAATTTTTTGATAGAGAACTATATTTTAGGACAACTGAAGAAATGCTTGAAGAATTTAAATATTTAGGCGATGAAATTGCAAATGAAATTGTTGTTGAAAATACAAATAAAATTGCTGATATGATTGATGCCGGAATAAGACCGGTTCCTGAAGGATTTTATCCACCAAAGATAAAAGGGGCTGAAGAGTTAGTAAGAAAAATGACTTATGATAAATTAGAGGAGCTTTATGGCGATGATGTTGATCAGGTTTTGAAAGAAAGACTGGAGAAAGAGTTAAATTCGATTATTGGAAATGGCTTTTCTGTACTTTATTTAATTGCGCAGATATTGGTTAAAAAATCGGTAAAAAAAGGATATTTAGTTGGTTCCCGTGGTTCAGTCGGTTCGTCTATTGTCGCCTATCTTATGGGAATTACTGAAGTAAATGGACTTTATCCACACTACAGATGTCCAAATTGCAAGCATACTGAATTTATGAATGAAGAAGGAAATGGAGTTGACTATCCTGATAAGAATTGTCCAAAATGTGGTACAAAATATATAAAAGATGGACATGCAATACCATTTGAAGTGTTTATGGGATTTAACGGAGAAAAAGTGCCAGATATTGACTTAAATTTTTCTGGAGAATATCAAGGGAAAATTCATAAATATACTGAATGGCTATTTAATTCAGATGCTCTTGAAAATATTGAAAATATTGAAGATATTGAAAAAATTATAAATTTTGAAGATTTTGAAAATCCTAAAAATTCTGAATATCCTGAAACTTCTGAAAATGTATTTCGTGCTGGAACAATTTCTACATTAGCAGAAAAAAATGCTTTTGGTTATGTAAAAAAATATTTGGAAGAAAGTGAAAGAACGGAAGAAATAAAAGAGAGAAAAGCTGAAGTTACAAGACTTGCGATGAGATGTGAAGGAGCGAGAAAAACAACTGGACAGCATCCAGGAGGAATGATAGTAGTTCCAAAAGACAAGTCAATTTACGATTTTTGTCCAATACAAAGACCTGCAAATGATATGAAATCTAATTTTAAAACAACGCATTTTGACTATCATGTTATGGACGAGCAACTGGTAAAATTAGATATTTTAGGACACGACGATCCAACTACGCTTAGAATTTTACAGGATTTGACGGGAGTTGACATCTATAAGATACCGCTTGACGATAAAGAAGTCATGAGTCTTTTTAGTGGAACTCAAGCACTTGGAGTGAGTCCAGATGATATAGGTTCTCAAACTGGAACTTCAGGGATTCCAGAGTTTGGGACATCTTTTGTAAAACAAATGTTAGTTGACACAAGACCAAAAACTTTTGCGGAATTGGTAAGAATTTCAGGGCTTTCGCACGGAACAGACGTCTGGCTAAATAATGCGCAGGACTATGTGAGAAGTGGAGTTGCAACATTGAGCCAGATTATAACGGTGAGAGATGACATTATGAATAAGCTTATCGACGACGGACTGGATAAATCTTTAGCATTTAAAATAATGGAATTTGTGAGAAAGGGACGACCTACAAAAGATCCTGATAAATGGAAAGAATATTCAGCATTGATGAAAGAAAAAGGTGTTGAGCAGTGGTACATAGATTCTTGTGAAAAAATAAAATATATGTTTCCAAAGGGACACGCTGTGGCATATGTTATGATGGCGGTGAGAATTGCATATTTTAAAGTTCATTATCCTGTGGAATTTTATGCAGCTTTTTTAAATAGAAAAGTCGGAGATTTTAAAATGACTACGATGTTTTTTGAAAAGAAAAAATCTGGTACAGAAGAAGATTCACCTTCTCTAAAAAAATTGAAAAATTTAAGAAGGGAGCTGGAATCAAATCCAAATTTGAATGCAAAACAAAAGCAGGAATTATTTTTGTATGAGATTTTAATAGAGATGAATTATCGTAACATTGAACTTGCAAAGCCAAATGTTTTGACATCCAACGCAAAGCTTTTCACAATAACAGAAGATAAAAAAATTCAGCTGCCACTTATTGCTGTGGACGGGCTTGGTGAGTCTGTTGCTGAAAAGATTGTATCAGAGCGGGAAAAAGACCCATTTTTGTCACTGGAAGATTTGACGAAGAGAACGAAGTTAAATAAAACTGTATTAAAAATACTGGAAGATTATGAATGTGTGGAAGGAATACAAAAAGAAAATCAAGGAAAATTATTTTAAGATTTTTTCACTAAAACTTAAAATCAATTAAATAAAAAGCTGCATCTTTTATTTAGATGCAGCTTTTTGTTTTATAAATTAATTATTTATTATTATCCACTATTACGAAGTCCTGTTGCCAGTCCGTTTATTGAAATGTGAATGGCTTTTCTTAACTCTCTCGGAATTTCATCTATAGATTCAAATTTTCTTGCTCTTTTTATCAATTCAATCTGCAAGAAGTTCATTGAGTCAAAATATGCCAAACGGTTTCTTAAGCTGCTTGCAAGTTCTGCGTTGTCAGCTAATAAAACATCGTTTTTAGTGATTTTTTTAAGAACATCTATTGTAAGTTCCCATTCTGTTACAATTTCTTTTAAAATTTCCTGTGCAACTTTTTGATCTTTTGCAAGTTTTACATATTCCGCAAAGATTGATACATCTGATTTTGATAAAACCATATCTACGTTTGAGATTGTAGATTTGAAAAATGGCCACTCAGCATACATTTTTTGTAAAACTTCAAGTTTTTTTTCATCATCACTTATCCATTTGGTAAAAGCTGTTCCAACTCCGTACCAACCAGGTAGCATAATTCTAGCTTGCGACCATGAGAATACCCAAGGAATTGCACGAAGACTTTCAAGTGTCTGTTTTTTCTTTCTTGATGATGGTCTAGAACCTATATTTAGACCAGAAATAAAGTTTATCGGAGTTACTTCAAAGAAAAAGTCTGAAAAACCTTCTGTATTATAAACTAAATCTCTGTAAGAATGATAACTTAATTTAGAAATTTCTTCAATAATATTTTCATATTCTTCCCAAGCGGCATCTTCCACTGTCAAAGCACTAGATTCAAGCGCTGCAGAAACTAACGCCTCCAAATTTTTAAATCCTAAATCTGGATTTCCGTATTTTGCTCCTATTACTTCCCCTTGTTCTGTAAGTCTTATCGTTCCATCTGTGCTTCCTTCGGGTTGGGCCAAAATCGCCTCATAACTTGGTCCACCACCACGACCGACAGTTCCACCACGACCATGGAAGAATGAAATTTGTACATCAAATTCATGTCCTACAGCTGTAAGTTCTTTTTGCGCTTTATATAAAGACCAGCTGGAGCTCAAATATCCGCCATCTTTGTTGCTGTCAGAATAACCTAACATAACTTCCTGTTTTCTTCCATTCTTTTCCATCCATTTTTGCACAATTGGAAGGCTAAACCATTTTCTAAGTATATCTGGTGCAGCTTCTAAATCCTCAACTGTTTCAAATAATGGAACTATGTATAAATCACAAAATTCATTTTCTTTGTTTCCTTTAGCAAGGTTCGCTTCTTTTAATAAAATAGCTACTTCTAGCATATCTGACACGCTTGTGGCATGAGAGATAAGATTTTTTTCAATAATTTTTTTCCCAAATCTTTCATGAAGCGATTTCGCTTTTTTAAAAATTGCAAGCTCACTGGAAAGCAATTCACTTTGTGGGATAGTTGGATCACTTAAAATTCTAGGATCGCATTCCAACTCACGAAGTAGAACTTTACATCTAGCTTCTTCTGGCAAACTTAAATAATCTCCTAAAATATTTGCACTTTTTAATAATTCTGCAACACAGACTTCATGGACACTTGAATCCTGTCTTAAATCTATTGTGGCAAGATGAAATCCAAAAATTTCAGTTGCACAGATTAAGTTGTTAAGCGTTCCATGAGTTAAAAATTCACTGTTGTTTCGGATAAGTGATTCAGCGACAATAACTAAATCTTTTGTAAATTCCTTTGAATTCCTGTATGGAACGTCAACTCCATTTTTTCTCTTTGGTGGCAACAAGTTAATATTTTTGTCACACAAGTTATAAGCAGTTGCAATAAGTCTGTCTCTTATTGTTGTAACAGCTCTTCTATAAGGCTCTTTTGTACGGTGAGGAGAAACTTCTCCAGAGGCATCTGCCAGAGCTTGTAAGTCTTCTGTAACATTTGTCATTGTAATAGACATTGACAAATCTCTGTAAATTTTTTCCACTTCTGAGAAATAGTGCTGAAACAATGTAATTGCCTGTGCTTGAGCAGATTTTTCCAATGTGTCAACTGTTACAAAAGGATTTCCATCTCTATCTCCACCAATCCACATTCCCATTGTCAGCGGAATTAAAGATTGCGAATTTTGTACCGAATTTCCCATTTTTTGTGAAATTTCCTGAAATTTATTTATCAAGTTTGGAATTTCGCTAAAAAATGTAATATTATAATAACTTAGAGCATTGCTGATTTCATCTGTAACACGTAATTTGGATTCACGCAACATAGAAGTTTGCCACCAAATTTGAATTTCACGGTTCAATTTGTCAATCCATTCTTTTTCATCAATTTGTTTTAATTTTACATTTTCATATTGATCTAAAACATCAGTTATTTTTTTTGTAATATCCAAAATAGTCTTTCTTTGAACTTGTGTTGGATGTGCTGTTAAAACAGGGACAACTGATACTTTTTCCATTGCTTCAAGTATTTTTTCTTGTGAAATACCTTTAGTTTTTAGATTTTGCAGAGATTTTTCAAGTGTACCGATTTGTAATTTATTGGAAATACGAACTCTTCTTTGCTGATGCGTCTGATATACATCTTCCGCAATATTAGCCAGTGCCGCTGCAATCGAAAAACTTCTAATTACACGTAGAATTTCACTGTCAGTTAAATCAGAGCAAAATAAAGATAAATTTTCCCTAGCCACATGCTTAAGTGTTTTATAGTAATTTTTCGAGGCGGCCGTAAGATTTTCAGTAGTCTGATAAATATGTAGTCCAGCATAATTGAATATAGTTTCTCCTAAAAGGTTAGCTAATAATTCATTATTTGCAAATAAAGCCTCTTGCTGTTCATCGAGCTGTACCGATAAAAGCGGAGTTATTGGCAAATTTTTTAAACTCATAATTTTCACTCTCCTTCATAATTATAGTTATGGTTTCTAATAATTCATTTTATCACATTTAGAATTAAAATACAATTTTAGTTTTTTAGTTGATTAAGTAAAATATTTGATTAATAAATAGTTTTTTTATAAAAAAAGAGAAAATCATTTACAATATAATTTTTTTATTTACTGAAAAATGATTTTCCCTAAAATTTTAAAATAATAATTTTTTATCAAAAGTTATAAATTAGAACCAAACTTCTGTTTGAACTCCAAACTGAACACCTTTATTACGCTCTTTTCCATCCGAATCAACTCTTATAAATTTCTTATCTCCCAATCCATGTCCATAAGTTACAAATGCTCTAATTTCAGGTCTTCCCCAGAAATTATCCGTGTCAAGTTTCAAAGTTGGAGCAACTGTTAATTTGAATAGTCCGCTGTCGTAGTTTGTATTTCCTTTATCAACTTTCACATAGTCCAGTCCTGTTTCATATTGCATAGCAAAATGTTGTGTAATTGGATTGACAACTCTTATTCCAGTTGTTACCCATTGTTGTTTTTGATCTTTTTTTCCACCAAAATTTTTATCGTATCTATAACCTAATTCAGGCATAATTTGCCATCTGTCTGAAAGATTTGCTTGACCGTATGTCACTAAATTCACAGAGTAAGCGTCTTTTCTAGTATCTCCCCAAGCAGTAGCACTTCCAAGTCCACTTCCAGAACCAAGTCCTTTACCACCTTGAAGAACTATTTTAGAAGATCCTTTGTCCTTTAATCCATAAAAACCAGGCAGGCTATAACTTACAGAACCTTGTGCTCCCCATTCAGTTATATCTTTATCTATAGAATCTGATTTCATTGTGTGTCCTGCTAGTTCAAAAGCCCATGGTCCTACTGAATATCTTGAATGAAGTGTATATTCAGGATGATCGCTAGGATCGTTTGCAATTAATGCAACATCAGCTGCTCCAGAACCAAGTTTAATATTTTGAATTCCTGCACCTGTTCCTGAATAGTTTCTAATATAATAGTCATTTATATGAATATCTTCTCTTGCATAATATCTTTTTCCTGCCCAATAAGTAGCTCCATCATTTGGAGTTATATCAACATAAAATTGTCTAGTTTTAAATGAATCGTTTTCAGAACCTGGATTTGTTGAACTTCCTGAAGTCCATGTTTTATATTCGTCTCCTGCACCTGATTTTGTTGAAAACATATAGTGAACTGAACCTTTTGCTCCATTTACATCAAATTTTTTAACCAATTCTAATTCAGCATAAGTGTCATCTTCATTACCTAATCTATATTTTTGAGCAAATCCTTCATCTTGAACTTTGAATGAGCTTCCTTTATCTCCATTTTGATTTATAAGAAGTCCTGCTCTTCCATAACCGTGAAATTCAAATCCATCAGTTAATTTTGATATGTCTAATGCTGGAGCTTCTGCTACAACTGGAGCAGGAGCTTGTTTTTCAGCAATTTGTTTTTGTAATTCTTCTTTAGTTTCTCTTAGTTCTCTTTCAAGTCTATCCACTCTTTCTTCAAGTGTTTCTGCATTTACAAATGTACAAGCCAGTAAAAACGCTGTTAGAGCCAGTAATAGCCTTTTTTTCATAATAAATCCCTCCATATAATTTTTTATTAATATTCTATTTAATTCAAATCTTTATATAAGTATATCCCAAATTTTTTCATTGTCAATACCAAATAAATATTTTTTCTAAAATTCATATTTTACTTTTATTGACAAAAAAAAATGAATGTGATAAATTTATTTTAGAAAAGTAAAAAGTGAATGAATGGAGGAAAATAAAATGTTTTTAAAAAATAAATCTTTTTCGCCATATATGACAATATTGCTCTCATTTATGGTAGTTACAATTTTAGGTGGGATTTTGTTGTCTTTGCCAATTTCTATGAGGTATGGTAAAAGTGTGAAATTGATTGACGGATTTTTTATAGCAACTTCAGCTATTTGTGTGACAGGGCTTTCCAGTATTGATATAGGCAGCGTTTATAATATTTTTGGGCAAATGGTGATTTTAGTATTGATCCAGCTTGGAGGGCTTGGAGTTATAACATTCACCTCAGTTATAATCATTATGATTTCCAAAAAAATTGGGTATTACACGAAAAAAATCGTTCAGGAAGATATAAATATTGACACGACTTTTAAAATCGAAGAATATGTGAAAAAAGTTATTTTTTCTGTAATTATCATTGAATTTATCGGAACTGTTATTTTATTTTTTGAATTTATAAAAAAATTTGGTTTTTTAAAAGCAGTTTATTATTCTTTCTTTCATTCTGTTTCGGCTTTCTGTAATGCGGGATTTTCACTATTTTCAGATAATTTATACGGATTTAAAAATAGTTTTATAATAAATATGACGATTCCGCTTCTGATATTTTTGGGTGGAATTGGATTTTCAACGATTTTAAATTGTTATAATGTTTTGCGGAAAAAAGAAAAAAGATTGACTTCAACAACTAAATTAAGTATTAAAATATCTATTTTCTTAGTAATAATAGGAATGATTGCGATGTTAATTTTGGAATATTCCAATAAAAGTACAATTGGAAATTTATCTTTTGGACAAAAATTGGAAGCATCATTTTTTCAAAGTGTAACGACGAGAACAGCAGGATTTAATACAATTTCAATTTTGGGTCTAAAGAGGTCAACTTCACTATTATTTGTTATTCTTATGTTTATTGGAGCTTCCCCTGGATCAACTGGTGGCGGAATAAAGACTACAACGATTGGACTTATAATTTTAGGAACTTTAGCGACATTAAAAAATAAAGATACGATTGAATATGATAAAAGAAGCGTAAGCTGGAGGATCTACAGTAAAGCAATAACTGTATTATTCATTTCACTTATTTATACGACAATTTGTGTATTTTTATTGATTTTATTTGAAAGGAATAAGAATCTTTTGGATTTGGTTTTTGAAGTGTTTTCAGCGTTTGGAACAGTTGGACTTTCAAGAAATTTGACTCCAAGCCTTGCGGACATTTCAAAATTTATACTTATAGTTACGATGTTTGTTGGAAGAGTTGGTCCACTTACAATTGCTTTGGCATTATCGAAGTCAAATTTAAAAAAAGGACGTTACACTTATCCACAGGAAAATATTTTAATAGGATAATTTTTAGGAGGAAAAAATGGCAGGATATTTAGTTATAGGAGCGGGAAAATTTGGAAGAAGTATTGCAAAGACGCTTTATAATCACAACGAAACTGTGCTTGTAATCGATAAAAATGAAGAACTTACACAGCAGATAATAGATGACGGAATTGTTGGAGAAGCGGTTTCTTTTGATGTAACAGAAGAAAATTCTCTAAAAAAAGTGGTGAGCAGTGATGATTTTGAAGTGGCTTTTATTTGCATTGAAGGAAGTTTGCAAACAAGCGCATTAGTTACAGTTATGTTAAAGGAGCTGGGCATAAAAACAATTATTTGTAAAGCTATTACAAAAATTGAAGGAAAAATTTTAGAAAAAATTGGAGCGAAAAAAGTTGTATTTCCTGATGAAAGTGTTGGAAGAGAATTAGCTTTTGAATTTTTAAAGCCAGATGTGACAGAGCATTTGAAATTTTCTGAAAAATATAGGATTTTTGAATTTAAAGCGCCTAAAAAAATTATTGGAAAAAGTCTTATCGAGCTGAATTTAAGGAAAAAATATGAAATGAATGTAATTGGAATAAAAAGAAAAGGCGAAGAACTGAGAATATCGCTTTTGCCAGATGAAAAAATTTTGGAAAATGATATGCTTTTGGTCGTTGTAAATGTTGAAAAAATGATACAGTTTAATAGGGAATATCTAGGGAATTAGAGGTTAAACAAAACGAGGTTAAACAAAACTTTGACAATCATTTTATACAAATTTAAAATATAGGCTTATTTTTGTATATACAATTATAAAATAATGTAAAAAAGTATATAATAAATAAAAAATAATTGTGGATAAATAGTTTTTTATTAAATAAAAAAATTTTTGGAGGGAAAAATATGAAATTGAATGATTTTAAGGAAATTGAAAACTATCAGAAAGAGAGAGAGAAAAAAGAGCTGGATTTTATTTTAAATCTGACTCAAGAATCTTTTGAAGACAAGGAAAAAGAAAAGGAGTGGAATAAACTTAGAACTTCGTTTGCACTTTATACCGAAGGTAGGATTAAAGATACTTATATGACAAGACCTCGATTTTTTGAAAGTAAAATAGACATTGAAGACTTTGAATATTTATTAGACGTTGTGCAAAAATATTGTGATGGAAGACTTCATCTTACAACTAGACAAGATTTTCAGCTACACGGAATGAAAAAAGAAAATTTACCAAAAATTTTGGAGGTTATTTCAAAAAGAGGATTTTTTACAAAAG
This sequence comes from Leptotrichia sp. oral taxon 498, assembly GCF_002240055.1. NCBI lineage: Bacteria > Fusobacteriati > Fusobacteriota > Fusobacteriia > Fusobacteriales > Leptotrichiaceae > Leptotrichia > Leptotrichia sp. oral taxon 498. The sequence goes on along the minus strand of NZ_CP016753.1, from coordinate 1,217,225 downwards.
CGACTTGCGGAGATTCAACCAGAGCTGTAATTACTCCCGAAACAACTGGATTTGAAGAAGAAGTTTTTGACGTTTCGCCTCATGCTAGAATTGTTACTGACTACATTTTAAACGGTCGCGAATTTATGCACTTACCGAGAAAATATAAAATTGCTTTTTCAAATAAAGAAGAAAATTCACTTTATGTGAAAATAAATGACATTGGTTTTCAAGCGGTTATTCAAGACGGGAAAAAAGGATTTAGAGTGTATGTTGGCGGAGGAATTGGACCAATTTCGACTAATTCGATTGTTTTAAGGGAATTTATTGAAGAAGACGAATTTTTGTATTATATTCATGCAATAAGAAATGTGTTTAATGACCATGGAAATCGTAAAATTCGTGCTAGAGCAAGACTTCGTTATGTTTTGCTAAATTTAGGGGAAGAGAAATTCTTGGAATTGTGTAACGAATATATTTCTAATTTTTATGCAGAAAAAGGGGACAGCCTTAAAATTTATACGAGAAAATTGCTTGAAGAAAGAGAAATTTTGGATAGAGAAAAAGAATTAGAAAAAATAAAAATATTTTCTAGTGAAGAAAATACGGATGAAAGTATTAAAAACGACGAATTCTTGAAAAATGAAAAAAATATCGTGGCAGGAAAGTATAAAGGAGAATACGGATATTATTTAAGACCTGCGAGAGGAAATATTTATAAGGAAGATGGAGAAAAATTAATTGAATTTGTAAAAAATTTGGATTACAAAGTTGAATTGAAACTTACAAGTTTTCAAAGTATTTTGGTTCGTGGACTTAAAAAAGAAGATGTATTAAAATTAAAAGAAATTATGAGCGAATATTACGGAGGAAATGAATTTTACAGTTCATATTCTTGTATTGGGAGTACGACTTGTAATGTTGGAATTTTGGATACTCCGCCAATTTTGGACTACATTTTTGAATTTTTTGACAACGATGAAAAAAGAGAGCTTACAAATTATTTGCCACAAATAAAAGTTACTGGATGTCCAAATTCTTGTGCAACTCCGCAAATCGCTAGACTTGGTTTTAGTGGAAGAAGAAAAAAAGATGGGGAATATTTTGCAATTTTTGCAAGGGGAGAATTTAGTGGAAAAACTGTTAAACTTAATGAAAATTTGGGAGAAATAAAAGCAAATAAAATACCATATTTTCTTGAAGATATTGCAAATATTATAAAAAATGAAAATATTGAATTTGAAAAATTTGCAAATGAAGATAGATTTCTTGGATTAATTGAAGATTACAAAGAAATTGAAGTAAAAAATGTTGATTTTAACGAATTTCGTAAAATTGATGCCGAAAAGGCTTGGTAGAATAAAGAAAAGGGAGGGAAAATCATGTATGTTGAATTAAAAGATGTGAATAAGATGTACAATGACTACAAAGCGTCAAATGACATCAATTTAGGAATAAAAAAAGGAAAATTAGTAGCATTGTTAGGACCTTCTGGAAGTGGAAAGTCAACAATTTTGCGAATGATTGCGGGACTTGAAACTCCTGATTCAGGAGAGATAATCATTGACAAAAAAGTTGTAAATGATATTTCACCAAGCAAAAGAGGAATTGGCTTTGTGTTTCAAAATTATGCGCTTTTTCGGTATATGACTGTTTTTGACAATATTGCGTTTGGACTAAAAATTATGAAGGAAAAAAAAAGTGTCATAAAAGAGAGAGTTAAAAAACTTATGAAACTTGTAAATATTGAAAATTTGGGAGATCGTTATCCAAATCAGCTGTCTGGTGGACAAAGACAAAGAGTGGCTTTTGCAAGGGCATTAGCACCAAATCCAGAACTTCTTTTGTTAGACGAGCCTTTCGCTGCAATTGATGCCAAAGTTAGACAGGAGCTTAGAAACTGGCTTCGCAAAACCATTGACAAAGTTGGAATTACGAGTATTTTTGTGACACACGACCAAGAAGAAGCGATAGAAGTTGCTGATGAAATAATTGTCACAAATAAAGGGAGAATTGAGCAAGTGGGTTCTCCCAAAGAAATTTACAGTAATCCAAAAACTGCATTTGTGGCAAAATTTATGGGAAATCCGATTGAGCTTGAGAGCATAAATAAATTTAAGGGATTTGAACATTTGGAAAATAATTCAAAAGCGATAATTAGAGCAGAAAATGTTACGATTATAAAAAATGGGGAGCGATTTAGATATTCGGCTTCGACTGAAAAAGGGGTTGTGGAATATACACTTTTTCGTGGAAAAGAAGTAGAAGTTGGAGTTAGAGTTAACGGGATTCTAATAAAAGGGAATAGAAAAATTGAAGAAGATGCGGTTTTCAATAATGAAGAAGTGAATGTATATATTTATCGTGCTTTTGTTTTTGATAATGACGAAAAAGTGAAAATTTTGGAAAATGCAAATACTCGAAATCAAAACGATGTCGTAATTTAAAAACTTATAAAAAGGAGGTTTAATGTGCTAAAAGTAAAAGAACTTGAAACGGATGTGCTAATTATCGGGGGTGGAACAGCTGGTTGCTATGCGGCTGTAACAATTAGCAAAAACTCTGATTTATCGGTGCTTGTTGTAGAAAAAGCGAATATTAAAAGAAGCGGATGTCTTGCAGCTGGAATCAATGCCATTAATGCGTATAATGTGAAAGGCAGGGTACCGCAAGATTATGTAGATTACACGATAAAAGATGCAAATGGAATTGTGAGAAAAGATTTGGTTTTAACCGCTGCAAATAGATTCAACGAAATTACGGCTGAGGTTGAAAAATTAGGACTTGTAATTTTGAAAGATGCAAACGGGGAATATGTCAACCGTGGAAATAGAAATATTAAAATAAATGGAGAAAATTTTAAACCGATACTTGCCAATGCTGTGAAAAAGTCTAAAAATGTAAAAGTATTAAATACTGTAAATATAACAGACTTAATCACAGAAAATGGCGAAATTAAAGGAGCGGTAGGTTTTTCTATAATAGAAAATGCGGCTTATAAAATTTTAGCAAAAAAAGTGATTGTTGCGACAGGAGGAGCTTCTGGACTTTATAAGCCAAATAATCCAGGCTTTTCCAGACATAAAATGTGGTATCCGCCATTTAACACGGGTGCTGGATATGCAATGGGAATAAAAGCTGGAGCAGAGATGACAACTTTTGAAATGAGATTTATTGCGCTTAGATGTAAAGACACGATTGCACCAACTGGAACGATTGCACAGGGAGTTGGAGCAAAGCAAGTAAACTCAAGAGGCTTTGTATATGAGGATAAATACGGAATTACAACGAGTGAGCGGGTTTATGGAACAGTTAAGGAAAATCAGCTGGGAAATGGTCCATGTTATTTAAAGACGAGTGGAATTACCGATGAAGAAAGTAAAAGTTTGTTAAAAGCGTATTTAAATATGGCGCCAAGTCAGACGCTTAAATGGATAGAGAGCGGGAAAAATCCAAATGAGCAGGATGTTGAAATTCAAGGAACAGAGCCTTACATAGTTGGAGGACACACAGCGAGTGGATTTTGGATAAATACGAATAGAGAGACGACTGTAAAAGGTCTTTATGCAGCAGGAGATGTAGCTGGAGGCTTTCCACAAAAATATGTCACAGGAGCATTGGCAGAAGGGGAAATTGCTGCACTTGACGTAATTTCAAAGATAAATTTGGAAAATGAAAAAAATAAAGAAAATCAAAATTTTTCTGAACAATCTGAGAAAATAATAAAAGAATATGAAAATATTTTAAATTTTGAGAAAAATAAGATAAATGAATTTTCAATAGAAGATTTGGAAGAGGGAATGCAAAAAGTGATGGACGAATACGCTGGAGGAATTTCTACAAATTATCAGTTTAATGAAAAACAGTTAAAATTGGCGGATGAAAAAATTTCTCAGCTAATCGAACTTTCAAAAGGTGCAAAAGCGGAAGATATGCATGATTTGATGTTTGCATATGAATTAAAAGATAGACTTTTAGTTTGTAAGTCATTAATTGCACATTTGCTTTACCGAAAAGAGACGAGATGGCACACATTTAATGAAAATTTGGATCATCCAAAAATGGACGAGAAATTTTTTAAATATGTTAATTCAAAATTGATAAATGATAAGTTGGAAGTTTTTACAAGAGAAATAGTGAAGGAGGATTTCTATGAGCATAGTAATTGATCCATTAAAGTGTATAGGCTGCACAAAATGCACACAAGTCTGTCCAGGAACTTTGATAGAAATGACTGATTTAAAAATGGATAATAAAAAAGCGGTTATGAAATATCCAAAAGACTGCTGGGGCTGCGTTTCATGCGTAAAAGAATGTCCAGTGCAAGCAATTTCATTTTTTTTAGGAGCTGACATCGGAGGAAATGGAAGTACAATGGTAACGAAGGAAAAAGGCGATATTCTGAGCTGGATAATTGAAAAAAGGGATGGTACAACTCAAGTGATTGACATCAATAGAAAAGATGCAAATAAATATTAGAAAATATAATTTTGGATAATAAAATTTTTTTTGATTTATAATTAATAAAAAATTAAAAAATAATAAAAATATAATTTTAAAGTGATATAATTAAAATAAATTGAGCGTTTTATATTTTTAAGGGGGAAATAAGAATGTCAAAATTATTTAAACTAATTGTTATTATTCTAACAATGATGTCATTAGTTGGTTGTGATGGATATTTATGTGAAATGGGTTCGAGAACAGCGTGTATAAGATACGACCACAATTATGAAAAATAAAAGTTATCATTAAAATTTTAACAATATTTAGCAAGAAGTCTCCTTCTTCTATAAGTGGGAGATGAATTGCAGAATATAGCTTGAAATAACAGCTCTTATATGGTATAATATTCATAGTCAGGGCAGGGACAGACCTTTGAGCTTGGTAAATATATTTGGCTAGCAAAAGCAGATACTTCCCAAGAAGCTCCCTCTTCTACAAGTGGGAGTAGTTCACTTATTTTGTAAAAAGATTAGGTTAAATATAGTATTAACCGGTCTTTTTTTATTAATACTAAATCTCATTTGAATAACCAATTTATTAAAATTTTTTCAACAAGGAAAAAAGACTTAATATTTCTAAATAATTAATACTATTCCCTGTTTAAAAAGTGAATATTTATTTTAATTATTTAAAAGAAAATATCAGATTTAATCTAATAAAAAGATTTATAATGTATTCGTTATTCAAATGGGGTTTAGTATAAGATATAATTTTCGCTTTTTAAATGGGTAATAGTATAATTTAATTTTTATTCTTAAAAATAGCAAATTATGATTTTAATATAATATATCTTAAAATAATTTTGAAAATCAAAGTAAAATTAAGTCTAATTAATTTGTATATACAATTGATTGTACAAATGTTATATGCGATAATGAGCTATGAAAAATAAAAGTAAACGTAAAAATTATTTATAATAAAAAAAAGAAAAGGAGAGTAAAATATGAAAGAATTATCTCATTTAGATGAATTAGAAGCAGAAGCGATATATATCATAAGAGAAGTAGCGGCGGAATGTGAAAATCCAGTTATGCTTTACTCAATTGGAAAAGACAGTTCTGTTATGCTGCATTTGGCAATGAAGGCATTTTATCCAGAAAAACCGCCATTTCCGTTTTTACATGTGAACACGACTTGGAAATTTCGAGAGATGATAGAGTTTCGAGATAGGAGGGCAAAAGAGTTGGGGATTGAGATGCTTGAATACATTAATCCTGAAGGCGTTGAAAAAAATATCAATCCTTTTGACCACGGCTCGTCTTTTACAGACATAATGAAAACTCAGGCGTTAAAACAAGCACTTAATAAATATGGATTTACTGCCGCATTTGGTGGTGGAAGAAGAGATGAAGAAAAAAGTCGGGCAAAAGAGAGAATTTTTTCATTTAGAAATTCAAATCAGGCTTGGGATCCAAAAAATCAAAGACCTGAGATGTGGAAACTTTATAATACTGAAATAAATAAAGGGGAAAGTATCCGTGTTTTTCCAATTTCAAATTGGACTGAAAAAGATATTTGGGAATACATAAAAAGAGAAAATATACCAATAGTTTCGCTTTATTCAGCAAAGGAAAGACCTGTTGTAAAAAGAGGATCAAATTTAATTATGGTGGATGACGAGCGAATGAGATTAAATGACGGAGAAGTTCCTGAAATGAAAATGGTAAGATTTAGAACGCTTGGAGATTACCCGCTTTCAGGTGCTGTTGAATCAAATGCCGTAACTTTGGAAGAAATAATAGATGAAACATTAAGTTCGGTGGAATCAGAGCGTACAAGCCGTGTCATTGACAGCGATAACGGTGCTGGAAGCATGGAAAAAAGAAAAAGAGAGGGGTATTTTTAATGGCAAAATTATTGAAATTTATAACTTGCGGAAGTGTGGATGACGGGAAGTCCACTTTAATTGGAAATATTTTATACAACTCCAAATTACTTTATGCGGATCAGGAAGAAGCACTTATTTTGGACAGTAAAGTTGGTTCAAGAGGCGGTGCAATCGACTATTCGCTACTTCTGGATGGACTTATTGCAGAAAGAGAGCAGGGGATAACGATAGATGTGGCATATCGTTATTTTACGACAGATAAGAGAAGTTTTATAGTGGCAGACACTCCTGGTCATGAGGAATATACTAGAAATATGGCTGTTGGGGCATCCTTTGCACAAGTTGCAATTTTACTTTTAGATGTCACAAAAGGAGTTTTAATTCAAACTAGAAGACACACAAGAATTTGTTCTTTAGTCGGAATTAAATATTTTGTTTTTGCGGTAAATAAAATGGATTTGGCAGATTATAGCAAAGAAAAGTTTGACGAAATTGTGGCACAGATTAATGAACTTGCAAGAGAACTTAATTTAGAAAATATTAAAATTATACCTGTGAGTGCAACTGAAGGTGACAATGTTACAACAAAATCAAAAAATATGGAATGGTACAAAGGTGAGAGTGTTCTTGAATATTTGGAAACAGTCGATGTTACAAGCGAAGATAAAAATTCATCTTTTTATGTCCCAATTCAAAGAGTTTGTCGACCAAATCATGAATTTAGAGGATTTCAAGGGCAAATCGAGAGCGGTGAAGTGAAAGTTGGACAAACTGTAACTGTGCTGCCAAGTAATGAAACTGCCGTTGTAAAATCAATTTTAAATGGAGATAAAACCGTAGATAGCGCTTTTGTAGGACAAGCAGTAACTATTCAGCTGGATAGGGAAGTGGATGTGAGCCGTGGTTCGGTTATAACTGACAATAATGAACTTTTTGCATCAAAAAATATAAGTGCAACATTGCTTTGGATGGACGATGATAAATTGACAATTGGAAAAGAGTATTTGGCAAAAATTGGAACTAAAAAAATTCCTGCGATAATTAAAAAAGTTGAATACCAAATTGATGTAAATACTGGAGAAAAGATAAAAATAGATTCAATAACTAAAAATGAAATTGCACTTTGTGAAATAGAGTTTTCGGATAAAGTGATAGTTGATAAATTTAAGAAAAATAAGGTTTTGGGAGAACTTATCTTAATTGATAGATTGTCACATCAGACGGCTGCCGCTGGAGTTGTGGAAAATGTGAAAGTTAGCGAAGAAATACCGTATTTTCAAAAAGATGACATAGTTATAAAAAATGGTTATATTTTTGAAGAAATGTATTTTGACTTAAAAAACGCAAGACTTTCTAAATCTGAAGAAAATAAAAAAACTTATTTTGTGGATGACAAAATTACTGGAAAAGGGGATAGTTTTGAATATCCAGAATATTTTGACATTATTTCAGTTGAAGATGGCGCAGCAGTGCTTGTGAGAAATTATAAAATTTTTGATATAATTAAACTTTCTGATTATCATTACACAGGACTTCCGCTTGTAGATACAGGGGGATGTGCACTAAATATCAATAAAAAACAGGATATGCAAGACTTTTTAGAAGACTGGCAAAAAAATAAAAATATTTCTGAAATTCATAATAAATGGGCGAAATTTGAAACTTATAGAAGAGTTGTGAGCACCGATTACTCTTATGTGATATAGCACAAAAGGGGGAAAAATGGGAATAAAAAATTTTAAAATACCAATAATTCTTATTTTTGCAGCAATAATTTTATATACAATTGGAATTATAAGACAAAATGCTAAAATTAAAAATAAAAAATCTCAAATAGAAATTACAAATGTTTCATATGATCCAACTCGTGAATTATATGAAAAATATAACAAGGAATTTTCAGAATATTATAAAAAGACATATGGAAAAGATGTAAGAATTGTGCAGTCTCACGGTGGTTCAGGTTCTCAAGCTCGTTCTGTAATTGAAGGGCTTGATGCGGATGTTGTAACTTTGGCGCTAGAAAATGATGTTTCGCTTTTGGAAAAAGTTGATTTATTAGGAAAAAACTGGATAAATAATTTTCCAGGAAATTCTTCGCCATATACTTCGACAATTGTGTTTCTCGTTCGACGGAAAAATCCTAAAAATATAAAAGATTGGGATGATTTGACAAAAAATGGAGTAAAAGTCATAACTCCAGATCCAAAAAGCAGTGGAGGAGCTTGTTGGAATTTTTTGGCGGCTTGGTCTTATGGAATGAAAAAATTTGGAAATAATAATGAGAATAAAATTAGTGAATTTGTGAAAAAAATTTATAAAAATGTAGCGGTTATGGATTCTGGGGCTAGAGCTGCAACTACAACTTTTGTGGAAAATGGACAAGGAGATGTGCTTATTTCTTGGGAAAATGAAGCACTTGCAACAGTGAAAGAATATCCAAATGACTTTGAGATTGTTTATCCGACTATAAGTATTTTAGCTCAGCCGACGGTTGCTGTAGTTGATAAGATTGCAAAGAAAAATGGAAATTTTCAAATTAGCCAAAAATATTTGGAGTATTTATATTCGGATAAAGCTCAAAATATTATAGCACAAAGCGGATATAGACCGTATAATAAAGAAATACTTGAGAAATATAAGGATAAATTTAATTTGAATATGAAACTAACAACAATAAAAGATTTTGGTGGATGGAAAAAAGTTTATGAGAAATTTTTTGAAGAAGGTAAAATTTTTGACAAAATTATGGAAAATTAAAATATAGGTTAAAATATAGAATAGAATAGAAAGGAAGTGGAAGATGTTATTAAAATTAAAGAAAAGTTTTTTTGTAAAAAAAAGTGCTAAAGCGACAATTCCTGGATTTAATTTATCACTTGGAATAACACTTGCGATGCTTTCAGTTTTGGTCTTAATCCCGCTTGTTTCAATACTGATTTATTCGTTTAAATTGTCGCCGAGTCAGTTTTGGAAGTTAATTTCGCAAAAATCAGTTGTTTATGCTTTGTTTACAAGTATTTCACTTTCTTTTTTAGCAGCGGTTGTAAACTGCATTTTTGGCTTAATTTTAGCTTGGGTTCTTGTAAAATATGATTTTTTTGGAAAAAGATTTTTAGATGGACTTCTAGAACTTCCTTTTGCGCTTCCAACAGCTGTTGCAGGAATAACTCTTGCGAAAATGTATTCGAATACGGGAATGGTTGGAAAGTATTTTGCAAAATTTGGAATAAAGATTTCGTACACTCATATAGGGATTGTTATAGCCTTAATATTTGTCGGAATTCCTTTTGTTGTGAGGAGTGTCCAGCCAATTTTGGAAAAACTGGACGGTCAATATGAAGAAGCCGCATATATTTTGGGTGCAAATAAAACTACGACTTTTTTTAAAGTGATTTTTCCCGAGATAAAACCTGCGCTTCTCACAGGATTTGGATTGGCTTTTTCAAGAGGAATTGGCGAGTATGGAAGTGTAATTTATATTTCTGGAAACAGTTTTAAAGAACACACGCAAGTTATTTCATATGTAATTATGCAAAAATTAAATTATGTGGATTATCCATCAGCAACGGCAATAGCTTTACTTATGTTAGTAATTTCTTTTATTTTGCTGTTTTTAATAAATATGGTGCAAATGAAACAATTTAAAAGAACAAATAATATTTAAAAAGTAAAAAATAGAGAAAATGAAAAAGAAAAAAAAATTGTGTTTATTTGCATAAACATATTTGTATTTAAAAAATAAAAAATGGAGAAAATAATGATGAAAAAAGAAAATAATATAATAAAATATGTTCTTATCACAATAAGTTTTTTATTTGTATTTACAATGCTTTTGCTGCCACTCGCTTCAATAATTCTAAATTCACTTCAAAAAGGCTGGAAGTTTTATTTTAGCAGCATAACGGATAAAAATGTCTTATCAGCATTAAAAGTTACAATAATTGCTACAGTTTCAGCAGTTTTGGTAAATACTGTCTTTGGAGTGACAGTTGCGTGGCTAATAACAAAATTTTCTTTTCGTGGAAAAAATATTCTTGCGACATTAATTGATATTCCCTTTTCAATTTCTCCTTTAATAGCGGGACTTGCCTTTATTATGACTTTTGGTCGAATGGGCTGGGCAAATGCGATTATTGAAAAAATAAATCAATTTTTTGTCCTAGATATAAAAATTGTATTTGCAATTCCAGGAGTAATTCTTGCTACAATCTTTGTCACATTTCCGTTTATTGCAAGAGAAATTATTCCGATTTTGAATGCACAAGGAAAAGCTGAAGAAGAAGCAGCAGCGTTGATGGGAGCAAGTGGGTTCACGATTTTTAGAAAAATAACTTTTCCGCAGATAAAATGGGGACTTTTTTACGGAATAATACTTTGTACAGCAAGAGCTTTAGGAGAATTTGGTGCAGTAAATGCTCTGTCAAAGGCAAGGGGAAAAACATTTACATTGCCGCTTGAAATAGATGCGCTTTATTTATCGGGAACATCGGATGCGATAACCTCAGCGTTTGCAGTATCATCAATACTTGTTTTAGTTTCAATAGTTATTCTTATAATAAAAAATATTGTGGAACATAAATCAGAAAAAATTTGAAAATTTCAATAAAAAAATTAATTGACAAAAATAGTTTAAAAAATATATAATAATACTTGACAACCAAGAAAAAAGATATTACAATTTGTATTAGTAGTTGTTAAAAATCAAATCATTTTTATATAATTATTTTTTCTAAAAATATATATTTGAAGATAAAATTTAATAAAATTGTGGATAATTTATTAAATTAGATAATAGAAATTATTTCTATTAATTTAATTATAAAATGTATTTGATAAAATCATAGAAAATCTATGAAATTTTAATTTTTGGAGGGAAAAATGGCTAAAGAAATGAAAACAATGGATGGAAATATGGCTGCGGCACATGTGGCATACGCATTTACTGAAGTAGCAGGAATCTATCCAATTACGCCGTCATCAACTATGTCTGAAGTAATTGACCAATGGGCGGCATACGGACAAAAAAATATATTTGGAAAACCAGTTAAAGTTGTGGAAATGCAATCAGAAGCAGGAGCTGCAGGAATGGTTCACGGTTCACTTCAAGCGGGAGCACTGACTACGACTTTTACTGCATCACAAGGGCTACTTTTAAAGTTGCCTAATATGTATAAAATCGCAGGGGAATTGTTGCCAGGAGTTATGCATGTGGCAGCTCGTTCGCTATCTTCCCATGCACTTTCAATATTTGGAGATCACCAAGATATTTATTCAGCGAGAATGACTGGCTGGGCTATGCTTGCAACAAGCTCTGTGCAAGAAGTTATGGATTTAGCAGCAGTGGCACATCTTTCAGCACTAAAATCTAAAGTTCCAACATTACACTTTTTTGATGGATTTAGAACTTCTCACGAAATTAACAAAGTGGAAGTTATGGATTATAAATTTTTGGAAAGTTTAATCGATAGAGATGCTTTGCATGAATTCAGACAAAAAGCGTTAAACCCAGAAAATCCTGTAACTCGTGGAACAGCGCAAAATGACGATATTTATTTTCAGGCAAAAGAAGCTCAAAATAAATACTATGAAGCGGTACCAGACATAATAAATGACTATATGCAAAAAATAAGCGAATATACTGGAAGAAAATATGCACCATTTGTTTATTACGGTTCAGAAAATGCTGAAAGAGTAATAATTGCAATGGGATCAGTAAATGAAACAATAAAAGAAGTAGTAGATTATTTGAACGCAAAAGGAGAAAATGTAGGAGTTTTAAATGTACACTTATATAGACCTTTTTCAAGCAAATATTTCTTTGATGCAATGCCAAAATCAGTTAAAAAAATTGCAGTTTTGGATAGAACAAAAGAGCAAGGTGCTGTTGGAGAACCTTTATACACAGATATTAAAGCGCTTTATTATGGAAAAGAAAATGCGCCTGAAATTGTTGGAGGAAGATATGGACTTTCTTCAAAAGATACAACACCTGAACAAATAGTCGCAGTTTATAAAAACTTGGCGCAAAAAGAAATAAAAAATAACTTTACAATAGGAATTATTGATGACGTAACATTTACTTCACTAGCTTTGGAAGAAGAAGTGTTTACAGGAAATGATGATGTAAAAGAATGTCTATTCTATGGACTTGGTTCAGATGGAACAGTTGGGGCGAATAAAAACTCAATTAAAATTATCGGGGATAAAACAAATTTGTATGCACAAGGATATTTTGCATATGACTCTAAAAAAGCGGGAGGAGTTACTCGTTCCCACTTAAGATTCAGTAGAAAGCCAATTCGTTCGACATATTTGGTAACTAGACCAGATTTTGTCGCTTGTTCTGTGGCTGCATATCTTGGAAAATACGATATGATCTCAGGATTAAAAGAAGGTGGAACATTTCTATTAAATACAATTTGGGACAAGGAAAAATTAGTTAAACACCTGTCGAATGAAGTTAAAAGAGCGTTAGCACTTAAAAAAGCTAAATTTTACATCATAAATGCGACAAAATTGGCAAAAGAAATCGGTTTGGGAAATAGAACAAATACAATTATGCAATCGGCATTTTTCAATTTAGCAAATGTAATTCCTTATGAAGAAGCTAAAGAATACATGAAAGAATACGCTAAAAAAAGTTACGGTAGAAAAGGGGACGACATAGTCCAGAAAAACTGGAATGCGATTGACAAAGGAACAGATGGACTGGAAGAAGTGGAAGTATTACCAGAATGGGCAAATTTAGAAGTTGATGAAAAAATTATAGATGAAGCAAAACCAGAGTTTATAAAAAGAATCGTTGACCCAATTAATTTAATGAAAGGTAATGAATTGCCGGTATCTGCAATCGTTGAAAACGGAATGGTCGACGGTACATTCAAAAGCGGAACAGCTAACTATGAAAAAAGAGGAGTTGCTTCAGAAGTTCCTGAATGGCAGCCAGATATGTGTATACAATGTAATCAATGTGCATATGTTTGTCCACATGCTGTAATCAGACCATTTTTAATAGATGAAGAAGAAATATCTAAAGCACCAGAAGGAATGCCTACAATTAAAGCAATGGGTCGTGGAATGAATGACTTGAAATTTAAAATTCAAGTGTCGACTCTTGATTGTACAGGATGTAGCGTCTGTGTAGATGTCTGTCCTGCACCAAAAGGAAAAGCAATCGTTATGAAACCTATTGAATCACAAATTGAAAAAAATGAAGTTGAATATACAGACTATTTATTTAACAATGTTTCATACAAAGATAAAATTTTAGGTAAAAATACTGTAAAGGGTTCACAATTTGCAAAACCGTTATTTGAATTTTCTGGAGCGTGTGCAGGTTGTGGAGAAACTCCTTACATAAAATTAGTAACTCAGTTATTTGGTGAAAGAATGATGGTTGCAAATGCGACAGGATGTTCTTCAATTTATGGAGCTTCAGTTCCTTCAACACCGTATACGACAGCTGAGAGTGGATGTGGACCAGCTTGGGCTTCTTCACTATTTGAAGATAATGCAGAATACGGATTTGGAATGCATCACGCAATCGATACGATCAGACAAAGAATTTTGGAAAATATGGAAGAAATTAAAGAAAAAGTTTCACCAGAATTGGCAGAATTGTTTAATAACTTTATCGAAAATTTTGACAATGGAGATAAAACAGCTGAAATTAGAGATAAATTGGTAGAATTGCTTGAAAAAGAAAGTAAAGCTGCAACTGATGCTGAAATTAAAGCAAAAATTGATGATATGATAGCATTAAAACAATATTTAGTTAAAAAATCAATTTGGATTTTTGGTGGAGATGGATGGGCTTATGACATCGGATTTGGCGGACTTGACCACGTACTTGCGTCAGGACAAGATGTAAATATTTTGGTACTTGATACGGAAGTTTACTCAAATACAGGAGGACAAGCATCTAAATCATCAAGAACAGGTTCTGTTGCAAAATTTGCCGCATCAGGAAAACCATCTAAGAAAAAAGATTTGGCAGCAATGCTTATGACATATGGAAATATATATGTTGCAAAAATTTCAATGGGAGCAAATCAAAACCAAGCATTAAAAGCGATAAGAGAAGCTGAAAATTACAAAGGACCTTCAATAATTATAGCATATTCGCCTTGTATCGAACACGGAATTAAAACAGGTATGGGTAAAGCTATGTCAGAAGAAAAATTAGCTACAGAAGTTGGATATTGGCCAATATTCAGATTTGATCCACAGTTGGTTGCAAAAGGTAAAAATCCATTGCAATTAGATTCAAGAAGTCCTGCTTGGGATAAATATGAGGAATTTTTATTGGGTGAAAGAAGATACGCAACACTTGCAAAAGAATTCCCAGAAAAAGCGAAAGTATTACTTGAAGCTAATATGAGTGATTCAAGAGCAACTTGGAATTATTACAGAAGACTAGCGTCGATTGACTATTCAGTAGAAGAATAATAAAAAAATAATAATACAAAAAAACTATCTTAAAATTTAAATTTTTGAGATAGTTTTTTAAGTTAAAAATAAATTAATTATATATTGATTTTTATTAATTTTTATTGTATAATAAAATCAAGGGGAGAAATAAAAAAAGAAATAAAAAAGAGAAGGGGACGGTTAAAATGAACGAGAATAAATCAAGCGGATTTACTCTTGTTGAGGTTTTGTTATACATTTCAATCGTAGCTATTTTATTTTTAGCTATTTCAAATAATTTACAAAAACAAAAACAGCTCCAAGAATTTGCAATCCAGAAGCGAAATATAAGTAGCTTTATCCGTAAGATTCAGCAATATGCGCAATATAATAAAAAAATTTATACATTGGATTTCAAAATATCTGAAAAAATGGCATATTTTTTAGATAATGTCAAAGGAAAAAAAGAGATAATTGATAAATTAAAAATTTCAGATAATCTGTCTTATATGACAAACAATTCCAATAAAAATGCCGATTTTTTGAGAAATACCACAAATGAAGGCAATTTTGAAAAAGGATTTTCAATTTATCTTTTGGATAAAAAAGGCGAAAAAATATATTACAGAATTTCTACAAACACAATAAATGCAGCAAAATATCCGATTATAAGCATTTATCGTGCAAAAATTCCAATAAAGTTGAACGAAGATTATTTGAAAGCAAGTTTGTGGGAAGAAGAAATTTAAATGAAAAAAAGGGATTTTGATAAAATTAATTTTAAAAAAGTAGAAATTCAAAAAAATAAAAAAACACAAAAAAATAGTTCTCTTGAAGAATATGATTTACAAATGAAAAAATTTCAAGAAAAAGAAAAGAAAAAAGTTGAATTACAAAAAAGACTTCAAAAAGAAAAAGAAAATTTTTTAAATTTTTTCAATAAAAAAATTGGAATTGAAGAGATAAAAAATAATTTTAAAATTATTATTTTATTTTTAGTTGGTGTTATAATCTTTATTTTTTATCTTAATTTTGTAACTTTTAAAGGTGATTTAAAAGGGGAAAAAATTCTTTATGTAAAAATGGATGGAAGTCGTGGAAGCATTTTGAAAATAAATAACAAATATTTAAAAAATCAGGCATCCATAAAAAATACAAAAAATTTTGAATACGGGACTTATTTGATAAACTTTGATGTAAAAAGAATTACGACAAAAAATAATTATACAACTTTTGATGGAAAAATAATTGGTTGGAAAGAGTCAAAACTAAATATTTTTAGAAAATATATTTTAAATATTTTTGACGATTTATTTTTGACTGAAGACAACCTCTACGCTTTTTCAAAAGCAGCGATTTTAGGAGAAAAATCTGAAGTTTCAAAAGATATGAAAGATAAATTCAAATATACGGGACTTGCACATTTAATTGTGATTTCTGGAACGCATATTTCCCTTGTCATCATTGGAATTGTCAAACTTTTGGACATGATTTCGCTGGCATATCGTCCAAAATATATTTTTGCTCTCGTTATTTTGACATTTTACTGTGCATTGATAGGATTTTCTCCAGGGATTTTAAGAGCTTATATCATGGGTGCGATGATGATTTTAGCGAGAATTTTATTTGAGAAAGAAGAGAGTAAAAAATCACTTTTAATATCGTTTGTTGTAAATGTTGTACTAAATCCTTATTCGATTTTTGATATTTCAATGCAGCTTTCTTATATGGCGGTAATTGCTATTATCTTTGTGTATCCACCAATAAAAAAATTTTTTGAAAAGTCAATTTTTTCTAAAATAAAAAATGAAATTTTAAGAAATACTGTTGACTTAATGTTTTTAAGTTTTGTAATTCAATTTACGAGTATTCCTTTATTTTTATATTATTTTCAAAAATTGCCATTATTTTCTTTCTTATTAAATATAATTGGTGTGCCAATTGGAACGATTGTAATTCAAATTTTATTTTTTATAATGCTTGTAAATATATTAAAAATAACATTTTTAAATTCAATTTTAGTATTTATCACAAAAATTGTTTTTGGTTCATTTGAAGGATTTATTTACGCTGGAAGTAAAATTCCACTGCTTCAAATTGGAGTTTCACAAAAATTTTCGATTTTATTCATTTTTAGTTTTTATATAATTTTGTTTATTTTAGTTTTCAAAATCATTCCATTTTTTATATTTGATAAAAAATAGTAAAAAAAAAATAATAAAAAATAATGAAAAAAAGAAAATATCTAATTTTTAAGATATTTTCTTTTTTATTTTAAAAATTTAAACATAATTTTATTTAACTAACATCACAGTTGGTTTACTTGGAGTTCTAAGTCCATTTTTATCATTAGGAGTCGAATTTCCTAACCAATCGTAAATAAATTTGATTTGGTCGTCGTAATGTCTTATACATTTATGTGATTCTGGATAAGTTCCAATTTTTGCAGCTGTAGCTTTTTTTCTTTGTTCCCTTGTATTTTTTGGCTCAAATAGTGAAG